>CBIHLR010000009.1:0-29229 GCA_966210875.1 uncultured Brevundimonas sp. | reverse complement strand
GTGTCGGTCTGGTACAACGTCGGCTCCAAGGACGAGCCGGCCGGCCGCACCGGCTTCGCCCACCTGTTCGAACACCTGATGTTCGGCGGCTCCGAGAACGCGCCGGGCAGCTACATCACCCGGCTGGTGGGCATCGGCGCCACCGACCTGAACGGCACCACTTGGTTCGACCGCACCAACTATTTCCAGACGGTCGCCACCCCGGCGCTCGAATACGCCCTCTATGTCGAGAGCGACCGCATGGGCCACATGCTGGGCGCCATCACCCAGGAGACTCTCGATCTCCAGCGGGGCGTCGTCCAGAACGAGAAGCGCCAGGGCGACAACAACCCGTTCGGCCTGGTCCAGTACGCCCGCCTCGAGGCCATGTTCCCCGAAGGCCACCCCTACCGTCACTCGACCATCGGCTCGATGGCCGACCTGGACGCCGCCTCGATGGACGACGTGCGGACCTGGTTCATCGAGAACTACGGCCCGAACAACGCCGTGCTCGTGCTGGCCGGTGATGTCACGGTCGAGCGCGCGCGCGAGCTGGTCGAGCAGTATTTCGGCTCCATCCCGCGCGGTCCGGTGAACGAGCCCGCCCAGGCCGACATTCCGACCCTGGATGCGCCGATCAGCCAGGTCATGCACGACCGGGTGCCGTACGTCCGTCTGTACCGCAGCTGGGTCGTGCCCGGCCTGCTGGACGAGCAGTCCATCCCGCTCAGCGTCGGCGCCTCGGTGCTCGGCGGCCTCGCCTCCTCGCGCCTGGACAATGAGCTGGTCCGCGGCGACCAGACGGCGGTTTCGGTCACCTCCTCCTACCAGCCCTTCCACCGCCTCGGCTTTTTCGACGTCGTCGTGAACGTGAAGCCCGGTCAGGACCCCGACGCCGTCGCCGCGCGTCTGGACGCCATCATCGCCGACTTCATCGCCAACGGCCCGACCGAGGACGAGGTCCGCCGCGTCGTGACCCAGCAGGTCGCCGGCCGCATCTATGGTCTTGAGCAGGTCGGCGGCTTCGGCGGCCGCGCCACGGCCCTGGCCGAAGGCGCTCTCTACGCCAACGACCCGGACTTCTATCAGCGCCAGCTGCGCGCCTACGCCGAGGTCACCCCGGCCCAGGTGACCGAGGTCATGCAGCGCTGGCTGACCCGTCCGGTCTACGCCCTGCGCGTCGAACCCGGTGAGCGCGAAGCCTACGTCGAGGCCTCGGCCACGCCTTCGGGCGCCGCTCCGGCCAGCGCGCCGGTCGAATACACCCCGACCCCGCGTCCGCCCCTGCCGGAAATCGGCCAGGTGTCGCCGCTGGACTTCCCCGCCATCGAACGGGCCCGCCTGTCGAACGGCATCGAAGTCGTCTTCTCGCAGGCGGCCTCCGTGCCGGCCACGCGGGTGGCGGTCGAGTTCGACGCCGGCTGGTCCGCCGATCCGGCCAACCAGCTCGGTCTGCAGTCGCTGATGCTGAACCTGATGACCGAGGCCGCCGGCGGCATGAACGCCACCCAGCTGGCCGAGGCCCAGGAGCGTCTCGGCGCCTCGGTCGACGCCAGCGCCTCGATGGACCGCACGGTGGTCAGCCTGACCTCGGTCACGCCGAACCTGGCCCCGTCGCTGGACCTGCTCGAAGCGGTCGTCCGCGAGCCCACCTTCGCTCCGGAAGAGGTCGAACGCCTGCGCGGCCAGCAACTTGCCGCCATCGCCAGCGAGCTGTCGCAACCCGGCGGCCTGGGCACGCGCGCCCTGTTCACCGCCCTCTACGGCGAAGGCAGCGGCTACGGCCGCGGCACCAGCGGCCTCGGCGAGGCGGCGGCGGTCCAGGCGGTCACCCGCGAGGACATCGTCGGCTTCCACCAGGCGTGGATCCGTCCCGACAACGCCCGCATCTTCGTGGTGTCGGACCGTCCGATGTCGGAAATCCTGCCGCAGCTGGAATCGCGCTTCGGGGACTGGGCCGCGCCGTCGACCCCGCGCGGAACCAAGGCCATCGGCGACGTCCCGGCGCCGCAGCCCCGCATCATCCTGATCGACCGGCCGCAGTCGCCCCAGTCGCTGATCCTCGGCGGTCAGGTGCTGGACGTGCGCGGCACGGACGACCGTCTGGTGCTGGACGCCGCCATGGAGGTGCTCGGCAACGGCTTCTCCTCGCGGATCAACACCGACCTGCGTGAGACGCGCGGCTGGTCCTACGGCTCGCGCAGCTTCGTCTCGGCGCTGGAGGGCCGCTCGCCCTACGTCATCAACGCTCCGGTCCAGGCCGACCGCACCGGCGAGGCCATCGCCTCGATCATCGCGGTCCACCAGGGCTTCCTGGGCGACGAGGGCGTGAACGAGCGCGAACTCGGCTTGGTCATGGACGCCGCCACGCGCCGTCTGGCCGGCCAGTTCGAGACCTCCTCGGCGGTGCTCGGCGCCTTGCGCTCGAATGTGCTGTTCCAGCGCCCAGACGACTACTGGGAGCAGGCCGGTACGCGCTATCTCGGCCTGACGGCCCAGTCGCTGGATCAGGCGGCGCGCGGCGCCATCGACCCCAGCCGCTTCGTCTGGGTCGTCGTCGGCGATGCTTCGGTCGTCCGTCCGCAACTGGAAGCGCTTGGCCTGCCGGTCGAGGTTCGACCGGCGCAGTAAGCGGTCCTCCGCCCAGAGCGGCCGCAAGCCGCTCTGGACGGAAACGCCGCCCGCATGGCATTAAGACTTGCCGGAGCGCCTCTCGCGCGTCATGCGGCGCCGTCGCCATCAGCTTTCCGCGAGACCATGAGCTCTACTGCCGCCGCCGCCTCTCCCCGGCTCGTTCTGGCGCGCGACGTGTCCAAGACGTTCGGACAGCGCAAAGCCCTCAACGGCGTGACCGTCGAGGTCGGGGCCGGCGAGATGGTGGCCCTGATCGGCCCGTCCGGCTCGGGCAAGTCGACCCTGCTCCGCTCCATTTCCGGCCTCCAGACCATCGATCCCGGCAAGGGCGTCATCGAGGTTTTCGGCCAACCCGTTCAGAAGAACGGCCGCATCGCCGGCGACGTGCGGCGCACCCGCGCCCGTCTCGGCATGATCTTCCAGCAGTTCAATCTGGTCGGCCGGCTGAGCCTGTTCTCGAACGTCATGCTTGGCGTGCTCGGCCGGGTGCCGTTCCTGACGGGCCTGGCCGGGGCCTGGCCGAAGGCTGACCGCGAGCGCGCCATGGCGGCGCTGCACCGCGTGGGCGTTTCCGACTACGCCGCCCAGCGCGCCAACACCCTCTCCGGCGGCCAGCAGCAGCGCGGCGCCATCGCCCGCGCCATCGTCCAGGGGGCCCAGGCGCTCCTGGCCGACGAGCCGGTGGCCTCGCTGGACCCCGTGTCCGCGCGCAAGGTGATGGAGCTGCTGGTCGAGCTGAACCAGCGTGACGGCATGGGCGTCATCGTCACCCTGCACCAGGTCGACTACGCCATCCGCTACTGCCAGCGCGTCATCGCGCTGAAGGCGGGGCAGGTGGCCTACGACGGCCCGTCCTCCGGCCTCGACAAGCCTACCCTCATTGAAATCTACGGTCCCGAGATCGAGGACGCCTTCTGGGAAGGAGATCCCACATGATCGGCTCCATCACCCGTCGCGGCGCCAAGGGCGTGCTGGCCGGCCTGGCCGTCGGCGCCACCCTGCTGCTGACCGCCTGCAACGGCGGCGAGGAAGCGGCCGATCCGAACCGCATCGTCTTCGCCGTGCTGCCGGCGGAAAGCCAGGCCTCGTCCGAGCCCCTGTGGGCGCCGCTGATCGACGACCTGCGCGAGGAGACCGGCCTGGAGGTCGAGCTCCGCTTCGTCGCCAACTACACCCTGCTGGTCGAGGCCATGCGCGCCGGCCAGGTCCAGGTGGCCTGGATTTCGGCCCTGCCGGCGCTCGACGCGGTCAACCGCGCCAATGGCCAGGTGATCGGCCGGATCATGAACTCCGAGGGCGAGACCCACTATCGCTCGGTCCTGATCACTCGCCGCGGTTCGGGCATCACCCTGGAGCGCGTCATGGCCTGCGAGGGGGACATCTCCTTCGGCATGGGCGACGCCCGCTCCACCTCGGGCACGCTCGCCCCCATGGCCTTCCTGTTCGGCCCGGCCAATGTCGATCCGTCCGAATGCTTCAGCGAAGTCCGCAACGCCAATCACCAGGCCAATGCGCTGGCCGTCGCCAACGGCGTCATCGACGTCGCCACCAACAATGACGTCGGCCTGCTGTTCACCGCGCGGCAGAACCCGCGCGCGGCGGAAAACCTCGAAGTTATCTGGCGGAGCCCGCCGATCCCTGAGAGCGCCATCGTCGTCCGCAACGACCTCGATCCGGCGACGATCGAGCGCGTCCGCAGCTTCTTCCTGACCTACGGCGACGACCCGGCCGAACAGGAGGTCCTCGAAGGCCTCGAGTACGGCGGCTTCCAGGCCGCGGACCAGAGCTACCTCGACCCGGTGCGGGAGATGGAGGCGTCGGTCGCCCTCATCGAGGCGCGCCGCTCGGGTGACCAGGCTGCGATCGCGCGGGCCCAGGCCGCCTATGACGAAATCCACGCGCGCGTCGTCGCCGCCCAGGAAGTCCAGCCTTGACCACCCAGCCCGTCGCCGCCTCCAGCATTCCGGCGCCGCCCAGCCCGTCGCTGATGTCGCGCCTGGTCGACCTGCTGCTCTGGGGCGGCATCGCCATTGCGCTCGCCTTCGCCTTCAAGGCCGTCGACATCGACAACCTGCCGCGCCTCTTCTCGGGCTCGACCTCGGCCGGCGAACTGGCCGGCGCCCTGCTCAGCCCGGACTTCACCCGGCTGGAGTTCTTCCTGCGCAAGATGCTGGAGACCATCCAGATCGCGCTGTGGGGCACCTTCCTGGCGCTGTTCCTGGCCATCCCGCTGGCCTTCATGGCCGCGCGCAACGTCGCCCCGATGTGGCTGGTCTGGCCGGTTCGTCGGGTGATGGACCTGATGCGCTCGGTGCCGGACCTCGTCATCGGCCTGATCTTCGTGATCATCGTCGGCCTGGGCCCGCTGCCGGGCGTGCTGGCGCTGGCGCTCAACACCGGCGGCGTGCTCGCCAAGCTGTTCTCAGAGGCCGTCGAGTCCATCGACAAGGGCCCGGTGGAGGGCGTGCGCGCCACCGGCGCCCAGCCGCTGCATGAGATCCGCTGGGGCATCCTGCCCCAGGTGGCGCCCCTGTGGACGTCGTTCGCGCTCTATCGTTTCGAGTCGAACGCCCGCGCGGCCACCGTGCTAGGGCTGATCGGCGCGGGCGGCATCGGCCAGACGCTGATCGAGAGCTTCAACAGCTTCAACTTCCGCGAAGTTTCGGCCATCGCCATCATCGTGGTCATCACCGTGACCCTGATCGACATGCTCAGCCAGGTGATGCGCAAGCGCCTGCTGTAGTCGAAACGACATGAAGGCGTCGGCAGGCTGTCACGATCCCGTCGAGCGCCTGTCACCGCCATCTCGTAATCACGCCCTCAGGCCCCGACGGGGCGGAGGACGGATCATGAAGAAAATCGCTGCGGGCGCGGTCGCCCTGTTGCTCGTTTCGGCCTGCGGGCCTTCTGGCGGCGGCGCCTCGGGCGGCGCCCAGTCGCAGGGCGTCTGGGCCACCGGCTCCTCCACGGTCTTTCCCTTCGCCACACGGGTCGCCGAGAACTTCGCCCGCCGCACCGGGGGCGCGGCCCCGCGGGTCGAATCCCAGGGCACCGGCGGCGGCATCAACGCCTTCTGCGCCGGCGTCGGCGCGGGCACCCCTGACATCGCCAACGCCTCTCGGCCGATGAAGGCCTCGGAGTTCGACGCCTGCGCCGCCAACGGCGTGACCCAGATCCTGGAGATCCAGATCGGTTCGGACGGCATCGTCATCGCCACGGCGCGAGACGGCGGCGACTTCGACTTCCGGCCCGAGGACATCTACCTGGCGCTGGCCGCCCAGGTCCCGACCGGCTCGGGCTTCGGCGCCAACCCGAACACCGCCTGGAACCAGGTCAATCCGGCCCTGCCGGCCCAAGGCATCACCGTCTACGGCCCGCCGCCGACCTCGGGCACGCGCGACGCCTTCCTCGAACTGGCGATGACGCCGGGCGCCCAGGCGGTGCCGACCATCGCCGCCCTCGAGGAGAGCGACGAGGACCGCTTCGAGACCCTCGCCCACACCCTGCGCGAGGACGGCCGCTGGATCGACTCGGGCGAAAACGACAACGCCATCGTCCAGACCCTGACCCGCACCCCCGGCGCGCTCGGCGTGTTTGGCTATTCCTTCCTCGAAGAGAACCTGACCCAGGTGAAGGCCGCCTCGATCAACGGCGTGGCCCCGTCTGCGGAGACCATCGGCGACGGCTCCTATCCGCTGGCCCGCAGCCTCTACATCTACGTGAAGATCCCGCACCTCGACACGACGCCGGGCCTGGCCGAGTTCGTCGAGGAGTTCCTGTCGGACGCCTCCGCCGCGCGCGGCGGCTACCTGCAGGACCGCGGCCTGATCCCGCTGTCGCCCGAGGCTCTGGCCGAACAGCGCGACCGGCTGCGCAATCGCACCGCCATGACCCGCCCGGCCGCCTAGTCGGCCACCCGGATCGAAAAGCGCCGGACGGACACCCCGTCCGGCGCGACCGGCGCCGAACCCGACCGGGTCTCTCCGAAGCGCGCTTCCTCCAGCAGGGTCGACAGGGCGTCCGACGCCCCTTCCGATCGGGTCCGCTCAGCCTGCGTCAGCGTGACGCGCGAGGCCACGCCCGGCTGCTGCAGGCGCGCGAAGCACCGGCGCCCCGCCCAACGCATCGGCCTCGACAGCAATCAACACCAACTCCTCCCTCAGGCTGCCCGAACCCGCAGCGTCTAGCTGATAGGCCGCCAGCCGAGCCCGGCCCGGCTCGAACCGCACCGCGCTGCGGTCGTCCGCCCAGGGCAGGGCCCAGATCGCGCCGTCCGGCGAAAAGGCCAGGGCCGTGACGTCCAGCGACGCATCGCCCGCGTTCCGAACCCGCGTGAAGATCACATCGCAGGGCCGCAGCGTCAGCGCCCGGCCGTCGAGCCCCAGCTCCGACAGGGCCACGGCGTCAGGCGGGGGCTGGTCCCAGAGTTCGGCGTGTCGCGGGTCGAACGGCGAGCACCCTGCCGTTCCCGCCGCCGGCCGCGCCGGCCGCCACAGATAGAGGTCGCTGCGCAGCCCGTCGGCCGGGTCGTCTTCGGCGGCGGAGCCGACCGCGGCCAGGATCAGCTTCAGCCGGTGCGCGCGCGCCGCCCGCAGCAGTGCGTCGGCGAACGCCTGGGCGAGATAGGCGTCGAGCCGTCCGCCCGAGGCCTCGGCCGCGCCGGCCAGCGGGATCGAGCCCAGGGTCGCCCCCGCCTCTGCGGGGTTCGCGCTCTCCGACAGGCTGAGCGTCGGCTCGCCCCCAGTGTCGATCAGGTGCAGGTGCAGTTCGGCTTCCTCGCCCGGGTCGACCCACCTGACGCGCACGTCGTCGGCCTCGATCCGCGACAGGGCCGCCAGCGCCGCCTCGGCGAGGGATGACGCGCCCGCGCTGCGCGGACGCGCCACGCGGTACTCGAAATCCACGCCGCGCTCGACCAGCAGGGCCGCCCAGAGCCGCCGGTCGGTATAGGGCCGTCCCGTGGCCGTGCGAATGTCACGCCAGGCTTCGGCGCCGATCTCCCCGTGCGCGGCGGGCGTCAGGGTGGCGCGCGTCGGCGTCACCTCTGTCGCCCGGCCGTAGAGAACGACCCGATCCTGCCCGCCGGATGTGTCCGTCAGGGCGACGAGGCTGCCTTCCGCCAAGCCGTGAAGCGCGCCCGCGTTCAGGCTCAGGCTTTCCAGCTCGACCCGGCCGTCGATCGCCTCGAGCGCAGGCTTCTCCACGGTCCAGGCCAGCAGACCCGCCCGCCCCGCCGCGCCCAGCACAGGCCGGTCGAGTTCGCCTTCGAACTCGGCCGGGGCGTCGAGCCTGAGCGTGCGGTCGCGCACGTCGTGCTCAAGCAGGCTCGCCTGGATCCGCGCCGCGGCGTCTGCGTAGCTACCGACCGAGGGGTCCCGCAGGGCGGCCACGGCATAGACCGTGATCAGGCCGTGCGGGGCGCGCGCCTCACGCGGCGCCCAGATGGGGGCCAGGCCCTGCATGGCGCGCTGTCCTGCCGGGGCCGCGAAGAAGGCGGCGTATCCGCCCCGCCGGTCGCCGGGCGGATCCAGGCGGGGCTCGCGGGCCCGGCCGGTCAGGTCCGGCTCGCCCCGCGCGGAATCTCCCGAATGGCAGAAGTCGGCGATCAGCAGGACGTCCGCGCCCGTGTCCCGGATGGCGTCGATCCAGGCCCCGATCTCGTTGTCGGTCAGGGCGCCCGGCACGCGGTCCGAGGCGTCGGCGTTGAACCGGGCGGACAGGGGGCCGTAGTCGGAGGGCAGGAACAGCTCGTCGACCCCGTCCGGCTCGGAGCCCTCTACGGCCTCGAGCTGGCGCCAGCCGTGGCCTGACAGCAGGATGACCACCTGGTCGCCCGGACGCGCCGTCCGGGCCAACCGGCGGAACCCCGCCTCGATCTCTGCGCGTGTCGCCGGCCCGTCGGCGGCCACCGGCAGAACCGGCCGGTAGTCCGCCTGTTCGATCCCGTCGGTCAGCAGGATCAGATCGCCCCGCTCGGCCCCGCGCTCGCGCAGGAAGTCGGCCATGAGCAGGGCGTCGTTGCGCGGCCCGCTCAGCGAGGTGAGCCCGAGGCCGCCCGCGTCATAGTGGGAGGCCCCGACAATCAGGCCCCGGATGCGGGGCGCCTCCTGGGCATGGGCCGCGCCGGCGCAGGCCAGAGCCGCCATCGCCAGCAGGACCGCCAGGCTTCTCACGCCGCCTCGCCGACCAGGGTGAAGGCCGCCCAGTAGGCGGGATGGGCCCAGGCGCGATTGGAGCGGACCTCCAGCATGGCGCTCTGAAGGGCCCGCGCGCGACCGCCGATGTCGCGCTCGTCCATGGCCGCGAAGGTCTCGGTGATCAGTCGTGTCGTGGCCCGGTCGCTCACGGCCCAGTGCGACACCAGCAACGACCGCGCCCCGGCGTAGAAAAAGGCGCGCGCCAGTCCGGACAAGCCCTGCCCGCCCGGCCGCCCGTCCGATCCGGCGGTGTTGCAGGCGGACAGGACGACGAAGTCGGCCGTCAGCTCGAGCTGGGCCGCCTCGGACGCCGACAGGAACCCGTCGTCGATCGGCGCCGCCTCTTCTGGCGGCGTCAGCACCAGGCCGGGTTCGCTGAGGCCTGCCGCCTCGCTGGCAAGAAGCCCGTGGGTCGAGAAGACGACGTATCGCGCCGAGGCCAGGGCCTCGCGGTCCTCGAAGCGCACAGCCCGCTCGGTAGCCTGATCGCCCATACGCACCAGGGCGTTCGGGAACTGCTCGGCCAGGGCCTGGAGCTCGTCGCGTGAACCGGGCAGGGCCGGCAGGCGGCGCAGCCGCTCCGTGTCCGCCAGGGCCGCCCCTTCGGCGAAGACATCGCCCGCGCTCGGCGCGCCGCGGGTCGCCGGCTGGACGCCGCCTGTCAGGGTCGGCGCCCCGAAGGCGGCCAGGATGACACCCCTCTCATCAAGGGCCAGGTCCCCCGGCTCGCCCGAGCCGCCCGCGCAGCCCGGATGCCGCCGCCCCGGCTCGGCCAGGTGGCAGCGCAGGGCCTCCAGACTCGACACCGCTGGCAGGGTCGCCAGCGCATAGCGGTCGATCAGCCAGGGCGAGGCCGCGAGCGCTGCGGCGCTGGAGTCCGCCGTCGCCGGCGCCTCGGTGATCAGGACGGCCAGCGGCAGGGTGCTGAGCGCGCCGCTGGTGACGGTGATCAGGGTGGTCTTGCCGGCCAGCACGCTCTCCACCGGCCGGATCAGGCGGTCGTACAGGCGGTACGCCTCGGACCGGTCGAAGCCGCGCCCGGCCTGGAGCTGGCTCGGGTCGATATAGGGCTGGCCACGCGACGCCTCGGTAGTCAGGCTCTCGCGCAGTCGGGCGACCACGGCGGTCATCTCGGTCTCGCCCAGATCCGCCGCCCGCCCCCAGGCGACCTGCTCGCGGGTCACCGCCCAGACATAGGCCGCGTCCCGGTTGACCAGCACCAGCAGCAGCCCCTCGTCTTCGTTCAGAAGCGCCTGGGCGCGCTCGATGTCCAGCGCGCGCGGGCTGGTCAGTTCGCCGTATGCCGGGAAGCGCGCGTCGATCTCGCCATCGAGCGCCCGCAGGCGATCAAGCGTGCGGGCGTACTCGGCCGCGGCCTCAGCCCGGCGCCGGTCGCCGTCGGGGCCTTCCAGCTGATTCACCTGCTCGGTTTGGCGCTCCAGCGCGTCGCGCCGGGCGATCAGGGCCTCGCGCTCCTCGGCCAGGGCGGCAATAGCGTCGTCGCCCTGCGCGAACCGGGCCGACATCCTGGCCAGCGCCTCGGCGGCGTCGGAGGTCATGGCCCACTGGGCGGCCTCGAAGGCCTCGGCCCTGAGGCTTTCGGCGCTGTCCTGGTGCGCGGCCTCGGCGAGCGGCGCGAACGTCAGGCCCACCAGCATCGCCAGGATCGCCGCGCCCCGCACGCCCGCCTCAGTTGCTGAGGATCTGGGTGCGCGTCCACACCCGTCCGCGATTGATGATGTCGACCCGGAACCGCCCGGTGAAGGCGGGGATCACGGTGCAGACCGGATAGTGGTCATAGGCGCGGTCCTCGCAGACCTCCTCGCCGAACTCGTCGCGCACGATCATGTCGATATCGGTGTCGCCGTCGCCGACGGCGGCCACGCGCAGCACCTCGCCGCCGCGCGCGTTCAGGTGGAACCAGTAGGTCGCCTGGGCCTCGATGTCCCGCACCGCATAGATGGGTCCGCGCCCGAAGGCGGAGTTGACCACGCCACGCGCCGCCACGGCAGCCGCCGCATCGATCTCGTCCAGGGTCTCGCCGTCGCCGTCGGCCAGGGCTCGGGCCTGCTCCAGCAGGCCCTGGATGGACGGCTGGCCGGGGTCGGCGCGCTCCGATGGCTGGCCGCCTTCGCTGCGGCCTTCGATCGTGTCCGGCCGCACGGCCACCTCGGCCACCATCCGCGCCGCCACGATCAGGGCCTGAGGGTCCTCGGCGCGGCGGCCCCATTCCGCCAGCCGCGCGGCGGTGACCAGCTGGTCAACGGCGCGAGCCTCAGGCGGGGCGGTGGCCGGGCCCGGCTCGGCGTTGGCTGTCCGCTGCTGCGCGCCGGCCGTCCCGGCCAGGCACAGGGCCGCGACTCCCGAAATCACCGCCGCACGCATCAAAACCCCCATGCCGCCAGTCAATCACGCCGGACCAGGGTCCGCCACCCGCCTTCTAGGTGGCGGAGAACCGGCGTTCGACTATCCGAAGCTGACGAGGGCGAGCGTGGCTCAGCCGAATGCGACGAAGATCATCGCCACAACGAGGGTGTCGAAGGCGCGCGAGGCGAAGGTAAGGACTGCGGACATCTGCGGGCGACCCCGGGGCAAGCTCGACTGGAGCTCTCCGGGCAAGCAAGGACCGGGCCAGCGCCCGGAGCCCTCAGATTTCGGTCTTGGTCGTCTTGCCGGGCCGGGGGCGCCGCTCGGCCGCGCCGGAAAATTCCGAGCGCAGGTAGGTCGAACGCGCCTGGGCGAGCACTTCCTGCCCGCCTTTCAGACCGCGTTTCACGCCCGGTTGGCCAAGGCGCTGAGCCTCGAAGGCCGGGTCGGGCAGGGGCGAGGCCGGCTGCTTGCCGGCCCGCGTCGCAGGGGCGGGCTCGGCCGGAACCAGGGCGCGGCTGTCCTCGGGCTTGCCGCGGCGCTCGGCCCGACGCCGCTCGTCGGGGTGGCGCTCGCTCATTGGCCGGGACGGGACAGGCGCTCCAGCTGGGCGCGCATTTCGTCCATCTGGCGCCGCATCTCGGCCAGCATCTGCGCCTGGGCGTCCGCCACCGGTTGAGGCGCGGGCTCCGGCTTGGGCGGCGCCGGCGGGGCGTAGGCGAAGGGGGTGAACATCTTCATGGCGCGTTCGAACATGGCGATGTTCTGGCGCACCTGCTCGTCGAACAGGTTGGCCCCGGGCGCCGCGCCGAAGGTCTGGGCCATCTGGCTGCGGAACTGCTCCTGCTGGCGGGTGAAGCTGTCGAGCGACATCTCCAGATAGCTCGGCAGGACCGCCTGCATGCTGTCGCCGTAGAAGCCGATCAGCTGGCGCAGGAACTGGATGGGCAACAGGCTTTCGCCCTTGCTCTCCTCCTCGAAGATGATCTGGGCAAGGACCGAGCGGGTGATGTCCTCGTTGGTCTTGGCGTCATAGACGACGAAGTCCACGCCCTCGCGAACCATGGTCGCGAGGTTGTCGAGGGTGACGTAGGTGCTGGTCGCGGTGTTGTAGAGACGGCGGTTGGCGTACTTCTTGATGACCACGCGGTCGCCTGGGGCCTTGTCGGCGCCGTTCTCGGATTCAGCCACGCTGGGGTTCCCCGCTCAGACTTCGGTGGGCGGAGTATCCCGCATGCGCGAGGTCAGCGCCAGTGCGCCGCAGCAAGCGCCTCAGGAGACCAGGACGACGCCCACAAGAATCGCGGCGTAATGCACACCCGCGCCGGCCACCACGAAGGCGTGCCAGATGGCCCGGCGGAACGGCAGCGCCTGCTTGATGAAGATCAGGACGCCCAGGGTGTAGATCACGCCGCCGGCGACCAGCAGGGTGAGGGCCAGGGACGAGAGCCCTTCGGTCAGGGGTTTGATGGCCAGCACCGCCAGCCAGCCGAACAGGGCGTAGACCACCCCCCAGAACGTGTCGTTGAGCCTCGGTGCGAAAATCTTGCCGATCGCGCCGCCCAGGCCCAGGAGCCAGACGAGCGCTGTGAAGCCGACGGCCCAAGCCGGGTCCTCGAACCGCTGGGTCGTGAACGGCGTGTAGGAGCCGGCGATCATCAGGAAGATCGCGCCTTCATCCAGCCGGCGCAGGATGGGCCGCGCCGCGCAGGGCCTTGAGCGATTGTAGACCGTCGACGCCGCCAGCATGCCGATCAGGCATATGGCGTAGACGGCCGTGGCCAGAACCATGGAGGGGCCGCCGTTGGCCGCGGAGATCCACGCGAGGACGACACCGCCGACAGCCGCCAGCATCAGGGCGACGGCATGCACCCATGAGTCGGCGACCCGCTCCGCCCGGGTCGGGTAGTGCTCGATCATGTCCAGCTCGTCTGGTGTGCAGATCCGACGGAACACGTAAGCACCAATCCTTTTCATGCTGCCCGAACGACGGGGCTCTGTATCGAGTTCCCCACAGGCTAGCGGGACGGGCTGGAGATTCGATGAATCCGGCTCGTCGAACGTCCGCATCCGACGAAAGCGTTGAGGCTGAGGCGAAATGGTCACAGCGGTGGGGTGACGCCGTCACCGGGCCCGCATAGAACCATGCTCGACAAGGCCTCGTCAGAAGGCCTGACCGAGAGGATGATCACATGACGAGAGTGGCCCTGGTCACCGGCGGCACGCGCGGTATCGGCAAGTCCATCGTGGAGCGGCTGAAGGCCGACGGCCTGAAGGTCGCCGCCGGCTATTCCGGCAACGAGGAGGCGGCCCGCGCCACCGCCAGCGAGCTGGGCGTCATGGTGGTGAAGGGCAACGTCGGCTCCTTCGAGGATTGCCAGCGCGCCGTGGCCGAGGTCGAAGCCGAGCTGGGTCCCATCGACGTGCTGGTGAACAACGCCGGCATCACCCGCGACGGCTTCTTCCACAAGATGACGCCTGAGCAGTGGCGCCAGGTCGTCAGCGTGAACATGGACTCCATTTTCAACATGACGCGTCAGGTCATCGAGGGCATGCGGGAGCGCAACTTCGGCCGCATCGTCAACATCTCCTCGATCAACGGCCAGAAAGGCCAGATGGGCCAGACCAACTACTCCGCGGCCAAGGCCGGGATGATCGGCTTCACCAAGGCGCTGGCGCTCGAGAATGCGCGCAAGGGCATCACCGTGAACTGCATCGCGCCGGGCTACATCGACACCGAGATGGTCGGCGCCATGGACCAGAAGGTGCTGGACGGCATCATCTCTCAGATCCCGGTCGGCCGTCTCGGTAAGGGCGAGGAGATCGCCGACATGGTCAGCTGGCTGTCGGGCGACCGGGCCGGATTTGTGACCGGCTGCACCCTGTCGCTGAACGGCGGCCAGTACATGGTCGGCTAGGCCGCGCCCTCGAAAGGTGCGGTTTATCGCCGCAAATCCGCCAAGCTGCCCGGGCAATGCGGTTCCCGATGCTTGATCGGGTGCGGATATTCGCAGCGCTCGCGGCCTTTGCGGCCGCCTGTGTGTGCGGGGGCTGGTTTGCGCCCCTCCGCGCCGAGGCCGGCGATCTGGCCGCTGATCTGCGCGCCGTCTTCATCCTGACGTCGACCCAGGACGGCCCGTCCCTGCGCGACCGGCTGTTTGGCCGCGATCGCCGCCAGGAGGCGCCGCCGGTGGCCCGGTTCACCAGCCAGGGCGGTCCCGCCTTCGTGCTGGACCAGTCCAGCGCGCGGCCCCTGCTTCGCTTCGAGGGGTCCAACGAAATCTGGGTGCTGCGTCCGACCGCCGGCGTGCGTGGCGATGTCTATTACCGCAACGACGTAGGCGAGGTGGTGCTGCGCGCCACGCGGCTGGGCGGCCTGACCCTCTACACCCACAGCGCGCCCGGCGGCCTGCCGTGTGCGCTCGGCCCGGCGTCGCGGCCGTTGCGACTTCAGGACCACAGCCCGACGTCCCTGTTCCGGCACATGCTGCGCGAGGCGGCGCGCGGCGGACAGGCGATGCGGGGCGAGCTGTTCATCGAGGCGCAGGATGTCGACGACGGCTCGGCGGCCATCGTCGGCGATGCGGTCACCGTGGCGGTCGACGGCATCGTCCGCCTCGCCCAGACGCAGACGGGTCGTGAACGGCTGGCGGGCCTGCGTCAGATCGAGGTCCAGTTCGGGTCCAGCTCCGGCGTCGCGCGCAGCGGCTCTCGGCTGGTCCTCACCGTTGCGCCGCGCCTCGGGCCGGCCGGCCGACCCTCGTCCGCCCGGGTGATGCGGGCCCTCTCGTAGGCCGTCGGTTCAGCGGAAATTGTCCTTGGCCGCGCGGATTTCCGCGAAGGCCTGCGCGGGCTCCAGGTCAGGCCGCAGCCGCGGCGCCCTGAGGAAGGGGTTGGTGGCGCGCTCCAGGGCGACCGTGGTCGGAACGGTCGGCTCACCCCGCTCCCGCAAGGCGAACACCTCCTCGGCGCGCGCCCTGACGGCGGGATCGTCGTCGACCGACAGGGCGAAGCGGGCGTTCGACGCCGTGTACTCGTGCGCGCAGTAGAGCCGGGTGGCGTTCGGCAGGTCGGACAGGCGCCGCAGGCTCTCCCACATCTGGTCGGGCGTGCCCTCGAACAGCCGGCCGCAGCCCAGCGCGAAGATCGTGTCGCCCACGAAGGCGACGGCGTCGTTCCGGCTCCAGTAGGCGATGTGGCCGAGCGTGTGGCCGCCAACCGGCAGCACCTCGAAGGCGGTGTCACCCAGCCGCATGGTCTCGCCGCCTGAAAGCTCGCGGTCCAGCGGCGCGATGCGGCGGACCTCGGCGGGCCCGACGATCAGGCAGCCTGTCTCGGCCTTCAGCCGTTCGTTGCCGCCCGCATGGTCGGGGTGCCAGTGGGTGTTGAGGATCATGTCCAGCCGGCCCCAGCCCGAGGCCTTGAGATCGGCGAGGATGGCGTCGGCGTCGGGAGTGTCGACTGTGGCGACCTGGCCCGTGGCCTCGTCGCGCACGAGGAAGCCGTAGTTGTCGGACAGGCATGGGAACTGGCGGATGCTCAGGGTCATCTGCTCTATATAGGCCGATGCGGCGCGAGGTGAGCGAAGTCCGGCGATTCTACGAGACGCCCCTGGGCGCGGTCGCTGCGCGCATGATCGCCCGCAAGCTGTCGGACGCATGGGGCTCGACCGGCAGCCTCGACATCCTGGGCGTCGGCTACGCCCCGCCCTGGCTGGAGGCGATGGGCGAGGCGCGCCGGTCGCTCGCGGCCATGCCGGGCGGCCAGGGCGCCGAGGCCTGGCCCCTGCCGCGCTCGCGCACCTGCCTGGTCGAGGACGACGCCCTGCCGTTTCCCACCGGCTGTTTCGACCGCGTGCTGGCGGTGCACGCCCTGGAGGAGGCCAGGGATCCCGTCGCCATGGTGCGCGAAATGAGCCGGGTGCTGGCCCCGTCGGGCCGGCTGATCCTGGTGGCGGCGGCGCGCGGCGGCCTGTGGGCGCGCAGCGAACACACGCCCTTCGGCCAAGGCCGGCCCTATACGCTGGGCCAGTTGGAGCGGCTGGTCGAAGCCGCCGAGCTGGAGCCCTTCGCCCGCACGCACGCCCTGTTCGTCCCGCCCTGGGCCCGGCTGGCGGGGGCCGCCGACCTGTTCGAAAGCGTCGGCCAGATCCTGGCGCCGGGCCTGTCGGGGGTGGTCTTGCTTGAGGCGGTCCGGAACACCTACGCCTTGCGGCCGGTGGGGGCGGCCGAGCCGGCCTATGAGCTCTCGCCCGGTCTCACGCCGCAGGCGGCCGGAATGCGCGCGACGACGCCGGTTCGCTTGGACGGAGCCGGCGAAGCCGACTAGATGCGTTCATGCGCCGACTCATCCTGATGCGACACGCGGAAGCGGAGGCTTCCAGCGCCCGAGGCGACATCGGCCGCGGCCTGACCGCGCGCGGTGTCGAGGAGGCCCAGGCCGTCGGCAAGGCGCTGTTCGAGCGCGGCGCGCGTCCCGACCTCGCCCTGGTTTCGTCCGCCGAACGCGCCCACCAGACCTGGGAGGCGGCCAGCGCCTGGTTCGGCGACGCCGAGGTCGAACTGGGTCCCGAGATCTACAACGCTTCGGCGGAGGTTCTGCGCGACGCGGTTGCGGCCGCTGCGGACCGCGCGGCGACCCTGATGGTCATCGGCCACAACCCCGGCGTCCACCAGTTCGCGGCCGAACTGATGATGGAACAGGCCGCATCGCCGGCCTCGCCCGATCGGATCACGGGCGGCTTTCCGCCGGGAGCGGCGGTCATCTACGCCATCGATGAGAACGGGCGGCCGACGTACGAAAGCTTCATCAATCCGGACGACCTGCCGTGAGGCCGATCTACAAGATTTGCGCGCGCGACGAGTGGAAGGCCGCCGAGGCCAGCGGCGCCTATAAGGGTTCGGACCTGGATCGACGGGACGGCTTCATCCACTTCTCCGACCCGGCGCACGTCCGCCGCACCGCGCAGCTGCATTTCGCGGGACGCTCAGACCTTGTGCTGGTGACCGTCGACGCCGACCGACTGGATCCCCCGCCCGTGTGGGAGCCGTCGCGGGGCGGCGTGCTGTTCCCGCATCTATATGGTCCGCTGCCGCTGTCGGCGGTGACAGAAGTCCGCCCCCTTGAGGTCGACGCCGAGGCCTCGGCGCTTGCGGACATCGGCCAGTGAGCCTGCTGTCCGACGCCGCCACAGCCGTGATGCGCCGGCTTGATCCCGAGACGGCGCACGGCCTGGCCCTGCGAAGCCTGGAGCTGGGCCTGGGCCCGCGCCAGCGCCAGCCCGACGATCCCGTGCTGGCGGTGAACCTCTGCGGGCTGAAGCTGCCGAACTGCCTGGGGCTGGCGGCCGGCTTCGACAAGGATGCGCGCGTGCCCGACGCCCTGCTCGACATGGGCTTCGGCTTCGTCGAGTGCGGTGGTGTCACGCCCCGCGCACAGCCCGGAAATCCCAGGCCGCGCCTGTTCCGGCTGTCCGAAGACCGGGCGGTCGTCAACCGCATGGGCTTCAACAACGAGGGGCTCGACGCCTTCGCTCGTCGCATGATCCGCCGGCGACGCACGGGCGTGGTCGGAGTGAATCTCGGGGCCAACAAGGATTCCGAGGACCGCACGGGCGACTATGTGATCGGGCTGAAGCGTCTGTGGGGCGTGGCGGACTATTTCGCGGTCAACGTCTCCTCGCCGAACACCCCGGGGCTGAGGACGCTGCAGTCCGCCGACGCGCTCGACGAACTGCTTGGCCGGCTGGCCGAGGCCCGCGCAGGCCTGCCCGCGCCGAGCGCGCCGGTGTTCCTGAAGGTGGCCCCGGACCTGGAGGAGGCCGACGCCGAGACCATGGTCGCCGCCTGCCGTCGGCACGGAGTCGAGGGAATCATCGTCTCGAACACCACCCTGGCCCGTCCGGAGACCCTGCGGTCGCCGCACGCCGGCGAGACCGGCGGCCTGTCGGGCGCGCCCCTGTTGGCGCCCTCGACGCGGGTGCTCGGCTGGTTTCACGAGGCGGCGGGGAGCCACGGACCGGCCCTCGTCGGCGTGGGCGGCGTCGCCAGCGGCGCGGACGCCTACGCCAAGATCCGCGCCGGCGCGCGGGCGGTGCAGCTCTATTCCGCCCTCGTTTTCGAGGGCCCCGGCCTCGTCGGGCGTATCAAGCGGGACCTGGCGGCACGGCTCAAGGCGGACGGCTTCACCTCGGTGGAGGCGGCCGTCGGCGCGCGTTGAGCGTGACTGAACCGACCGGGCCGATCCGCGTTCGGATCGCATGGCCAGTCTCGACAAGACCCTGATCGCCGTCGCCGTCTGCGGATCCGTCGTCGCCGCAGGCGTCGGCGCCATCGCCGGAACCCAGCTTCGTATCCCGCCGGCGTGGGAGCCGTTCGAGACCCCGACGTTCCATTCGCTTTCGGCCGACCTGCACTTCGCCTCTGCGCCCGCCTATCCGTCCTGGGCCCCGCCGCCGCTCTATCCGCAGGCGGAACGCGATCCGTTCGCCGAGTTCCAGGCCGCCTGGGACGCCGCCTTCGACGACATGGACGCCCAGCCGCGCAACGCGGCCTACGCCCCGCCGCCGGACCTGCCGCCGTCCTATGTGGTTCGGGTCGAAAGCCGCGCCGGGGACGAAGCCTATCAACGCTCGGACCCCTACGAGGTCCGCCGAGAGGAGCGCGAGCGCCGCTACGCGTCTCGCGACGCCGTGCGTGACGCCTATCGCGATGCCGCCCCGCCTCCTCGCGAAGCCGGCTGGCGTCGTCCGCCGCCGCCGCGAGAGTACCGGATGGAGCCGCGTGACGCCGGCTGGCGCCGCCCCGAACCGCCGCGTGAATACCGCATGGCGCCGCCCCCCGCGCCGTATCCGCCGCGCGCGCCGGGACCTGGCCGTGATCCCCGACAAGTGCGCGAGGACATCGCCCGCGCCGAGAGCGGCTATCCGGTGCGCGGCGCCGTCTACTAGAGCCTAGGGCTCCAGCTCGATGTCCCAGTAGAGATAGTCCAGCCAGCTCTCATGCAGGTAGTGCGGCGGGAAACGCCGCCCGAGCGCCTGGAGCTGATAGGCCGATGGCCGGCGCGGATCGCGCCTGGGCGGCATCTGCGCCTCGAGCGGGGTGCGGCCGCCCTTCCTGAGATTGCAGGGCGCGCACGCCGTCACAATGTTTTCCCACGTCGTGCGGCCGCCACGTGAGCGGGGCATGACGTGGTCGAAGGTCATGTCGTTGCCGACCGCCCCGCAGTACTGGCAGGTGAACTGGTCGCGCAGGAACAGGTTGAAGCGGGTGAAGGCCGGCGACCGGTCCTGGGGCACGAAGGACTTGAGCGAGATCACGCTCGGCAGCCGGAACTCGACCGAGGGCGAGCGGACGACCTTGTCGTAGGTGGAGATGACGTCGACCCGGTCCTGCCAGACCGCCTTGATGACGTCCTCCCAGCTCCACAGCGACAGCGGATAATAGGACAGCGGCCGGAAGTCGGCGTTCAACACCAGCGCCGGCCAGCCGGAGGGGGGCTGCGAGAGGACCTGCATCAGCGGCGGTCCGGAAGGCTCAAGACGACAGGACTGAAGACACGCCCCCGCTTCGCTCGAACTGGAGAAAGGCCCGATAGCCCTTCCTAGAACGAAGCTACGCCTGATTCGCTCACAGGCCTATGACGATCAGGCGCCGGTCGAGCCGAAGCCGCCGGCGCCTCGGGCGGTGTCGTCCAGGCTGTCGATTTCGGCCAGGCGGGCCTGGCTGAAGGGCGCCACCACCAGTTGCGCGATCCGGTCGCCCCGACGAACCGTGAAGGGCTCCGACCCCAGGTTCGCCAGGATGACGCCCACCTCCCCGCGATAGTCGCTGTCGATCGTGCCCGGGCTGTTCAGGCAGGTCACGCCGAACTTCAGGGCCAGACCGGAGCGGGGCCGCACCTGGCCCTCGTAGCCTTCGGGAAGCGCCATGGTGAGGCCGGTGGGGATCAGCGCCCGCCCGCCCGGCGGCAGGGTCACCGGCGCGCCCTCGTCGATGGCGGCCCGCAGGTCCATCCCGGCCGAGCCCGCCGTTTCGTAGGCAGGCAGCGGCAGGCCCTCGGCATGGTCAAGCCGCTTCAACCGTACGTCGATGGTCATGAGAATCTCCTGTCGCCTAGGCTTAGCCGGGCTCCGGACCGGAGTCGAAAGAGAACATTGCAAGAACATCGGTGGTGCGCTATCGGTGTTCGGCAAGCGTGGGGTTGGAGGAAGGCATGCGTATTGAAGGTGTTGCGGCCCTGGCCGCGGTGGCGGCCTTGTCGGCCGCGTGCGGCAACGGCGGCTCGGCCGTCGAGACACGCGAGCGGGGCGCGGAGGGCACCGCCACCACAACAGCCGCGGCCGACGCCGGGGCGGATGCGTCCGCCTCTGCGCCCGGGCCGCCGCCCGCGCCCGCCCGCGGAGCGCCCGTGTGGTCCTCGACGCGCCGCTACACGGCGGAAGAGAACGCTCAGCGCGCCTTCGCCCGAAACGGCGAGGCTTTCGGGGCGGCGGACGTGGACGCCTATGTGCGCCAGGCCCATGCCTTCATTTCCGACCCGCCGGCCGGGACCGAGACGGCGCGCCGTCGCAACGGCGACACTCTCTTCTACCATGCGGCCTCGAACACCTTCGCGGTGGCAACCGCGGACGGAGCGCCGCGTACCATGTTCAAGCCTGACGACGGGGCCGCCTACTGGGCCGAACAGCAGGCCAGCCTCGATCGCCAGTCCGGCGAGGGTTGAGACCTGTTCAGGAACGCGTCAGGTTCGCAGGGGTTAGTTCCGGTAGCATAGTCCCCTTTCGCCTGGAGCTCTGACATGAGACCCATTCTCGTCGCCGTCGCGGCCGCCGCGCTGGCGGTCTCGGCCTGCGCCACCGCAACCACCTACGCCCCGGAAGGATATGGCGGTCAGCGCGGCGGCTATTCCGAAATGCGTCTGCAGGAGGACCGCTGGGGCGTGTCCTTCTCGGGCAACTCCCTCACCAGCCGCGATACGGTGGAGATGTACCTGCTGTACCGCGCCGCCGAACTGACGCTGCAGAGCGGCTACGACTGGTTCGCCACCGACTATCGGCAGACCGAGCGTGACACGCGCTACTACGCCGACCCGGATCCGTGGTTCCACGGCGGCTACGGTCGTTACTGGGGCCCGAGATGGCGCTTCTACCGCCGCAACTATTGGTCGCCCTGGGGGGATCCGTGGGGCCGCAACTTCGATGTCCGCGAGGTGAGCCGCTATGAGGCCCGCGCGGAGATCGTCATGGGTCGCGGTACGCCGCCAGCCGACGCGCGCTACGCCTTCGACGCGCGCGAGATCATCGCAAACCTCGGCCCGCGCGTGATCCGTCCCGGTGCGCCCTCGGGCTACTAGAGGCTGAACTTGATCGGCTTGAGCCGGCGCTTGTTGACGTGATCGACAGGCGCCGGGCCCTCTTCCGGAATCTCGCCCTTGAAGTAGAAGCGCTGCCACGACTCGCGCACCGTGTCCGGGTCCCCCGACGACAGGCGGCGGTTGAAGTTGGAGCGCTCGCGGTTCCACACCTCGAACTGCCCGTGGATTTCCGGATCGCGGTCCAGCGAGCGGACGATCGGCTGCACGTCTTCCAGCTTGCGGTGCTCCATCAGGGTGATGAAGCAGAAGGGCTCGCCCTTCTCCCATTTCACGCGGCCCGGCCGGGTGAAAATCCAGTTCATGGTGAAGGGAAACGGCAGCCAGTCGGTCTCGACCAGGCCAGTCAGGGGCTGGATGCCGTCCTTGACGTGGTTGGGCGGCCCGGAGGTCCAGACGGCCCAGCCGGGCGGCGTCCGGAACAGATAGCCGGGATGGAAGG
The DNA here is from genome assembly GCA_966210875.1 of uncultured Brevundimonas sp. Lineage (GTDB taxonomy): Bacteria > Pseudomonadota > Alphaproteobacteria > Caulobacterales > Caulobacteraceae > Brevundimonas. Next base: position 7,239 of record CBIHLR010000009.1, on the reverse strand, counting down.
TCACCACCCCGCCCGCGAAGTGCGAGGCGATGAAGTGGTCCTGGTCCGGCACCGGCCGGTCGAAGTGGAAGGTGATGTCGTTCTGGGTGCGGCCGCCGGTCCATTCGATGGTCACGTCCCAGGGTGAGAGAATCTCCCAGCCGGTGGTGTTGGCCATGGTCAGCGGCAAGCAGCGGTAGGGATGCCGGTTCGAAAAGGCGTCCATCCACCGGCGTTGAGCCCGGCCGGGCACGATCTCGGGCGGGCGCGAGCCCATCGGATAACACAGCAGCTCCATGCGGTTTCCCCTAGCCTCGCGCGGGCCGAGCCGTCAAAGGCGAAGGCATGAGGCACGACCGCGACAGCTTCCTGGCCTGGCTCGAGGGCAATGGGATCGATCACGTCACCCTGGACCACCCGGCGGTGTTCCGCGTCGGCGAAGGCGACGACTTCAAGGCCCGGCTGCCCGGCGCCCACACCAAGAACCTGTTCCTCAAGGACAAGAAGGATCGGCTGTGGCTGATCTCGGCCCGGCAGGACACCGAGATCGACCTCAAGCGCCTTCACCGGGTGATCGGGTCGGACCGGCTGTCCTTCGGCTCCGCCGAGCTGATGGTCGAGACCCTGGGCGTGACGCCCGGGTCGGTGACGGCCTTCGCCCTGATCAACGACACGGACAAGCGGCTGACCTTCGTGGTCGATCGTCGGCTCTGGGAAGCCGAGCGGGTGAACTTCCACCCTTTGACCAACACGGCCACGACCGGCGTGGATCAGGCCGGCTTTCGCCGGTTTCTGGAGGCGATCGGGATCGCGCCCCTCGTGGTGGACTTCGCGGCGCTGGAAGTCGTGGCCTAGGCCAGCGCCTCGCGCTGGAGCCGGAACAGCTCGGCGCAACCGCCCTGGGCCAGGGTGAAGAGCTGGTCGAACTCGACGCGGGAGAAGCCGCGCTTCTCGCCCGTCGCCTGGATCTCGACGATACCGCCCTTGGCGGTAAGGACGAAGTTGGAATCCGCCTCGGCGTTGGAGTCCTCCTCGTAGTCGAGGTCGAGCACCGGATGGCCCTCGACGATCCCGCAGGAGACCGCGGCCACCTGGTCGAGGATGGGGTCCGCCTTCAGCACCTCTTCGGCGCGCAGGTAGTTCAGGGCCGAGGCCATGGCGACCCAGGCGCCGGTGATGGCGGCGGTGCGGGTGCCGCCGTCGGCCTGGATGACGTCGCAGTCGATCAGCACCTGCCGCTCGCCGAGCGCCTTCAGATCGACGACGGCGCGCAAGCTGCGGCCGATCAGACGCTGGATTTCCTGGGTCCGGCCCGACTGCTTGCCGGCCGAGGCCTCGCGCCGGCCGCGGGTGTGGGTGGCGCGCGGTAGCATGCCATACTCGGCCGTGACCCACCCCTGGCCCTTGCCGCGTAGCCACGGCGGCAGGCTCTCCTCCACCGAGGCCGTGACCAGCACGCGGGTGTGGCCGAAGCTGACCAAGCAGGAGCCCTCGGCGTAGCGGTTCACGCCGGTTTCCAGGGTCACGGCGCGCATCTGGTCGGGCTGGCGTTCGGACGGGCGCATGCAATCGGTCCTGAGGCTTGAAGGGAAGGTGGGGGGCCTTATCCTATCGAGGTGACCGCCGCCACACCCAAGCCCGTGATTGCCCTGCGCCGCGCGACGCCCGAGGACGCCGTGCTCCTGGCCGCCTGGGACCGCGAGCCGCACGTGATCGCCTGCACGACGGACGACCCGAAGGCGGAGACGGCCTTCGCCGGCGCCGACTGGCTGGAGGAGATCGAGACCTCGTCCGAGGTCAGCTTCTATCTGATCGCCGAGGCGGACGGCCGGCCCATCGGCGCCATGCAGGTCATCGACCCGCACCTGGAGCCGACGCACTACTGGGGCGAGATCGAGCCGGGCCTGCGCGCGCTGGACATCTGGATCGGCGAGCCCGAGGCCCTGAACCGGGGCTTCGGCACGGCGATGATGACCCAGGCGCTGGACGCCTGTTTCGCCGACCCGGAGGTGCATGGGGTGGTCATCGATCCGCTCAACTCCAACGCGGACGCGCATCGCTTCTATCAGCGGCTCGGCTTCAGGCCGGAGGGGCGGCGCCTGTTCAATGGCGAGGACGACTGCCTGGTGCATCGCCTGACGCGCGCCGGCTGGGAAGGCCTGCGGGCGGCATGACGACCTTCCTGTCCCAGAGCGCCAGCCTGAGTTCGCTCGACCAGCGGGCGCGCGACATCTTCCGCAGCATCGTCGAGACCTACCTCCAGACCGGCGAGCCGGTCGGCTCGCGCACCGTGTCCAAGGGCGGGGTGCACCTGTCGCCGGCCTCGATCCGCAACACCATGCAGGACTTGACCCAGGCGGGGCTGCTGGCCGCGCCGCATACGTCCGCGGGCCGCATCCCGACACACGCGGGCCTGCGCCTCTTCGTCGACGGCCTGCTCGAGATCGGCGACCTGTCGTCGGAGGAGCGCCGCGAAGTCGACGCGCGGCTGGCGGGGCGGGGCCGCAACTTCGAAGAGGCTCTGGAGGCGGCGTCGGACCTGCTGTCCGGCCTGGCTGGCGGCGCGGGCGTCGTCGCCGCGCCCGTCCGAGAGGCGGGGGTCAAGCACGTCGAGTTCGTCTCGCTCGGGCCGGACCAGGCCCTGGCGGTGCTGGTGTTCGAGGACGGCGGGATCGAGAACCGGCTGATGCGTCTGTCCCCCGGGGTGACGCCGTCGAGCCTGCAGGAGGCGTCGAACTTCCTGAACGCGCGACTGAAGGGCCGGACCCTGGCCGAGGCCCAGACCGAGGCGGCCTCGGAACTCAAGGCCGCGAAGGCCGCCCTGGACGCCACCGCCGCCCGGCTGGTCGAGGATGGCCTGGCCGCCTGGTCCGGGGGCGAAGCGCGCGAGCGGGCCCTGATCGTGCGCGGCCGGGCCAATCTGCTGCAGGACCCCTCGGCCCTGGCGGACCTCGAACGGGTGCGCATGCTGTTCGACGATCTTGAGCAGAAGGAGCAGCTGATCGGCCTGCTCGACGGGGTGCGGGAGGCGCAGGGGCTTCGCATCTTCATCGGCTCGGAGACGCGATTGTTTTCCCTTTCGGGTTCCGCCGTGGTCGCGGCGCCCTATATGACCGGCCGACAGCGGGTGGTCGGCGCGATCGGCGTGATCGGGCCCGCCCGACTGAACTATGCCCGGGTCATTCCGTTGGTGGACTACACCGCCAAGGTCCTGGGCCGCATGCTGGACGGACAAGAGACGTGACCGACACCCATAATCCCGACTTCGACCCCGACGCCGAGCTGAACGCCGAGGCCGGTCTGGACGCCTCGCCCGGCGACGACCTCGCCCATGTCGACGCCATCCTCGCCGAGCGCGACGAATGGAAGGACAAGGCGTTGAGGGCCGTCGCCGACGCCGAGAACACCAAGCGCCGCGCCGAGCGCGAGGCCAATGACGCGCGGGCCTATGCGATCCAGCGCTTTGCCCGCGACCTGCTGGGCGTGGCCGACAACCTCCAGCGGGCTCTGGCCGCCGCTCCGGCCGGCAGCGCCGATGCGGGCGTGCAGGGCCTGGTGGCTGGCCTGGAGCTGACCGAGAAGTCGCTGCTGCAGGCCTTCGAGTCCAACGGCCTGACGCGCGTGGCGCCGGAGCCGGGCGAACGCTTCGACCCGAACGTGCACCAGGCCATGGCCGAGCAGCCCTCGACGGAGGTGCAGGGCGGCTGCGTCATGCAGACCTACCAACCCGGCTACGTCCTGTTCGGCCGCACCATCCGGCCCGCCATGGTCGTCGTCGCCGCCAAGGGCTCGGGCCCCAAGAGCGGCTATGGCGCTGAGGGCGGCGAGGAGGCGGGCGCCTCGGTGGACACCAAGGCCTGACATTCATCCCTTCTCCCCTCGGGAGAAGGAAAGCGTCTCAGAACGCTTCGCCCAGGTACACGCGCCGCACCTCGGGGTTCGAGATGATCTCCGAGGGCGAGCCCTCGAACAGCACCTCGCCGGCGTGGATGATCGAGGCGCGGTCGATGATGTCGAGCGTCTCGCGCACATTGTGGTCGGTGATCAGCACCCCGATCCCGCGCGAGGCGAGATAGCCGATGACCTCGCGGATGTCGGCGATGGCCAGGGGGTCGATGCCGGCGAAGGGCTCGTCGAGCAGCATGAAGCTGGGCTCGGACGCCAGGGCGCGCGCGATCTCGACGCGACGGCGCTCGCCGCCCGACAGGCCCATGGCCGAGGCTTTCTTGAGGTGCGAGATGCGCAGCTCGTCGAGCAGGCGGTCGGTGTCCTCGGACGCCTTGCGCCGGTCGCGCTCTCGCAGCTCGACGACAGACAGGACGTTCTCCTCGACCGTCATGCCGCGGAAGATCGAGGCCTCCTGCGGCAGATAGCCGACGCCCAGCCGCGCGCGCTGGTACATCGGCTGGTTGGTGATGTCCTCGCCATCGAGATAGATCGCGCCGTAGTCGGCCGGGACCAGGCCGGTGATCATATAGAAGCAGGTCGTCTTGCCGGCTCCGTTCGGGCCGAGCAGGCCGGCCACCTCGCCACGTCGCAGGCGCAAGGACACGCTCTTGACCACGGCGCGCCCGTTGAACGAGCGGCCGACGGAATCGACGAACAGCCCCTCGCGGTCGGCGGAGCCGTCGGTCATGGGAAGCGGCTGGACGGTCAAGCGATCAGGCCTATTCGTCCGGATAGAAGACGCCGCGCACGCGCTGGCCGGCGGCCGTCGGGGCCCCGTCCATGGTGGCGCGGCCCGAGGCGACCTGCACCGTGAGGCGGCTGCCGGTCAGGACGTTCTCGCCCTGGGTCAGGATGACGTCGCCGGTGACCACGATGGTGTCGGTCGAGCGGGTGTAGGTGGCCTCGTCGCCGCGCACCACCTGGGTCGGGGTGACGAAATAGACATTGCCGGTGGCGACCATCCGCTCGATGTCGCCGCGCAGGTTCGAGCCCGGCGCGTCGTTCGGGGCTGAGGGACCCTGGCGGCGCGCGTGGAAGGCGCGGATCACGTCGGCGCGCAGGCGGTTCTCGCCCTGCACGGCCTCGGCGCGGCCGGACCAGATCTGGACGCCTTCGGCGTCGATGACCTCGAGCCGGTCGGCGCCCATGGCGATGGGGCCGCCGTCGCGGGCGATCTGGGCCAGCGCCGCTCCGCCCAGCACGGCGGCGGCCGTCGCGGCCACGGCCGCGCCGGCCACGATGCGCTTCAGAGGCAGGCCTTCACGTCTCATCGCCCGGTTCCTCGAATCCTCAGTCGGTGGTGTTGATCACGGCGCGGACCTTGTTGTCGCCGTCGCCTTCGAAGACCAGCCGCGCGCCTTGATCGTAGATGGCATAGGACGACGCGTCGATGGTTCCAAGGGGGCCGCGTCCCGAGATCGGCGACTGGCCCGAGATCACGCCCGTCTCGGTGTCGACCAGCGCCTCTTCGGTCTGGAACCGGAAGCCTGAGCCGCCGTCGATCACCAGCACCTGGCCGGTCAGGTCGACGCTGCGCTCGCCTTCGGAATAGACGCCTTCGCGCGAGGTGATCTCGGTCGGCCGCTCGCCGGTGGCGTCCAGCCGCAGCGTCGGTCGCGTCAGGTCGATGATCCCATTGCGCCGACGGTCCTGAACCGCCTCGGCGGCCCCCAGGACGAAGGCGCGGCCGCGCGAATCCTGGCCATAGAAGCGCGGATTGGTCATGCGCACCTCGGCGCGCTGGGCCTCGCGGTCGGCCATGTCGGCGAGGACGGTGCGGGCCACCACCCAGCCGACCACGCCCACGACCAGCAGGCCGACGGCGACGGGCAGGGCGCGGCGGAAGAAATGGATCAGGCGGGAGCGCCGCCGCCACTGCTCCATGGCCTCGATCACCCGCTGCGAATCCTCGCGCCGGACCGTCGCCAGGTCGGCGGGCTGGTCTTCGAGCAGCGAAGGTGCGGGGGTGCGGGTTTCGGTCATGTCAGGCGTGGGCGAAGATATCCTGATCTTCCCAACCCGCCAGGTCGAGCGAAGCGCGCGTCGGCAGGAAGTCGAAACAGGCCCGCGCCAGGGGCATGCGGCCTTCGCGCTCCAGGATGGCGTCGAGCTTTTCCTTCAGCTCGTGCAGATGCAGCACGTCCGAGGCCGCATAGGCCAGCTGCTCGGGCGAAAGCTCGGCCGCCCCCCAGTCCGAGCTCTGCTGGACCTTGGACATTTCGATCCCCAGCAGCTCGCGGGTCACGTCCTTCAGGCCGTGCCGGTCCGTGTAGGTCCGGGCCAGCTTGGACGCGATCTTGGTGCAGTAGATCGGCGCGGTGACGACGCCGAGGTGGAGCGCGAACATGCCGACGTCGAAGCGGGCGAAGTGGAAGATCTTCAGCACCTGCGGATCCGCCAGCAGCCGCTTCAGGTTCGGGCAGTCGTAGCCAGGCCGGTTCAGCCGGACCACGTGAGCGTGGCCGTCGCCGGACGACAGCTGGACGACGCACAGCGGGTCGCGCCGGAAGCGCAGCCCCATGGTCTCGGAATCGAGCGCCACGACCGGACCGAGGTCCAGTCCGTCGGGCAGGTCGCCCTCATGCAGGAAGGTGGTCACGTAAGGCCGGGTCCTCTTTCGAGTCGGGTCCTTATACACGAACGGCGCCGGTCCGCAGGACCGACGCCGTTCTAGAAACTGGTGCCCAGGAGAGGACTCGAACCTCCACGACCTTTCGGCCACTGGCACCTGAAGCCAGCGCGTCTACCAATTCCGCCACCTGGGCCCGACCCCGTGGGGCCGAAGGCGCGGACACATAGGGCAGAGCCGTGAGGCGGTCAACGGCCTGATCAGGGCTTTCGCGCGTTGCCGGAAACCGACGGCTCGGCTAATCGGCTGTCCCGTCTTTCATGCTGTCATGGGAAGGACGCCCGATGGCGCGCCCCGGTTCGGAATTGGTCACGGTCTTCGGCGGCTCCGGCTTCGTCGGAGCCCAGACGGTCAGGGCGCTCGCGCGTCAGGGCTGGCGCGTGCGCGTGGCCGTGCGCAAGCCTCACCTCGCGGTCCACCTGAAGCCGCAGGGCGACGTGGGGCAGATCCAGCTGATCGCCTGCGACGTCTCGGACGACGCTCAGGTGGCCGCCGCCCTGGAGGGCGCCAGCGCGGCGATCAATCTGGTCGGCATTCTGTTCGAGACGCCCGGCCGCCGCTTCCAGTCGCTGCAGGCCCAGGCCCCCGCCCGCATCGCCCGCGCCTGCGCCGCGCGCGGGATCACCCGGTTCGTCCAGGTCTCGGCCATCGGCGCCGATGCTGCGTCGGAGTCGCGCTATGCG
>CBIHLR010000008.1:0-29780 GCA_966210875.1 uncultured Brevundimonas sp. | reverse complement strand
GCGATGGAGTTGGCGTTGGCCACCCCCATGATCAGGCCCTTCTTGCCCTTCATCAGCTCGCCGTTCGGGAAGGTCCAGCCGGATTCCGTGGCCATGGTCGCGTCTCCTGTTGTCGGCGTCGGTTTAGGCGCGCCGCCCGATGAGTGACAAGCCTAGCCGGCGCGCAGCTGGCTGATGGTGCGCCCTGGCGCGATGTCGTCGGCCGAGGTGATCAGGTGGATCAGGGCCGGCCGGTCGGCAGCCAGCGCCTGGTCCAGCGCGGCGGCGAAGTCCTCGGTCCGCTCGACGCGGAACCCGACCGCCCCGAAGGCTTCGGCGTAGGCGACGAAGTCCGGGTTCTTGAGGTCGGTGCCGGAGACACGGGCGGGATAGTCGCGCTCCTGGTGCATTCTGATCGTGCCGTAGGTCCCGTTGTCCACGACCACGAAGACGACGGCGGCGTCGTACTGGACGGCGGTGGCCAGCTCCTGGCTGGTCATCATGAAGTCCCCGTCGCCGGCGAGATTCACCACCGTGCGCCAGGGCTCGACGATCTTGGCGGCGACGGCGGCCGGCACGCCATAGCCCATGGCGCCCGAGGTCGGGGCCAGCTGGGTGCGGCGCGCGTGGTGCGGGAAGAAGCGGTGCAGCCAGGCGGCGAAGTTGCCCGCGCCGTTGGTTACAATGGCGTCGTCGGGCAGGCCGTCGCGGAGCAGCCCCATGACCCGGCTCATGTTCACCTGGCCGGTGACCTCGACGGGCTGGATGAAGGCCTCGTAGTCCGCGTGGGCCTCGGGCCCGGAGGTCCAGGCGCGGTCCGGATCGATCACGGCGATGGCCTCGGCGGCGAGCGACACGTCGGCGGCGCAGGACAGGGCCGTCGGCCAGACGCGGCCGAGCTCCTCCGGCCCCGGATGGACGTGGACCAGCCGCTCGGCGGCGGTCGTGCGGTCGAGCAGGCTGTAGCCCTGGGTCGGGTTTTCGCCGAGCCGGGCGCCGATCGCGATCAGCAGGTCGGCGTCCTTGATCCGCTGGACCAGCTTCGGATTGGGCCCGAGGCCCAGGTCGCCGGCGTAGCAGGGGTGGCGGTTGTCGATCAGGTCCTTGCGGCGGAAGGACAGGGCGATGGGCAGGCCCAGCCGCTCGGCCCAGTCCGCGAGCACCTTGGCGGAGGTGTCGCTCCAGCCCTGGCCGCCCAGAATTATCATCGGCCGTTCGGCGGCCTTTAGCCGAGCCTCAAGCGCGGCGAGGAAGGCGGGGTCCACCCCCGCGCGGGCGGGGGTGACCGCCTGCTTCGGCGACGGGCCGCCCGGCTCGTGCAGGATGTCCTCGGGCAGGGCGATGACCACCGGGCCCATGCGGCCCTGAAGCGCCGTGGCGAAGGCGCGTTCGACCACTTCGACGGTGCGGTCGGCCGATTCCAGCTCGGTCGCCCACTTGGCCAGGCCGCCGAAGACCTCGCGGTAATCGACCTCCTGGAAGGCGCCCCGGCCCCGGTCGGCTAAGCCGACCTGGCCGACGAACAGGATCATGGGCGTCGAGTCCTGGTGCGCCGTGTGCACCCCGATGGAGGCGTGGGTCGCGCCCGGACCGCGGGTGACCATGCAGACGCCGGGCCTGCCGGTCAGCTTGCCGTAGGCCTCGGCCATGTTGGCGGCGCCCGCCTCGTGGCGGCAGATGACCAGCTTGATCCGGTCACGCACGTCGTAGAGCGCGTCCAGCACCGCCAGATAGCTCTCGCCCGGCACGCAGAAGACGTGGTCGACGCCGTTGACCAGAAGGGTCTCGACGAGGCGGCGGGCGGCGGTGTCGGCGGGTTGCATGCCCGCCGTCTAGCTTGTCCCGGGGCTAGTATCCAGACAGGCGCGCCAGCCGCTCCGCGTGGTGGTTGAAGTCGCCGAACAGCTCCTGGCAGACGCGGATGCGCTTCATGTAGAGGCCGACGTCGAACTCGTCGGTCATGCCGACCCCGCCGTGCATCTGCACCGCCTCCTGCACCGCAAGCTCCGAGGACTTGCCCGCGCGGGCCTTGGCCACCGAGACGGCGGGGCCGGCGGCCTCAGGGTCGCTGTCGAGCAGCTGGAGCGCCCTGAGCACGGCGGCCCTGGTGATCTCCAGCTCGGCGTAGAGGTGGGCGGCGCGGTGCTGCAGCGCCTGGAACTCGCCAATGGCCTTGCCGAACTGCTTGCGCTCGCGGAGGTAGGCCAGGGTCTGTTCGTAGGCGGCCTCGGCGGCGCCGGTCATCTCAGCGGCGACCATGGCGCCCCCGTAGGCGCAGACAGCCCGGAACAGGCCGCCGTCCGCCGCGCCGATCAGGGCGGCGGCCTGGACCTCGACGCCGCTGAGCGTGACCCGCGCCGCATTGTGGGCGTCGACCATGACGGTGCGCTCCACCTCGACGCCGTCCGCGTCCGGATCGACCAGGAACAGGCCCACGCCCTCATCGGTGCGGGCCGCCACGATCAGCAGGTCGGCGAGATGGCCGTCGACGACCATGGCCTTCGAGCCATCCAGCCGGAAACCGTTGCCCGAGCGGACGGCGGTGGTCTCGATGGCCTCGGGCCGGTGCTTCCTGCCTTCGTCCAGGGCCAGCGCCGCGATCAGGCGACCGGAAGCGATCTCAGGCAGCCAGCGGCCTTGCTGGGCGTCCGAGCCGCCTTTCAGGGCCACCGTCGCCAGGACCCCGGTCGACAGGAAGGGCGAAGGGGTCAGGTTGCGGCCGACGGCCTCCGCGATCACACCGGCCTCCACGGCGCCGAGCCCCGAACCTCCGTGCGCCTCGGGGATCATCACACCGGCGAAGCCCATCTCGCCGAAACACGCCCACAGGTCGCGCGAGACGCCGTCCGGATCGCGACTGTCGCGAAGCTGGCGGAGGTGGGCGATCGGCGCGGCCTCGGCCAGGAAGCCGCGCGCGGCCTCCTCCAGCATCGTCTGCTCTTCGGTCAGGATCAGGGGCACGAGATCAGGCTCCAGGCAGGCGCAGCAGGTGCTTGGCGATGATGTTGAGCTGGATCTCGCTCGTCCCGCCCTCGATGGAGTTGGCCTTGGTGCGCAGCCACGACCGGGCGGCCGAGCCCTCGCGGGAGCGCTCGCCCTCCCACTCCAGGGCGTCGAAGCCGCCTGCGGCCATCAGCAGTTCGTGGCGGCGCTTGTTCAGCTCCGAGCCATAGTACTTCAGCATCGAGGCCTCGGCCGGATGGGCCTTGCCCGCCTTGTGCTTGTCCCCGACGCGTTCGAGCGCGAGGCGGAAGGCGGCGGCGTCCAGCTCCATCTCGGCGATGCGGGCGCGCAGCATGGGGTCGTCCAGCCTTCCGGCCTCGTCGGTCCCCAGGCTGTCGGCGGCGACCTGGCCGAGCGGGCGGGCGTTCATGTCCTCGCCCATGGCCCCGATCATGGTCCGCTCATGCGCCAAGAGGTACTTGGCCACGTCCCAGCCGCGGTTCAGCGTGCCGACCAGGTTCTCCTTCTCGACCCGCACGTCGTCGAAGAAGGTCTCGCAGAACGGGCTCTTGCCCGAGATCAGGGTGATGGGCCGAGTGGTGACTCCCGGCGTCTTCATGTCGAACAGGACAAACGAGATGCCCAGGTGCTTGGGCGCCTCCGGATCGGTGCGGACCAGGCAGAAGATCCAGTCGGCCTTGTCGGCGTAGGAGGTCCAGATCTTCTGGCCGTTGACGATCCAGTGGTCGCCGCGGTCCTCGGCCCGGGTCTGCAGTCCCGCCAGGTCCGAACCTGCGCCCGGCTCGGAATAGCCCTGGCACCAGCGGATCTCGCCGCGCACGATCTCGGGCAGGAAGCGCTTTTTCTGTTCCTCGGTCCCGAAGGCGAGGAGCGCCGGGCCCAGCATCCAGACGCCGAAGCTGAGCAGGGCGGGCTGGGCCTGGATGCGGCGCAGTTCCGAGGCCAGCACCTTGGCCTCCTCGCGGCTGAGGCCGCCGCCGCCGTATTCGCGCGGCCATTCCGGCGCGGTCCAGCCGCGCTCGCCCATGCGTTCGAGCCAGAGCTTGTGGCCCGGCGTGGCGAAGGTGGCGTTCCTGCCGCCCCAGATGGCCTCGTCCTCGCTGCGCACCGGCCCGCGCACCTCCGGCGGGCAGTTCGCCTCCAGCCAGGCGCGCGTCTCGGCGCGGAAGGTCTCCAGGTCGCTCATGCCGGTCCCCTGCGTGGTCTGCGCTAGCTAACAGGGGTCCGTATGGAAAAGCTACGCCCTTTGGATCGAGAGGGGTCGCGGTGGGCGCGGCGGCGGGATATGGACGCGAAATGACCCCGCCCCCCGCCGTCACGCGTGCGCCGGTTCCCGCCCTGGCGGTGCTGTTCAGCGTCGTGTTCATCAACCTGGTCGGCTTTGGCCTGATCGTGCCGCTGCTGCCGTTCTTCGGCTCAAGCCTGGGCGCGCCGGAGTGGCAGGTGACCCTGCTGTTCGCGGCCTATTCGGCGGGCCAGTTCTTCGCCGAGCCCTTCTGGGGAAGGCTGTCGGACCGGATCGGCCGCAAGCCCGTCCTGCTGATGACCCTGGTGGCCAACGCCGTGGGGTATCTGCTGCTCGTCTTCGCGCCCAACATCTGGGCGGCCATCCTGATCCGTCTGTTCACGGGCCTCGGGGCTGGCAACATCTCGACCGTGCAGGGCTATGTCGCCGACGTGACCCCGCCGGAGAAGCGCGCCGGCCGCATGGGGATGATCGGGGCGGCCTTCGGCCTGGGCTTCATCGTCGGTCCCGGCGTGGGCGGCCTGCTGGTCCGCGAGGATCTCGGCGCCGTGGGATTTCATCCGCCGATGTACCTGGCCGCGGCGATGGCGGCCCTGGCGGCGCTGGGCGTCATCCTGTTCCTGCGCGAGAGCCGGGCCAAGGCCGACCCGGCCGTTCCGCGCCAGCGCTTCCTGGCCGGTCTGCACGAGGCGGGCCGCAATCCGGTCGTCAGCCGGGTGCTGGTCGTCACCCTGATCTTCATGGCCGGTTTCGCCGGCATGGAATCCACCTTCGGTCTCTGGGCCGAGCAGCATTACGACTGGCATGCGCGCGAGGTCGGCCTGAGCTTCGTCGCCGTAGGAATCGTGTCGGTGGTGGCCCAGGGGTTCCTGACCGGCCGCCTCGCCCGCCGGTTCGGCGAGAGCCGGATGCTGGCCTTCGGGGCGCTGGTGTTCGGCGTGTGCATGGCGGCCCAGGTGGCCTTCGCCAACCTCTTCCCCACCGCCGACTGGCTGGTGCCGGTGGCCATGGGCCTGACCGCGTTCGGCATGGCCTCGGTGATGCCCAACGTCTCGGCCCTGATCTCGCGCTCGGTCGATCCCGACCAGCAGGGGGCGATGCTGGGGCTGAACATGGCCGCCGGCTCGGCCGCGCGGATCTTCGGTCCGATCGTAGCGGGGATGATTTATTCCGGGCTGGGCCTGGACTGGCCGTTCCTGCTGTCGGCCGCCCTGAGCCTGCCGGCGGCCGTGATGGCGATCAACGCCGGCCGGGCGTTCCGGCGCGAACAGACCCGCCTGGCCGAGGCGGCCGGCGCCTGAGTCCGCTTGCATTTGGGCGGGGCTTGGCGTATCAGCGCCGGCTTCGAGCCGCCGGGCCCAGGACATGCCTTGGCGGCTCTTCTTTATCCAAGAGGACGGGCGCAAGCCCGCTGTGAAATGTCTGGTTACAAGCTGAAGACCAAATCGGGCGCGAAGAAGCGCTTCAAACTGACGGCGACCGGCAAGGTGAAGGCCGGGGTTGCGGGCAAGCGTCACCGCTTGATCAGCCACAACTCCAAGTACATCCGCCAGAACCGCGGCACGGACGTGATGGCCGACGCCGACGCCAAGAAAATCAAGTCCTACATGCCGTACGCCTAAGGCGCGCGCGGCAGTTCGATCTGACATCAGTTTGAAGGAATAGACACATGGCTCGCGTCAAACGGGGCGTTACGTCCCACGCCAAGCACAAGAAGGTCCTGGAGCAGGCCAAGGGCTTCTACGGCCGCCGCAAGAACACCATCCGCGCCGCCAAGGCCGCGGTGGACAAGGCCGGTCAGTACGCCTACCGCGACCGCCGCAACAAGAAGCGCTCGTTCCGCGCCCTGTGGATCCAGCGCATCAACGCCGCTGCCCGCGCCGAAGGCCTGACCTACTCGCAGTTCATCAACGGCCTGAACAAGGCCGGCATCGAGATGGACCGCAAGGTCCTGGCCGCCGTCGCCGCTGACGAGGCCGGCTTCAAGGCCATCGCCGACAAGGTCCGCGCCGCCCTGGCCTAAGGCCCGACGCGACCGCGACAATGAAACGCCCGCCCCGGCTGCCGGGGCGGGCGTTTTCGTTTGCGGCCTACGTGGAACCCCCAGGATGCAGGCAGGACGCCGGCCGCCTATCTGGAAAGCCTGTTCCGGAGGCAGCCATGCGATCGCGTTCCAAGCTAGGCCTGATCACCTTTATCGTCGTCGCGGTGGCGACGGGTGTGCTGGCCCTGGCCGTCCTGCCGCTGTGGGAACGGGCGGGGTTCGGCGAGATGAACATCCACGGCATCATCGCCCTGATCATCGGCTATGTCGGCGTGCTGGCCCTGACCATCGGCCTGATGCGGCTGGCCTTCCACTCCGCCGAGAAGGGCTTCGACGACCGGGCGTGATCGAGAGTCACGGCTGATAAGGCTCGTTCCGGCAGCCGGAGGCATGAAGGACCCGCTCATTGTAGGTGGCGGCGTAGGCTGCGGCGAGCTCCTGGAGTTCACGCAGTTCTTGGTTCAGGAAATCACCCGTGCCCTCGATCGCGCGCCATGAGCATCCTTCATGCGGGTAGAAGCCCAGCACGAAGCCCGGGAATCTGACGGAATACTCTCGGACACCAAGAATGCGCGTATCGCCGGCGGCCAGTGCTCGCTCCGCATCGGCGACGGGGTCTGCTCCGCGCACCCATTGGAGTTGCGCCGCCCGCTCAGCGAAATGTCGGTCGAGTTCAGCCCGTCGCGGATGCAGCGGATGGGCCGACTGCGATGCGGCTAGCACAGCTGCAAGCAGCAATGAGGTCCCAAGCATGCCTCAGCCTACGAAATGTCTTGCCAAAGCGGAACCGGCGCGTTTGACACCACGCCCATGACTGACCTCGCCAAGCTCGAGCTGGACCTGATCAACGCCATCGGTGCCGCCCACACCTCGGCCGCGCTGGAGGAACTGCGCGTCGCGGCCATCGGCAAGTCCGGCTCCATCACCGGCCTGCTCAAGGGCATGGGCGCCATGAGCCCGGACGAGCGGCGCGAGAAGGGGCCGCTGATCAACGGCCTGCGCGACCGGGTCACCGCCGCCATCGCCGCCCGCAAGGACGAACTCCAGGCCGCCGAGCTGGAGGCCAAGCTGGCGTCCGAGCGCGTCGACCTCAGCCTGCCGCCGCCGCCCCGCCGCAAGGGCTCGGTCCATCCCACCATGCAGGTGATGGACGAGATCGTCGCCATCTTCGCGGAGATGGGCTTTGGCGTCGCGGAAGGCCCGGACATCGAGGACGACTTCCACAACTTCACCGCGCTGAACTTCCCGCCCGGCCACCCGGCCCGGGAGATGCACGACACCTTCTTCCTGAAGCCGGACCCGGAGACGGGCGAGCGCAAGGTGCTGCGCACCCACACCTCGCCGGTGCAGGTCCGCGCCATGCGCATAACCAACGAGCCGCCGCCGGCGAACTGGATCGCAGGCGGGCGCACGCCGCCGATCCGCATCATCGCGCCCGGACGGACCTTCCGGAAGGACTCCGACGCAACCCACACGCCGATGTTCCACCAGGTCGAAGGCCTCGTCATCGACCGCGACATCCACATGGGCCACCTCAAGTGGACGCTGGAGACCTTCGTCGCCCGCTTCTTCGAGGTCGAGGGCGTCGATGCGCGGTTCCGGCCACACCACTTCCCCTTCACCGAGCCTTCGGCGGAGATGGACATCCGCTGCGATCGCTCTGGCGGGGAGCTGAAGCTGAACCAAGGCTCGAGCTGGATGGAGATCCTGGGCTGCGGGATGGTCCACCCCAACGTTCTGATCGCCTGCGGCCTCGACCCCGAGGAGTGGCAGGGCTTCGCCTTCGGCATGGGCGTCGATCGCCTGGCCATGCTGAAGTACGGCATGCCGGACCTCCGGCCGATGTTCGAGGCCGACGTCCGCTGGCTGGCCCACTATGGATTTTCGCACGTGCAGGCGCCCAGCGCCGCCGCCGGCCTGAGCTGAGCATCATGACCAACCAGCCTCCCCCGCCCCGTCCGATCGCCGAGGATCTGACCGCCGCGACCTTCTCCGGTCAGTCGATCTCCCTGTTCGACCTTTTCCGTGAGAGCCTGCGCACCACAGGTCGACCGATGATCAGCGGCAAGACCTTCACCGACTGCACCATCGAGGGCCCAGCGGTGATGCTGGCGCTCAAGAACGTCGTCTTCGACGCCTGCGACATGGGCTACACCGGCAACGGCGACGTGCGGGCCCTGCTGCTCATGCCGATGGCCAAGAACCGCGTGATCGGCGCGATCGCGATCGAGGACTGCAGGTTCGAACGCTGCAACTTCTTCATGATCGGCTTCACCGGTCCCGACAGTTTCATCGACCAGTTCCTTTCGGTCCTGGACAAGCCCAAGAGTCCCGTCTCGTGAAGTTCACCCTCTCCTGGCTGAAGGAGCACCTCAGGACAGAGCGGCCGATCGACGAGATCGCCGAGGCCATGACCATGGCCGGGCTGGAGGTCGAGGAGGTCTCCGATCCCACCGCGAAGCTGGCGCCCTTCACCGTCGCCCGCATCGTCGAGGCGGCGCGTCACCCGAACGCCGACCGTCTGCAGGTCTGCCAGGTCGAGACCATCGACGGCATGAAGGAGATCGTCTGCGGCGCGCCGAATGCGCGGGCAGGCCTGACGACCATCTACGCGCCCATCGGCGCCTATGTGCCGGGCCTGGGCGTGACCCTGGTCGAGAAGCCGGTCCGTGGCGTGGTCTCCAACGGCATGCTGTGCTCGGCCTCGGAGCTTGAACTCGCCGATGAGAGCGACGGCATCCTCGATCTGGCCGACGGCCTGAAGGTCGGTACGCCCGCCGCCGAGGTCTTCGCCGCCGAGCCCGTCATCGACTTCGAGGTGACGCCGAACCGGCCGGACTGGCTGGGCGTGGCGGGCATCGCCCGCGACCTCGCGGCCGCCGGCGTCGGCGAGCTGATTACGCCCGACGTCGCCCCGGTCCCGGGTGGCTTCCCCTGCCCGATCTCGATCCGCCTGGAGGCGCCGGAGCTGTGCCCCGTCTTCGCGGGCCGCGTCATCCGCGGCGTGCGCAACGGACCCTCGCCGGCCTGGCTGCAGGACCGCCTGCGCGCAATCGGGCTCCGGCCGATCAACGCCCTGGTCGATATCACCAACCTGATCTCCTACGATCGGGCCCGGCCTCTGCACGTCTATGACCTGGCCAAGCTGGTCGGGACGGAGATCGTGGCGCGCGGCGGGCAGGTCTCGGCCGGCGCCGAGCACATCGCAGCGGGCGTGGGCGAGCACCTGATCGCGCTCGACGGCAAGACCTATGCGCCGACGCCCGCCATGTGCGTCATCGCCGACGCGGCCGGCGAACGTCCGATCGGCCTGGGCGGCGTCATGGGCGGGGAGTCCACCGGCTGTTCGGATGAGACCGTCGACGTCTTCGTCGAAAGCGCCTGGTTCGATCCGATTTCGACCGCCCAGACGGGTCGCGCGCTCGGCATCACCTCGGACGCCCAGTACCGCTTCGCGCGGGGCGTGGATCCGCAGTCGGTCGTCCCCGGCCTGGAGCTGGCCACGCGCCTGATCCTGGAGCTGTGCGGCGGCGAGGCTTCGGAGATCACCGTGGCCGGCCAGGCGCCTGCGGCCCCCGCCCCCGTGCGCCTCGATCCCTCGCGGGTGAACCGTCTGACGGGGCTGGAGCTGGGCGAGGACCGCATCGCGTCGATCCTCGATGCGCTCGGATTCTCCGTCGAGCGCGGGCCGATCTGGACCATCACCCCGCCGTCTTGGCGGCGCGACGTGGAGGGTCCGGCCGACCTCGTCGAGGAGGTGGCGCGCATCGCGGGCTTCGACGCCCTGCCCGCCACGCCCCTGCCCGACCTCTCCGGCGCCGCCTCGGGCGTGCTCGACATGCGTCAGGCGCGCATCCGCGCAGCGCGCCGCGCACTGGCCGCCATGGGCTGGTCGGAGGCCGTCACCTGGTCCTTCACCTCGCGCGCGGCGGCCGAGCTGTTCGGCGGCGGCGACGAGCGGCTGGTGCTCGACAATCCGATCGCCTCCGAGCTCGACTGCATGCGGCCGTCGATCTTGCCCAACCTGATCCAGGCGGCGGCGCGCAACGCCGCGCGCGGCTTCACCGATGCGGCTCTGTTCGAAATCGGGCCCATCTACGCCGGTGACCGCCCGGCGGATCAGCGCACGGCCGTCGCAGGCCTGGTGGCGCCGCATGGTCCCCGCCGTTGGGACGGCGCGGCCGAGGATGCGCTCTTCGCGCTGAAGGGTGACCTGATGGCGCTGCTCGAGACGCTCGGCGTGGCGACCGGCTCCCTGCAGCTCGTCCAGGGCCAGAACCGGCCCTGGTGGCATCCCGGCCGGTCGGCGCGTCTGCAGCTGGGGCCCAAGAACGTCGTGGCCGAGTTCGGCGCCCTGCATCCCTCGGTGCTGAAGGCGCTCGACGCCGACGGGCCAATGGTCGGCTTCGAACTGATGGTGGAGGCCCTGCCAGAGCCCAAAAAGCGCGCCGGCAAGGCGCGGCCGAGGCTCGATCTTTCGCCCCTGATGCCGCTCAGCCGCGACTTCGCCTTCGTGGTCGACGCCGACAGGCCCGCCGGCGACCTGGCCCGCACCGTGGCCGGTGCGGACAAGGCCCTGATCGCGGAAGCCCGCGTCTTCGACGTCTACGAAGGCCCCGGCGTCCCCGAGGGCAAGAAGTCGGTCGCCGTCGAGGTGCTGATCCAGCCGCGCGGCGCCACTCTGACCGAGGCCGAGATCGAAGCCCTGTCGGGCCGCGTCGTCCAGGCGGCGGCCAAGCTGGGCGCCGTCCTACGGGCCTGATAGTCCGACCGAATCACGGCAGCATCCGCTCCACCATGGGGAGGGGCTGATGGCGATCAAGCCGCGTCTTGAGACCGCCTTCGAGCGGCTGCTGTTCCGCTCGCGCTGGCTGATGGCGCCGATCTACCTCGGTCTGGTGGCGGCCCTGTTCATGCTGCTGGTCATGTTCCTGCGCGAACTGATCCACTACTTCCCGGCGGTCTTCGCTCCCTACGGGACGATGACCGCCAACGACGGCATCCTGGTGGTCCTGACGCTGGTCGACCTGTCGCTGGCGGGCAACCTGCTCCTGATCGTGCTGTTCTCGGGCTACGAGAACTTCGTCTCCAAGCTCGACCTGGAGGGCGAGACCGATCGGCCGCCGTGGATGGGCACGGTCGACTTCTCGGGCCTGAAGATGAAGCTGATCGCCTCGATCGTGGCGATCTCGGGCATCCAGCTGCTCAAGACCTTCATGAACATCGGCAAGGCCGGCTACGAGCTGAACCCGGACGAGGCGATGTGGGGCGTGATCATCCACCTCACCTTCGTGACCTCGGGCGTGCTGCTGGCGCTGATGGACTGGCTCACGGCCAAGACCGACAAGCACTAGGCCTCGTCGAGCAGCCTCAGCAGATAATCCCCATACCCGCTCGGCCCGTGTTCGGCGGCGGCGTCGCGCAGGGCGGCCTCGTCGAGCCAGCCGTTGCGGAAGGCGATCTCCTCGAGGCAGGCGATCTTCAGGCCCTGGTTGTGCTCGATGGTCTGCACGAAGTGGCTGGCTTCGAGGAGGCTGTCGTGGCCGCCGGCGTCGAGCCACGCGAAGCCGCGGCCGAAGCGCATGACCTCGAGCTTGCCGCGTTCCAGATAGGCCTGGTTCACCGCCGTGATCTCGAGTTCGCCCCGCGCCGAGGGCTTGAGGCCGCGCGCGATGTCGCAGACGTCGGCGTCGTAGAAGTACAGGCCGGTGACCGCGACGTTGGAGCGCGGCTTCTGCGGCTTCTCCTCGATGGAGACCGGCCGGCCCTCGGCGTCGAGTTCGACGACGCCGAAGGCCTTCGGCTCACGCACGTCATAGCCGAACACCACCGCCCCCTCGGGCCTGGAGGCCGCGTCGCGCAGCATGCCGGTGAAGCCCCGGCCGTAGAAGAGGTTGTCGCCGAGCACGAGACAGACCCGGCGGCGGTCGATGAACTCCTCGCCCAGCACCAGCGCCTGGGCGATGCCCTTGGGTTCGGGCTGGACCTCATAGGCGAAGCGAACGCCGAAGCGCGAGCCATCCCCAAGAAGCTGCTCGAAGGCGTCGCGCTGGTCCGGGCGGGTCACCACTAGGATGTCGCGCACCCCCGCCAGCATCAGCGCCGACAGCGGATAATAGATCAGCGGCTTGTCGTAGACCGGCAGGAGCTGTTTGGACACCGCCAGGGTCACGGGCTTCAGCCGCGTGCCGTTGCCGCCGGCCAGAATGACCCCCCTCACCTCGCTCACGCACGCACCTCCAACCCGGTCCGCCATTCTAGACCCAAGTCGGGACGAGCCCCAAACCCGCCCCAATGGCGCGAGACGGTGTGGCATTCTTTCGCCCGCAGAGCGATTCGCCTTTCTCGGAGCCAATCTATGGACCGCCGCAGCCTTCTCCTTTCCGGCCTCGCCCTCACCGCGGGCGGCTGCGCGACGAGCGCGGCCCAGCAGGGTCAGCCGGGCTATCCGACCGCGCCAGGCGCCGGTTCGCCTCCGGCCAACACGCCGCCGCCTGCCTATACTCAGGAAGAAATCGTGGCCGCCGGCTCAAGCTTCCTCGGCGTCGCCGCCGAGGCGCTCGGCGGCGCGGTCGAGCGGGTGTTCATGGAACAGGGCGACGCCCCCACCGCCTACATCGCGGGCGAGGAGGGCTCCGGCGCCTTCGCGGTCGGCGCGCGCTACGGCCAGGGCCTGCTCTACATGAAGGATCGGCCCGAGCCCCAGGAGGTGTTCTGGCAGGGCGCCTCGATCGGCTGGGACTTCGGCGGCAACGTCGCCCGGGTCTTCACCCTGGTCTACAACCTCTACCACCCCGATATGATCTACCGCCGCTACCCCGGCGTGGAGGGCTCGGCCTATCTCATCGGCGGGCTGGGCGTGAACTACCAGCAGGCCGACGGCATCATCCTGGCCCCGATCCGCGCCGGCGTGGGCCTGCGCCTGGGCGCCAACGTCGGCACCATGAGCTACAGCCGCCAGCGTAACATCCTGCCGTTCTGACGGCAGACCGTTTCCCATAGGCCCTGGGCCGTTTAGGAAGGCTCCGGGACCTCCCGGAGCCTTCTTCGCATGCACCTCGCCCGCTTTCCGCGCGTGCGCCTCGCGCACCTCCCGACGCCGCTGGAGCCGCTGCCCCGGCTGTCCGAGGCCCTGGGCGTGGAGATCTGGATCAAGCGCGACGACTGCACCGGCCTGGCCGGCGGCGGCAACAAGACCCGCAAGCTGGAGTTCCTGCTCGGCGACGCCCTGGAGCAGGAAGCCGACACCCTGGTGACCCAGGGCGCGGTGCAGTCCAACCACGTGCGCCAGACCGCCGCCGCGGCCGCCGCCTGCGGCCTGGCCTGCGAGGTGATCCTCGAGGAGCGCACGGGCTCCAAGGCCGAGGACTACGTCTGGAACGGCAACGTCCTGCTCGACCGCCTGCTGGGCGCCGAGGTGCGGCGCGTGCCGGGCGGGACGGACATGACCGCCGAACTCGAGAGGACCGCCGATGAGGTCCGCGCCCGAGGCGGGCGGCCCTATGTCATCCCCGGCGGGGGCTCCAACGCCATCGGCGCCCTGGGTTATGCGGACTGCGCGCGAGAACTGGTCGCCCAGGCCGACGACTTCGACCTGAAGATCGACCGCATCGTCACGGCCACGGGCAGCGCGGGAACGCATGCCGGCCTGGTCGCCGGACTGGCCGTGATCGGGGCCGACATCCCCGTGCTCGGCATCGGCGTACGGGCGCCGAAGGAGAAGCAGGAGGCCATGGTCCGCAAGCTGGCCCACGAGACCGCCGTGCTGCTCGGCCATGCCGACCGGGTGAAGGACGAGATGACAGTGGCCGACTGCGACCACGTCGGCGAGGGCTATGGCCTGGTCGACGACGCGGTGGTCGAGGCCCTGACGCTGGCGGCGCGGACCGACGGCATCATCCTGGACCCGGTCTATACCGGCAAGGCGATGAAGGGCCTGATCGCCTGGGCGCGGGTCGGACGGCTGCAGGGCGAGACGGTGGTGTTCCTGCACACCGGCGGCGCCCAGGGCCTGTTCGGATACGGCTCCGAGATCGGACCGCAGCTGTGAGGAAGACGCTCGGCGTACTCGGCGGCATGGGGCCGGCCGCCACCCTGGACTTCCTGGCCAAGTTGCAGGGTTCGACCCTGGCCGAGAAGGACGAGGACCACATCCGGGTCGTGATGGACCTGAACCCGCGCGTGCCCAGCCGACACTTCGAGAGCGACGCAGCGACCATCGAGCTCGCCGCCATGGCGGTCCGCTTGAGGGACGCCGGCGCCGAGATCCTGGCCATGCCCTGCAACACCGCCCACGTGGCGCGCGAGGCGATCGAACAGGCCTCGGAACTGTTCCTCATCGATATGCTCGACGAGGCGGTCAACGAGGCTGCCGAGGTCGGCGGCGAGCGGGTCGGCATGCTGTCGACCTCCCTGTCGCGCGGCCTCTACATCGAGCGGATGCGCATCGCGGGCCTTCAGCCGGTGTCCCTGTCGCCGCTGGCGCAGGAGGCCCTGATGGAGGCGATCTTCCGCGTGAAGGCCGGCGACTTCAGCGAGGACGTCAACCAGGTCATGGTGGCGGCCGCCGCTGAGCTGGTCCGAGAAGGCGCCGACGCCATCATCGCCGGCTGCACCGAGGTGCCGCTGGTGCTGGACGAGTCCCAGGTCGCCGTGCCGCTGATCGACGCGACCGAAGCCCTGGCGCGCGCATGCGTCCGGGAGTGCCTCGGCTAGCGCCGGCCGAACAGGCGTTCGATGTCGGTCAGCTTGAGTTCGACGTAGGTCGGGCGGCCGTGGTTACACTGGCCGGAATGGGGCGTGGCCTCCATCTGGCGGAGCAGAGCGTTCATCTCCTCGGCCGAGAGGCGGCGGCCGGCGCGGACGCTGCCGTGGCAGGCCATGGTCGAGCAGACCTCCGACAGGCGCTCCGTCAGGGCCAGGGCCTGGCCGTTTTCGGCGAGGTCGTCGGCGATGTCTCGGATCAGGCCCTCGACGTCGGTGTCGCCGAGCAGGGCGGGCGTCTCGCGCACCAGGACGGCGCCGGGCCCGAAAGCCTCGACGATGAGGCCCAGAGCCTCCAGCTGCGGCGCGGCGGCCGCGACGCGCTCGGCCTCGGTCGGGTCGAGCTGGACCACGGCGGGGACCAACAGCGCCTGGCGGGCGACGGCGCCCTCGGCAATCTGGGCCTTCATCCGCTCGTAGACGAGGCGTTCGTGGGCCGCGTGCTGATCGACCACGACCATGCCGTCGCGGGTCTGGGCGACGATGTAGGTGCCGTGCAGCTGGGCCCGCGCGGCGCCAAGCGGGCGGTCCATCAGGTCCGGCTGGGCCGGCGTGGGCTGGGGCGCCCAGGCCTGGGGCTCGACCCGGGCCGACACCTCCGCCAGGCCGGGGATGACGCCCGTGGGCGCCGGGGCCTGCCAGGGGCCGGTCCAGCCGGGCGCGTAGGCGGGCGCGGCGCGCTGGGCCCAGCCGACGGGATCGGCGCGGAAGGCGGACAGAGCCTGATCGGCCACGGTCGTCGAGGCGCGGTGACCGGCGCCCGCCAGGGCGTGCTTCAGCGCCCCGACGATCAGCCCGCGCGCCAGCGCCGGATCGCGGAAGCGGACCTCCGCCTTGGCCGGGTGAACGTTCACGTCGACCAGGGTCGGATCGAGATCGAGATAGAGCACCGCCGCCGGATGGCGGTCGCGCGCCAGGAAGTCGGCGTAGGCGCCGCGCAATGCGCCCTGCAGCAGCCGGTCGCGCACCGGCCGGCCGTTCACGAACAGGTACTGGTGGCCCGAGTTGCCGCGCGAATACGTCGGCAGACCCGCATAGCCGGACAGGCGCAGCGCCTCGCGCGTCTGGTCGATGAGCAGGGCATTCTGGCCGAAGCCGTCGCCGAGGATGGCGCCCAGCCGCGCCAGCCGGCCCTCGTCGCCCGGGTGCTCGGCCGCGAGGCGCAGGACGGCCCGCCCGTCGATCTCGAGCGAAAAGGCCACCGCCTCGTGCGCCATGGCCTGGCGCTTGACCTCCTCGGCGATGGCCATGGCCTCGGCGCGCTCGGACTTCATGAACTTCAGCCGGGCGGGCGTGGCGTAGAACAGGTCGCGGACCTCGACCCGCGTGCCATGCGCGCCAGCGAAGGCGGTGGGGCGCACGGGCTTCACCTGTCCGGCCTCGACCTCGATGGCGTAGGCCGGCTCGCCCGCGGTGCGGGAGGAGATGGTCAGGCGCGAGACCGAGCCGATCGACGGCAGGGCCTCGCCGCGGAAGCCAAGGGTGAAGATGCGCAGCAGATCGACGTCGCCGGCGTCGTCCATCTCAAGCTTGGAGGTGGCGTGGCGCTCGACCGCGAGCGGCAGCTCGCCGGGGCCCATGCCCTTGCCGTCGTCGGCGACGAGGATGCGCGACAGGCCGCCGCCTTCGACCTGAATCTCGATGCGGGTCGCGCCGGCGTCCAGCGCGTTCTCGACCAGCTCCTTGATGGCGCTGGCCGGCCGTTCGACCACCTCGCCGGCGGCGATGCGGTTGACGACCTCGGTCGGGAGCCGGCGGATGGGCATGAGTCGCAGTCTAGCCGCCGCGCGGCGGGCGCGCAGCGGCTATCGACCGTTCGGGGGCGATGGGGCCTAGAGGCCCGGCAGCTTGATGCCGCCGTCGTCGCGCTGAATGACGATGGCGCGGCCGCCGGTCAGGGCCTGGAGCCGCTCCTGCTCGCGGGCCGGATCGATGACTATGCCGCCGGCGGTGGTGGTCGCGCCCTGCGTCGAGGGATCGCCCTGTCGCCAGAACATCAGGCGCTCGGCGAAGCTCTCTTCCTTGTGGGCCAGGTCGCCGAACTCGTCGTCGATGACGTAGCGGGCCAGCGGATCCGCGTCCTCGGCGCCGGCGCCCGAGACGAGCGCCTGTTCCGAGGCCGAGAGGGTAACGCCGGCGCGGGCGCCGAGCAGGGCCTCACGCGCCGAGCTAGAGGGGTCCAGCTCCTGCGGGCGGGGCTCGCCCGGGGTCGGCGGACGCAGCGAATAATCCGGCGGCACGGTCAGGGGCGCGATCGAGACGACGCGAAACTCGTCCGGAACGACCTTGTTGGCGCCGAGCGAGTTGCGGATGGTGTTGCAGGCGGACAGGCCCACCAGGGCCGTACCGGCCAGAAGTAGAACGGCGACGCGCGACGAACGCATGAAAGGCTCCGGTTCCGCCTCCCCAGCCCGGGTCAGCGCATAGGGTGCGAAGGGTTACTCTTTTTGCGCGGCGGAGCCAACAGGGGCCGATCGCTCGTGCAGGAAGCTGTCGAGGATAAGCAGGCCCACGCCCACCGAAATGGCCGCGTCCGCGATATTGAAGATGTAAGGGAACATCAGGCCCGAGAAATCGAGGAAGTCGACCACGGCGCCGACCCGGATCCGGTCGATCACATTGCCGAGCGCGCCCCCCATGATCAGGCCGATGGCGACCGCGAACAGCCGGCGCGGGGCGTTGCGCACCCACCAGGCCAGGGCCACCGCCACCGCGACCGAGAAGACCGACAGAAGCCAGCGCGCGCCTCCGCCCGACATGAGGCCGAAGCTGACCCCGGTGTTCAGGGTGTAGGTCAGGTCGAAGATCCGGCTGATCTCGATGGTCTGGCCGAGCCGCATGTCCAGGCCCGTGAGAATCCAGAGCTTGGTCAGCTGGTCCAGGACGATGGCCACGAGGGCCACGCCATAGGCGAGAAGGGCGTAAGGGGTCGGGCGCGTCAGCGTCATGGGGGCCGGTTAAGGCCAATCCGCGCGAAAGGCAAAGGCTTGGTCCTTGGGTCTCGCACGGGCTAGATGCCCGCATGGCCCAGAGCCCCTTCGATCTGACCGGGCGGACAGCCCTCGTGACCGGCGCGGGTCGAGGCCTGGGCCGCGAGATCGCTGTCGCGCTCGCCGAGGCGGGCGCCGAGGTTCGGGTCGGCGGCCGCACCCTGGCCCCGCTGGAAGCGACCTGCGAGCTCATCGCCGGACGCGGCGGGCGGGCGTCGCCCCTGTCCTTCGACCTGGCGAACGAAACGGCCACGCGAAACGCGGTCCAGTCGCTGGAGCGGCTCGACATCCTGGTCAACGCCGTGGGGATGCGCGACCGCCGGCCCCTGGCCGAGTTCGACATGCCGTCGGTCCGCAAGATGATCGAGGTGAACCTCATCTCGGCCTTCCTGATCAGCCGGGAGGCCGCCGCCCGGATGGAGCGGGGCGGGCGGGTCATCAACCTGACCTCGATCGCCGGCCCGATCGCGCGGGCGGGCGACGCGGCCTACACCATGGCCAAGGGGGGGCTGGACGCGTTGACGCGGGGGTTGGCGGCCGAGCTGGGGCCCAAGGGAGTCACGGTCAACGCCATCGCTCCGGGGTACTTCCGCACCGAGGCCAACGCGGACTACGCCGAGGACCCCAAGGTGGCCGAATGGCTGTCACGCCGCACGGCGCTGGGCCGATGGGGCGAGCCATCGGAGATCGCAGGCGCGGCGGTGTTCCTCGCCTCCGATGCGGCCTCCTACGTGACCGGCCATGTTCTGGTGGTGGACGGGGGCTACCTCAGCCACTTCTGAGCCGCGTCGCCCAGCAGCAGATTGTCGATCAGGCGGGTCGTCCCGATCCGCACCGCCAGCGAGGCCAGGGCCCCGCGAGCATCGACGGTGTCGAGTTCGGACAGACTGTCCGGATCGGCAATGGAGGCATAGTCGGGCCGGGCCAGGGGTTCGGCGGCGATGACCTCCGACATGGCCTGACGCAGCTGGTCGGCGTTCCGCTCCCCCGCCTCGAAGTCGGCCTCGGCGGCGCGCAGGGCTCGGATCAGCACGGTCGCGGCGGCCCGCTCGGGCGGGGCGAGGTAGACGTTGCGGCTGGACATCGCCAGGCCGTCCGGCTCGCGCACCGTGGGAGCCACGATGACCTCGACAGGCAGGTCGAGGTCGGCGGCCATGCTGCGCAGGACGGCGCACTGCTGGGCGTCCTTCTGGCCGAACCAGGCGGCGTCCGGCTGGACGATGTTGAACAGCTTGAGCACCACCGTCGCCACGCCCGAGAAGTGGCCGGGCCGCACGGCGCCCTCCAGCGGGGCGGTGACGCCCTCGACCTCGACGCGGGTGGAAAAGCCGGCCGGATAGATTTCCTCGACGCCCGGCGTGAAGACGAGGTCGCACCCTTCGGCCTCGAGCAACGCCAGGTCCCGCTCCAGGTCGCGCGGATAGCGGGCCAGGTCGTCGGTCGGGGCGAATTGGGTCGGGTTCACGAAGATAGACACGGCCACGGCGCCCATGCGCGATTTCGAGGCGCGCACAAGGCTCAGGTGGCCCTCGTGCAGGTAACCCATGGTTGGGACGAAGCCGAGGCGGGGGAAGGCCTTGCGCGCCGCGCGAACCTCGGCCCGGGTGGTGAGAACCTTCACCGCTCGCCCGCGCCGTAGATGGCGCCCAGCGCCTCGTCGAGCGTGGCGGAGTCCATCTTCGAGGACTGGGCCTCGGTCGGAAAGACGCCGGATTCGACGTCAGCGACGTAGGCCGCCACCGCCTCCTTCATCAGGGCGCCGATCTCGGCGTAACGCCTGGCGTGGCGCGGCGAGCGGCCGTCGAAGAGGCCCAGCAGGTCATGCCAGACCTGAACCTGGGCGTCGCAGTCGGGCCCCGCCCCGATTCCGATCGTCGGAATGGTCAGCCGGCGTGTCACCTCTGCGGCCAGCGCGGCGGGCACCAGCTCCAAAACGAGGGAGAAACAGCCCGCTTCCTGCAGGGCCACGGCGTCCTCGATCAGCCGGCGCGCGCCTTCCGCGTCCTTGGCCTGGACCTTCAGGCCGATGACCCCGGCCGACTGGGGCGTGAAGCCGAGGTGGCCCATGACCGGGATGCCCAGTTCGACAAGCCGCCGCACCACGGGAACGACGGAGCCGCCACCCTCGATCTTTACGGCCTGGACGCCGCCCTCGGTCATGAAGCGGCCGGCGTTGCGGATGGCCGTCGCCTCATCGACGAAACTGAGAAACGGCATGTCGGCCACGACCATGGCGCTCTCGGTGGCGCGGACCACCGACTGGCAGGCCCGGCAGATGTCATCGACTGTGACGCCGAGCGTGTTCGCCGCGCCGTGCACCACATTGCCCATGGAGTCCCCGACCAGAACCACCGGCACCCCCGCCGCCTCGGCGATGCGGGCCGAGGGGAAGTCGTAGGCGGTCAGCATGGCGAAGCGGCGGCCCTCGGCCTTCTGTTTCGCCAGGTCGAAGACAGTGGTCCGCATGGCAGAGCGATCCTCGTTCCGGGGAGGCGGGCCTTATGCCACGCCGGCCTCGCCTTCGCACCTGCACAATATTCGGTCGCCGGACGAGCGCCGATCTGCTAGGAAGCCGGCCTCCTCCTCCCCATATGTATCCCGACATGAGCAAGATCCGCGTCCTCCGCGCCAAGCTCCACGGCCTGACCGTGACCGGCGCCGACCTCGCCTACCAGGGCTCGATCACCCTCGATCCCCTGCTGTGCCAGCGCGTGGGCATCCATCCGCTCGAGTTCGTGGAGATCTGGAACAAGAACTCCGGCGCGCGGATCATGACCTACGTCATCTTCGGCGAGCCGGGTTCGAACTGCTGCGTGCTGAACGGCTCGGCCGCCCGCACCTGCCAGAAGGGCGACGAGGTCATCATCGCCGCCTCGACCTATGTCGAGCCGGGCGACCTCTATCAGATGAAGCCCAAGGTCCTGGTCTTCGGCAAGGACAACGCCATCATCCAGGAGATCGTCTACGAGGTCGGCCAGACGCCCGAGCTCGAGTTCGACTTCCGCATGTCGGACGCCGAAACCGGCGAGCAGCTGATCCCCGGCAAATAGGCCGTCAGGCCGCGCGCGGTCCTTCGTCGAAGACCGCGACCCCGACCTCTCCATCGGCCGTGAGCCAGGCGCGCTTCATGCCCTGGCTGTTGTAGGGCATGGCGATGCGGCCCTCGCGGTCGAGCGCGATCAGGCCCCCGTCGCCGCCCAGCCGGCCGATTTCCGCGATCACGGCCTCGGCGGCCTCCGATATGGAGGCGCCGGCGGCGACCCGCCAGGAGGTCTGGGCGCAGGCGGCGGTGCGCAGGAAGTATTCGCCCTGGCCAGTGCCGGAGACGGCGGCGTGACTGTCGGCCCAGGTTCCGGCGGCCGGGATCGGCGTGTCGCCGACGCGACCCGGCATCTTGCCGAAGACTCCGGCGGTCGAGGTCGCCGCCGCCATGCGGCCCGAGGCGTCCAGCACCACGCAGCCGACCGTGCCGTGCGCCAGCACCCCGGGCGGATGATTGTCGTCGCCCTGGCCAGCCCGGGTGAACCAGCTTGCGGGATCGCCGATGGCCTCCAGTCCCTGCTCGCGGCAGAAGGCGGCGGCGCCCTCGCCGGCCAGCAGCACGTGCGGCGTCGCCT
The DNA here is from genome assembly GCA_966210875.1 of uncultured Brevundimonas sp. Taxonomy (GTDB): domain Bacteria; phylum Pseudomonadota; class Alphaproteobacteria; order Caulobacterales; family Caulobacteraceae; genus Brevundimonas. Next base: position 8,177 of record CBIHLR010000008.1, on the reverse strand, counting down.
CCATGACCCGCCGGGCGGCGAGGATCGGGCTGCGGAAGCCCTGGAGCGCGGCGACCGCTCCGGCGGCCTGTGTGGCGCCGTCCATCAGGCTGGCGTCCAGCTCATAGGCGCCGTCGAGGTTCGGCGAGGCGCCGCGCCCGGCGACATAGAGGCCCGAATCCTCCAGCGCGACCACGGTCTCGACGGCGACGTCCAGCGCCGAGGCGCCCGCGGCCAGCCGCTCGCGGGCGACCTTCACAAGGCCGCGCATGTGCGGGACCTCGCGCGAATAGTCGACGCCCCGACGGGCGCCCGCCCCGCCATGCAGCACCAGCGCGTAACGACCCATGACCCATCCTGACTGACGCACCCCTTTACCCGGGGCTTGGCGGCTGATTAGCCTGACCGTCTCTTCAACGCGAGCGGGGGTGTTCTGGTGCGCGCGATCCTGTCGAAAGCCGTGGGTGGTCCCGAAACCCTGTCTCTGGAGGAGATGGAGGACCCCACCCCCGGCAGGGGACAGGTCATCATCGAGGTGAAGGCGGTCGGCATCAACTTCCCCGACGTCCTGATCATCGAGGACAAATACCAGTTCAAGCCGCAGCGCCCCTTCGCGCCGGGCGGGGAGATCGCGGGTGTCGTCGACGTCGTGGGCGAGGGCGTGACCGGGTTCCGCCGCGGCGACCGGGTGCTCGCCATGACCGGCTGGGGCGGCCTCCAGGAACGCGTCGCCGTCCACGCCGGGCGCTGCATGAAGATTCCCGACGCCATGCCCTTCACCGAGGCCGCCGGCTTCCTGATGACCTATGGCACTGCCTACTACGCCCTAAAGGACCGGGCGGGGCTGAAGCCGGGCGAGACCCTGTTCATCCCGGGCGCGGCCGGCGGCGTCGGCTCGGCCGCGGTCGAGCTGGGCAAGGCCATGGGCGCGCGCGTCGTGGCCGCGGCCTCGACCAACGACAAGGTGCAGTTCGCCCTGGATCTCGGCGCCGACAACGGCCTGATCTATCCGTCGGGCGAGATGGACAAGGCGGCCCAGAAGGAGCTGTCCGGCGAGATCAAGCTGGCCTGCGGCCGCGACGGGCCCGACGTGGTGCTGGATGTGGTCGGCGGCGGCTACGCAGAGCCGGCGCTCAGGGCCATGGACTGGAACGGGCGGTTCCTGGTTGTGGGTTTCCCCGCGGGCATACCGTCCCTGCCCCTGAACCTGACGCTGCTGAAATCGGTCTCGGTGATCGGCGTCTTCTGGGGCGCGCACGTCGAGCGCGAGCCCGAGCTGCACGCCGCCAACATGGCGGACCTCACGCGCCTCTACACCGAGGGCAAGATCCGACCCCGCGTGTCGGAGATGTTTCCCTTCGCCCGGGCGGGCGAGGCCATCGCCGCGCTCGGCGAGCGGCGCGCCACGGGCAAGGTGGTCGTGGAGATCGAATGACCTTCGCGATGAATTCGGACCTCGCGCTGGAGGGATATTCGGCGCGCCTGGCCTCGCACGGGCGGGTCCACGTCGCCGACGCACTGGCGGCGCCCACTGCTCAGCGGTTGCAGGCGGCGCTGGAGCGCGAGACGCCATGGAGCCGCTCGATCAACATCGGCGGGCGGGGCGCGGATGTCCCCGTCGCCACGTTCGAGAGCTTCCCCCCTCAGCAGCAGGACGGCCTCTACCAGCAGGTCTGGAGCGAGGCCTCGCGCGGCTTTCAGTATCTCTTCGACCGGTTTCGCATCACCGAGATGCGGGCCGCAGGAGCGCCGGTCCCGCAGGTCCTTATCGAGGCCGACGACTTCCTGAACGGGCCGTTCCTGGAGTTCGCACGCAGGCTGACGGGCGACGCCAGCGCCGTCTTCGTCGACGCCCAGGCGACGCGGTATGTGCAGGGTCACTTCCTCACCCGCCACGACGATAGGCGCGACGAGCACGGCCGGCTGTACGCCTATGTGCTGGGCCTGAGCCGCGAGTGGCGCACCGACTGGGGCGGTCTGCTCCAGTTCATCGGCGAGGACGGCCACGTCGAGGAGGCCTTCACCCCGGCCTTCAACAGCCTGAACGTCTTCAAGGTGCCGGCGCAGCATGCGGTGTCGATCGTGGCGCCGTTCGCGGGCGCGCCGCGGCTGTCGATCACCGGCTGGATCCGCTCCCAGCGCTAGTCGCCGAGCCGCTTGAGAGTCTCGCGCGCCTTCAGCCGGTGGCGGGGCTTCAGATTGGCGCCCAGCATCGACAGGACCGCGGCGATGACGGCGGCGTCATCGGTGAAGCCGACGCCGGCCAGAACGTCGGGGATGGCGTCGGTCGGCAGGACGAAATAGGCGAGCGCCGCCAGCATGACCCCCTTGGCGGCGGCGGGCGTCTCGGGGTCGCGCGCGCAGTACCAGACGGCCACGAGATCGCGGGCGAAGGGAATGCGGGCGGCGCTCTTCGCCAGCTTGGGCCAGAAGCCCCGGCGCACGTGCGCCTCGTTGACCTGGACGACAGCCGGAACCAGCGCCTTCGACGGGTCGATGGTCGCCTCGGGGCTGTTCGCGGTGTTGGCCTTGCTCGCCATGACGGCTAAATCCTCGCGCTCGGCGCGTTCGCCTTTCACCAAAGAACATAGGATCAATCCGCATGAAACTCGATGGTTCGATCTCGGCGGTCGTCACCGGCGGCGCCTCGGGTCTCGGCGAGGCGACGGCGCGGGCGCTGGCGGCCCAGGGCGTGAAGGTCGCGATCTTCGACCTGAACGAGGCGGTCGGAACCACGGTCGCCCGCGAGATCGGTGGTGTCTATTGCAAGGTCGACGTGTCGTCGGACGAGAGCGTCGACCAGGGCTTCGCCAAGGCGCGCGCGGTCCACGGTCAGGAGCGCGTCCTGGTCAACTGCGCCGGCATCGCCATCGGCCAGAAGACCGTCGGCCGCGACAAGGCCGACCCCTCGGTCATCAAGGCGCACGACATGGCCGCCTTCGAGCGGGTGCTCCAGATCAATCTGATCGGCTCGTTCCGCTGCCTGTCGCGGGCGGCGGCGGGCATGCTGACGCTGGATCCGATGGACGACGGCGAGCGCGGCCTGATCGTGAACACGGCGTCCGTCGCGGCCCAGGACGGCCAGATCGGCCAGGCGGCTTATTCGGCGTCCAAGGGCGGCGTCTACGCCATGACCCTGCCGGTGGCGCGCGACCTCATGAATGAGGGCGTGCGGGTGAACACCATCCTGCCGGGCATCATGATGACGCCGATGATGGCCGGCATGCCCCAGAACGTGCAGGACGCCCTGGCGGCCTCCATTCCGTTCCCGAAGCGGCTCGGCCGGCCGGACGAATACGCCTCCCTGGTGCTGGAGATGGCGCGCAACGTCTATCTGAACGGCGAGTGCGTGCGCCTGGACGGCGCCATCCGCATGGCCCCGCGCTAAGCGGGCTAGACCGTTACACTGTAACATTGTAGGGCGAGGGCCATGCCGCTCCCGCTCGACCTCTCCGGTGACCTCGGCCAGGCGTCCGTGACGTCCCTGGCGGCGACCGGATTCCTGGCCGCGCTGGTGCACGCCGCCCTGCCGACCCACTGGCTGCCGTTCGTGGCCGTGGGGCGCGCGCAGGGCTGGCGCACCGGAACGGTGGCGAGCCTGGCGGCGCTCGCGGCCCTGGCTCACATCGGATCGACGGCGCTGGTGGGTTCGGTCCTGACCGCGGTCGGATCGGCGATCCCCCTGGTCATGCACCTGATGCCCTATGCGGCGGCGGCCGTGCTGGCCGCCTTCGGCCTCTGGTACATCAGCCGCGCCTTGCGCCGCGCGCCGGCCCTGGCGGGCGTGGGAGCCCACGTAACGGAGCGCCCGCCCGTGACCGACGCAGCCGCCGCCTGGGGTCTGATCGGCCTTCTGGCCCTGTCGCCGGGAGAGGCGCTGCTGCCGGTCTATGTCGGGGCGGGGGTGCACGGCTGGGGCGTGGTGGCGTTGCTGACCCTGGCGTTCGCGGCCGGGACCGTGGTCGGCATGGTCGCCCTCTCCAGCCTGGCCATGGCCGGGGTCGAACGCTTCCGCCTTCAGCGGCTAGCGCGCTATGAAGGGGTGATCCTCGGCCTGGCGCTGATCGCCCTGGCCGTCTTCGTGGCGACCCACCCCGCATGAGCGGACACTCCCATTCGCATGATCATGTCCACGGCGCCCACGGGCACAGCCACGGGCATCACCACCACGCCGCCCCGGAGGACTGGCGCTATGGGATCGGCCTGCTGGTCAACCTGGCCTTCGTGGCGGTGGAGTTCAGCTTCGGCCTGATCTCGCGCTCGACCGCCCTGGTCGCCGACGCGGGGCACAACCTGTCGGACGTGCTGGGCCTGGCGCTCGCCGGCGGCGCGGCCTGGCTGGCGCGCCGGGCGGCCAGCCGGCGACGCACCTACGGCTTCCGCAAGGCGACCGTGCTCGCCGCGCTCGGGAACGCCGTGCTGCTGATCTTCGCCTGCGGCGCTATCGCCATCGAGGCCGGGCGGCGTCTGACGGCGCCCGCCGAGGTCGCCTCCTCGACCGTGATGATCGTGGCCGGGATCGGCTTCGTCCTGAACCTGGGCACGGCGCTGCTTTTCATGTCGGCGCGCCACCACGACCTCAACGCAAGAGGCGCCTGGCTGCACATGCTGGCCGATGCGGCCGTCTCCTTGGGCGTGGTCCTGGCGGGAGGCCTGATCTTCCTCACCGGCTGGAGCTGGATCGATCCGGTCGTCGGGCTGCTGATCGTGGCGGTGATCCTCTGGGGCACCTGGGGTCTGCTGCGCGAGTCGCTGGACATGGCCCTCGACAGCGCCCCGCCCGATGTCGACGTCGACGAGGTGCAGAGGACCCTGGCCGCCCTGCCGGGCGTGACCGAGGCGCACCATCTCCACGTCTGGAGCCTGTCGACGACCGAGCGGGCCCTGACCGTACATCTGGTCCGGGAGGACCCCGCGCCGCCGGGATTCCTCGGCGAAACCGCGGCCATGCTGAAGGCTCGGTTCGGGGTCGGCCACGCCACCATCCAGGTCGAAACGACAGGGCAAGCCGGCTGCGCCGAGTGCTGAGTTCCCGATTGTCCACAGCTTAAGCGGCTGTTTTTTTTAACGGCCCCGCTCGAACCGTCCGCGCGCCCATGTGTTGGAAACTGACATAAGAGGCCGCGTCAGGCGGATTTTGGATGATGGTGGAGACTGTTGAGAGATTGCGCGAGCAGGCGTCGAGATGCCGCCGGCTGTCGCGCGGACTGCCGCCGGGCGATGTCGCCGAGGCGCTGAATCAGCTGGCGGACGAGTACGAAAGCATGGCCCGGGTGGCGGGCGAGGAGCGGAGTTTCGATCCGTCGAACGAGGCGGCGTCGGCCGCGCGGATCCGCGAGCGGCGCGGCGACTGGATCTGACCCTTCCGCCGGGGCGGGCGGACGACTAAGTGACGCGGCATGACCGCCGCAGCCCAGACCTCGCCCGCCCAGATCCCCGTCACCGTGCTGACCGGCTATCTTGGAGCGGGCAAGACGACCCTGCTGAACCGCATCCTCACCGAGGACCACGGCAAGCGCTACGCCGTCATCGTCAACGAGTTCGGCGAGATCGGCATCGACAACGATCTGGTCGTCGGCGCCGACGAGGAGGTCTTCGAGATGAACAACGGCTGCGTCTGCTGCACCGTGCGCGGCGACCTAATCCGCGTCGTCTCCGGCCTGATGAAGCGGAAAGGCGGCTTCGACGCCATCATCGTCGAGACCACCGGCCTGGCCGACCCCGGCCCCGTCGCCCAGACCTTCTTCATGGACGAGGACGTGCGGGCCCGCACGCGGCTCGACAGCGTCACGGCGCTGGTGGACGCCAAGCACGTCATGCAGCGGCTGGATGACTCCAAGGAGGCGCGCGAACAGGTCGCCTTCGCCGACCAGATCATTCTGAACAAGACCGACCTCGTGGATGAGGCGGAGTTGGAGACGGTCGAAGCCCGGCTGCGCGCTCTGAACCCGCTGGCGCCGATCCGCCGGGCCGAGCGCGCCAATGTGCCGCTGGATGCGGTGCTGGGCCTGAACGGCTTTGATCTCGACCGGATCATCGAGCTACGGCCCCAGTTCGACAACCCGGAACACGGCGCGCCGGGCCACGTCCACGACGAGCACTGCGGCCACGATCATCACGACCATGACCACGGGCACGAGCACCACCACGGTCCCCGCGGCCACGCGCACCAGGACGACATCAGGGGCGTGTCCCTGTCGCTGGACCGGCCCATCGACGGTGGAGCCTTCACGCGCTGGCTGGACAAGCTGCTGGCCGAGCAGGGACCGGACATCCTGCGCGCCAAGGGCATCATCAATGTGAAGGGCGAGGATTGCCGGCTGGTTTTCCAAGCCGTGCACATGCTGCTGGAAGGCGACCTGCAGCGCCCCTGGCGCCCGGACGAGCGCCGCTGGAGCCGCGCCGTCTTCATCGGCCGCAACCTCGACGAGGCCGCGCTGAAGGCCGGTTTCGAGGCCTGCGCGGCTTAAGGCGCCAGCGTCTCGATCCGCGCCAGGCAGTCCGCTTCGGTCCAGCCCGGTTCGGCGGTGACGGCCGGACCCAGCCAGCCGACACCCTCCTCCGTCTCGGCGTTCGTGAGCCGATAGGCGTAGAGCCTCCGCGGCGCATCGGCATCATGGCCGTCGGCGACCACCCCGCAGGCCGACAGGCTTTCCGGACCATAGACTTCGTAGGTGACTGAGATCGGCCCGCCGTCGTGCTGGGCCTGCAGCCAGCTGAAGGCGGGACTGTCCACGGGCGGCTGCAGCGGTCCCGGACAGGCCGCCAGGCCGACCGCCGCCAGCGTCACGATGACCACGGCCCCGATGCGCATCGCGCCGCTCCTCCCTACCTGTTGTTCCATCAGCAGAATGGACCGGGAGACGACCGATGAGCAACCAGACCGCCCTGATCGTAGGCGCCTCGCGTGGGCTGGGCCTTGGCCTGGCCGAGGAATATCTGCGCCGCGGGTGGCGCGTGATCGCCACTGTCAGGGACGCCGGGGGCGAAGCGGCGCTGAAGGGCCTGTCCGGCGCCGAGCGCCTGACCATCGAACGCGCCGATGTGGCGGTCGCGGCGGACCGCAGGGCGCTGGCCGCCCGCATCGAAGGCCCGCTCGACCTGCTGTTCCTCAACGCCGGGATCATGGGCCCCGCCGATCTCGAGGGCGCCTCGGACGTCGAAGTGGACCGCGTCATCCAGACCAACGCCTTCGGCCCCACGCGACTGGCCTGGGACCTGATCGACCGGGTGCGCGACCGGGCCGGCGTGGTCGCCTTCATGTCCACCGGCATGGCCTCGATCGCGGACAACACCTCGGGCGGCTATGACGCCTACCGCGCCTCCAAGGCCGCTCAGAACATGCTGGCCCGCAGCCTGTGGGTCCGCGCCGCCCAGCCGCGCGGCATCGCGGTGCTGTCAGTCAATCCCGGCTGGGTCCAGACCGACATGGGCGGCCCGGGCGCCACCATCGATGTGGCCACTAGCGTGCGCGGCATCGCCGATCAGATCGAGGCCAACGCGGGCCGCAACGAGCACCGCTTCGTCGGCTGGAACGGTCGCGTGCTGGAGTGGTGAGGCCTAGCTGACCTTCACCCGCGTCGCCGCTTCCGGCAGGTCTTCCCCGAACGCGCGCTGGTAGAATTCGGCGATGGTGGGCCGTTCCAGCTCGTCGCACTTGTTGAGGAAGGTCAGGCGGAAGCCCGTGCCGATATCGCCGCCGAAGATGGTGGCGTTCTGGGCCCAGGTGATGACGGTGCGCGGGCTCATCACGGTCGAGATGTCGCCGTTCATGAAGGCGTTGCGCGTCATGTCGGCGACACGGACCATGGCGGCGATGGCGCGGCGGCCGTCGGCGGTGTTCCACTCCGGCGCCTTGGCCAGCACGATCTCGGCCTCGACGTCGTGGTCCAGGTAGTTGAGCGTGGTCACGATCGACCAGCGGTCCATCTGGCCCTGATTGATCTGCTGGGTGCCGTGATAGAGGCCCGAGGTGTCGCCCAGGCCGATTGTGTTGGTCGTGGCGAACAGGCGGAACCACTTGTTCGGCCGGATGACCCGGTTCTGGTCGAGCAGGGTCAGCTTGCCCTGCGCCTCAAGCACGCGCTGGATGACGAACATCACGTCGGGACGGCCGGCGTCGTATTCGTCGAACACCAGGGCGATCGGGCGCTGGATCGACCAGGGCAGGATGCCCTCGCGGAACTCGGTGACCTGCT
>CBIHLR010000007.1:0-30106 GCA_966210875.1 uncultured Brevundimonas sp. | reverse complement strand
AGGTCCAGTAGGTGTAGGACGTCCCGTCCTCGAGCTGGCCGATGACCTCGGTGGTCTCGAGATTGACGACATGATGGCGCGGCCCGGAGGCGGCGAGCGGCGCCGGAAGGTCGTCGCCGCGGCGGATGATGTCCACTTCGCGCGGGGTCGGCGCCTCCTGGGCGACGGCGACGCCGGCGATCGCTAGGGCGGCGACGGTGGTGAGAAGGGCTGGCATGTTCATGGGGGCTCCCGAGCAGAGACTGATCCTTAGCCGGACCCTGCAGGGGCGATATTGCGTTGGAACAACACCTTGATCGCGCGCCAGGACATCCTTGCCAGTCCGCGCTGTTTCACGCCAAGTGAGCGCGGGAGGGTCGCGCGTGGACGTCGAGAGTTTTATCGCCAAATGGAGCGTGGCGCGCGGAGGCGCCGAGCGCGCCAACTACCAGATGTTCCTCACGGAGCTCTGCCAAGCGATAGGCGTCGAGACCCCTCATCCCGCCAGCCACCAGACCGCCCACAACGACTACGTCTTCGAACGCGGCGTGAAGCGCCGCGAGAGCGAGGCCCTGTCCTCGACCCTGCGCATCGACCTCTACAAGCGCGGCTGCTTCATACTGGAGGCCAAGCAGTCCCGGGCCGAAATCCGCGACGACCAGCCCCGGCTCTTCAACGAGCAGGAACAGACCTCAACCGCCGCCGCCGAGGGCCGTTGGGACATCCTCATGCGCCACGCCCGGCGCCAGGCCGAGGACTACGTCTTCCGCCTTCCGGCCGACCACGCCGCACCGCCCTTCATCCTCGTCTGCGACGTGGGGTACGTCTTCGAGGTCTATGCCGACTTCTCGGGCTCCGGCCGCGCCTACTCGCCCTTCCCGGACCGCAAGGGCTTCCGCATCCGGCTGGAGGACCTGCGCGACGACAAGGTCGTCGAGCGCCTGCGCGCCATCTGGACCGACCCTCAATCGCTGGACCCCTCGCGCGAGGCCGCCCGCGTCACGCGCCAGATCGCCGAGCGCCTCGCCGCCGTCTCGCGCCGGCTGGAGCGCAACCATCCTCCGGAAGAGGTCGCGCATTTCCTGATGCGCTGCATCTTCACCATGTTCGCCGAGGACGTGGACCTGCTGCCCAAGGGCCGCTTCACCGAACTCCTGACCGAATGCCTCGACGGCCCTGACAGCTTCGCGCCCCTGCTTGAGGACCTGTGGCGCAAGATGGACGCGCCGAACCACGCCGACCGCTTCTTCTCCTACTTCCGGACCCATCTGCGCTGGTTCAACGGCGGCCTGTTCCATGACCCCCGCGCCTTCCCGATGACCCGGGAAGAGATCGGCGAACTGCTGGCCGCCTCGCGTCACGACTGGCGCTATGTCGAGCCGGCCATCTTCGGGACCCTGGTCGAACAGGCGCTGGACCCGGCCGAGCGCCGCAAGCTCGGCGCCCACTACACGCCCCGCTCCTATGTTGAGCGGCTCGTCGAGGTGACGGTGATGGAGCCGCTGCGCGAGGACTGGCGCGCCGCCCAGCTCAAGGCCGAGGACGCCCGCAACCGGAACGAGCCCAAGGAGGCGGTCGCCGCCATCCGCGCCTTCCACCACCAGCTCTGCTCCACCCGCGTGCTCGACCCGGCCTGCGGCACGGGCAACTTCCTCTACGTTTCGCTGGAGCTGATGAAGCGGCTGGAGGGCGAGGTGCTGGAGGCCCTGGCCGAGCTGGGCGAGATGGAAAGCATCGGCTTCGAGACGGTCGATCCGCACCAGTTCCTCGGCATCGAGCTCAACGTCCGCGCCGCCGCCATCGCCGAGCTGGTGCTGTGGATCGGCTATCTCCAGCAGCACTACCGCAACCGCTCCGAACACCCGGCCGAGCCGATCCTCAAGGCTTTCGGCAACATCCAGCAGAAGGACGCGGTCCTGACGTGGGACGGCTATCCCGAGTTCCAGTTCGAGATGCGGGACGGCGTGGCGGTGCAGGTGTTCCCGAAAGCTCGAATGCCGATTTGGCCGCCAGCAGACTTCATCGTGGGAAATCCGCCATTTATCGGGAACAAGCGCATGGCGGAGTTTCTGGGCGGGGAGTACTCCGCCGCACTTCGCCGGGCTTACGAGGGCGTGCCTGAGAGCGTCGATTTCGTGATGTATTGGTGGGCCCGCGCGGCAGAGGCTGTGGCGGCCGGTTCAGTCCGGCGGTTCGGTCTAGTCACAACGAACTCACTCACGCAGAACTTCAACAGACGGGTCTTGAACCGCTATCTCCAGGCACCAAAGCGGCCTCTTTCCCTGGTGATGGCCACACCAAATCATCCCTGGACTAAGGCTGAGGCTGGAGCTGCCGCCGTCCGCATCGCCATGACCGTGGCCGAGCAGGCTAAGGAGCGGACCGGAACGCTGCTTACGGTTCAGAACGAAGCAGGGCTCAACTCGGACGATCCGCAGATCACCTTCAGCACGCGCACCGGGGTCATTGCCAGCGACCTCTCGGTCGGGCCGGCGACCGCTGGCGCTGTAGCTCTCCAAGCCAATGCCGACATGGCCCACCAGGGAGTCATATTGCTCGGCGAAGGCTTCCGTTTGACACCGGCCGAGCTCCCACTGCTCGGCGTCGACATTGGCTCTCTCCCTGCGGTCGTCCGTCCCTACGTCATCGGGCGCGATCTCGTGCAGCACCAAGAGGAGCGCTACGTCATCGATTTTCACGGACTCACGGACGCTGATGCCCGCACGGCCTACCCGCGATTGTTTCAAGTGGTCTTGGAGCGAGTAAAGCCTCAACGAGACCGCGTGAGGCGGGAAAAACGGCGAGACAACTACTGGCTCCACGCTGAGCCTTGCACTCGAATGCGGGCAGCCACGGTTGGATTGGGGCGGATCATCGTGACCTGCCGAACGGCAAAGCACCGGCTATTTTCGTTCCTGCCAGCCGGCTACCTCCCGGATGCCAAGGTCATCGCAATCACGCTAGACGCCGCTGACCGACTGGCGGTCCTGAGTTCGAGGGGGCACGGCCTTTGGGCCGAGCGAACGGGCGCCCGCCTCGGAATGGGTGATGACCTCAACTACAATCACTCTGAATGCTTCGGCACATTTCCGTTCCCTGATCCCAACGGGGCAGCCCGCGACCGCCTTCGCGCCCTCGGCGAGGAGCTCGACGCCACCCGCAAGGCTGTGCAGGCCGAGCATCCGGACCTGACCCTGACCGGCCTCTACAATGTGCTGGAGAAGCTGCGCGTCGGCGAACCCCTGACCGACAAGGACGAGGACGTGAAGGCCCGCGGCCGCGTCCTGATCCTCAAGGACCTGCACGACCAGATCGACCGGGCGACCTTCGACGCCTACGGCTGGCCGCACGACCTGACTGACGAGCAAATCCTCGAACGTCTCGTCGCCCTGAACGCTGAGCGCGCCGCTGAGGAGGCCGCCGGCCACGTCCGCTGGCTGCGCCCCGACTACCAGATCCCCCGCTTCGCCAAGGGCGGCGCCGCGCCCAAGTCGGGCGAACTCGCGCTCGGCGACACGGTGGTCTCCATCGACAAGGGCCTGCCCAACTTCCCGAAGGACAAGGGCGAGCAGGTCATGGCCATCCGCGCCGTGCTCCAGGCCTCCGCCCGCCCGATGGACGCCCCGGCGGTCGCCCGCGCCTTCAAGGGCGGCGGCAAGCGCATCGAGCAGCGCGTCGTCCAGGCGCTATCGACCCTCGTCCGCTACGGCGAAATCACCGCCCTGCCGAACGGCGCCTATGGGGCGCGCCGGGCGGCGTGACGGCCGGCCAGTTGTGGAAAGCGGCGAACTTCGGCGCTGCTATGATAGCACCGCGAAATCCAAAATCCCCCCGAGGGATTTTGAGACAGTCCGCCTAAGTGGCCTGATTTGGCGTACGGAAAAGGGTGTACTCCTTCGTCCAGACTGACCGAATACCGGGGTCCGGATGCTCCATAACCTCAAGGCCGCGAGAGACGCGGGTTTGAACTTTTGGAGTTAGTACGAATGATCGACTTTGACGCCTTCACGAAGCTGGAAGGCACCGTCTGGGCCAAGGAGCCCGAGCTCTGGCTGCAGCCGGAAGCTCGCCTGGTGTGGTGGCTGGCCGAGCACCTCGCCGCCCGCTGCGAGATGCACGTGGACCCTGAGGACATGGCCCAGGCCGACCCCGGCTCCCTCTACTTCCTCAAGCTGGCCGAGGAGTACCTGCTGGCGCTCCAGACGCCGCGGCCCCAGGCCCTGGTCTGGTTCCTGTGTCGCATCACCGGCAAGCCGCCTCGCGGGGCGGTCTAGGGCCAGGGCTCGGCGGCCTGAACGGCCGCCGAGCCGCTTCCGCCACCGCAGCGGCCGAAAAGTGCTATTGGCTCCAGAGGACTCCTGGATGACCGCTGAGGCCATGGGATCGGTTTCCGCTGTCCGTCATCAGTCTGGCCGATCCTGGCGCTCCACGGGCCAGAAAACGGGCCTTACGGACTCATTGCAAAGACTAACTGCGTCGCTAGTTCACGGGCCGTCGTCGTCACTGCCAGGTATGGGCTTTGGATGCCGCCCCAACTCGCTCGCGGCCTGGGGCGTGGCATTTTTAGCGCATACCCCGGACCCTTCTTCTCTTTCGACCAGCAGTCCCTTCTAAATATATAGTAGATATAAAATATAATAGGATGTTTCTTTGAACGATGGGCTCGGGGTATGAATCTTTTCTGCAACACCCATATCAATGCTGTGGTTCAGACAGCTGGCAATCTAGGCCGGAACTACGCTTGGCACGAAGGTCAAGAGACTTCAAGGTAAGCTTATTGCTTGCTTCCGCCGGGCTGGCGCGCCTCAGGAACTGCGCGACCGCTATTATCTATTACCCACTGGGCAGAACGATTTGGTGCCTAGCAGTTGCCGTCGCCTATTCCCTACATCGACGCCAGACGAAGGAGCCACTCACCTCCCATGAACCGCCGCCCCGCATCCCTGCAAAGCACGCTCAACCAGCTCACCAAGAAAGGCTACCGCATCTCAGCCGTCGAGGTCGCGCCTGACGGCAGCTACTCCATCTCCACGGCCGATACCTCCCCCACCGTCAACGACGAACTCCAACAGGCCCGCGCCATCCGCCATGCTCGCCAAGCTCACCGGTTTGCATAAGACGTACGTCCGTCTCTCCGATGGCGGCGTTCGCATCTATGCCTATGCCTTTAAGGGCGGCCCGCTCATCACGAAGGCGGCGGGCCGCACGCGCGAGCAGGCCAAGAGGAACCTTGCCGAGGCCTTGGGGCGCGTCGATGTCCTGAACGCCTACATCGACGCGACCCAACAACCCGCGGCGGTGGAGAGCAAGGCCTACGTCCGTGGGCTTGTCACCGCCTACCTCGGCTCGCCAGAGTTCGCCAAGCTCAAGGCCACCACCCAGCGCGAGTACCGGCGCTACCTCGACGCCTTCCGGTCCGAGTTTGGCGACTGGAAGGTAAAGCTGTTCGAGCGTCACGAAGTAAAGGCCGATCTACTCGATTGGCGTGACAGCTACGCCGACCGCCCCCGCGCAGCCGACTACGCCATGACCACAGTGGGCCGGCTCTTCTCGTGGGCCCGCTCGCGCGGCCTCACCTCCGCCCGCCCGACGGATGACGTATCTCGCCTTCACGAGGCGGACCGCAACGATCTCATCTGGACGGACGACAATATTGACCGGTTCTGCGCTCACGCCTCCTTGCCGCTTCAGCGTGTGGTCCGCCTGGCGGCCGCAACCGGCCTGCGCCAAGGTGACCTTATCAGCCTGAGTTGGAATGCGATCCGAGACGACGCGATCGTCATGACCACGAGCAAGCGGCGCAAGCAGGTCGTGGTGCCGCTGACAGCCGAGGCCCAGGCCATCATCGCGCAATGCCCCAAAGTGGCTGTGACGGTGCTCACCAACACGCTGGGCCGGTCGTGGACATCGGAGGGACTTAAGACCGTCTTCGGCAAGGCCAAGACCGCCGCCGGTATCGAGCGACTCCGGTTCCACGACCTCCGCGGAACCGCCGCAACCAAGTTCCGGATCGCCGGCCTGGACGATCGAGACATCGCCTTGGTCATGGGCTGGTCAGAAAGCGCCGTGACCGCCCTCATGCGTAAGTACGTCTCATCGTCGGAGGTGGCCCTTGACCTCCTCGAGCGAATGAAACAGAAACCCCTCGCTACAAAACAATCACAAAATCCCTGACGGGTTGCGTGCTAACTCCTTGTTTTGTGACGGCGCGCCCTTAGCTCAGTCGGTTAGAGCATCTGACTTTTAATCAGAGGGTCCTCGGTTCGAGTCCGAGAGGGCGTACCAACCTCCCCTATTCCCACTCGATGGTGCCGGGCGGCTTGGACGTGACGTCGTAGACGACGCGGTTCACGCCCCGGACCTCGTTGATGATGCGCGTGGCGGTGCGGGCCAGGACGTCCCAGGGGAATTGAAAGAAGTCCGCCGTCATGCCGTCGGTGGAGGTGACGGCGCGCAGGGCCAGGACCTTTTCATAGGTGCGGGCGTCGCCCATGACGCCGACGGTCTTGACCGGCAGCAGAACGGCGAAGGCCTGCCAGATATCATCGTACAGGCCGGCCTTGCGGATCTCTTCCAGATAGATGGCGTCGCCCTCCTGAAGGGTGGCCACGGCCTCGGGGGTGATTTCGCCGGGGATGCGGATGGCCAGGCCCGGGCCCGGGAAGGGGTGCCGGCCAACGAAGGCTTCGGTCAGGCCGAGCTCGCGGCCCAGCGCCCTCACCTCGTCCTTGAACAGTTCCCGCAGCGGCTCGACCAGCTTGAGCTTCATATAGTCCGGCAGGCCGCCGACGTTGTGGTGGCTCTTGATCACCGCCGAAGGGCCGCCTGAGGCCGAGACGCTCTCGATCACGTCGGGATAGAGGGTGCCCTGGGCCAGGAACTCGGCGCCTTCGATCTTCGAGGCCTCGCGGTCGAAGACCTCGATGAAGACCCGGCCGATGGTCTTTCGCTTGGTCTCGGGGTCCGAGACGCCGGCCAGCTGCCCCAGGAATTCCGCCGAGGCGTCAACGTGCACCAGCGGGATGTTGTAGTGCTCGCGGAATAGCTCGGTGACCTGTTTGGCCTCGTCCTTGCGCAGCAGGCCGGTGTCGACGAAGACGCAGGTCAGCTGGTCGCCGATGGCCTCGTGGATCAGCACTGCCGCGACCGAACTGTCGACGCCGCCGGACAGGCCGCAGATGACCTTGGCCGAGCCGACCTGATCGCGGATCTGCGCGATCTTCTCGTCGCGATAGGCGGCCATGGTCCAGTCGCCCTTCAGCCCGGCCACGCCGAACAGGAAGTTGCGGTAGATCTCCGCCCCGCGCGGGGTGTGGTGCACCTCCGGGTGGAACTGGACCGCGTAGATGCGCCGCGCCTCGTCAGCGATGGCCGCGAACGGCGCACCGGCCGAGGTGGCGATCACCCGGAAACCATCGGGGATGGCGACGACGCGGTCGCCGTGGCTCATCCAGACCGGCTCCCGGTGATCGACAGCGCCGATGCCGGCGAACAGGGGGCTGTCCTCAGTGATGACAATGTCGGCGCGGCCGAACTCGCCGGCGTGTCCGCCCTCGACCTTGCCGCCCAGCACATCGCACAGCAGCTGCTGGCCGTAGCAGATGGCCAGCATCGGCAGGCCCAGATCGAACAGCTTGCGGCCGATGCGCGGGCTGTCGGGCTCCAGCACGCTTGCCGGGCCGCCCGACAGGATGATGGCCTGCGGCTTGAGCTCGTCGGCGGCTGCCTCGGCCTTATCGAAGGGATGGATCTCGCAATAGACGTTCGCCTCGCGCAGGCGCCGGGCGATCAGCTGGGTGACCTGGCTGCCGAAGTCGACGATGAGGACGGCCTGGTGCGCGGCGGGGGCGGTCATTTCGGCTCCGATGATCTGGTTAGGACGGCGACGAAGAAGCCGTCGGTTCCGGCCTCCAGCGGGGTCATTCGCGTGCCGGGCTGGGCCAGGGCGAAGTCCGGCCGGCGGGCGAGGAAGACCTCCAGCCGATCCTCGTTCTCCTCGGCGAAGAGCGAGCAGGTGACATAGACCATCCGCCCGCCCGGCTTCACGAAGGGCGCGGCCTGATCCAGCACGGCGTCCTGCTCGGCCATGCGGCGTTCGAGCTGTTCGGGCGTTAACCGCCACTTGGTGTCGGGATGCCGCCGCCAGGTGCCCGAGCCGGTGCAGGGGGCGTCGACGAAGACCACGTCCATGCGGCCGTCGAGACCCTTGAGCGCCTCCGGCTCGACCGGCGAGCGGACCTGCAGGTTGCGCACCCCTGCCCGCTGGGCGCGGGGAATGACGTCCGCCATGCGCCGCGCGTCGGCGTCATAGGCATAAAGCTGGCCGGTGTTGCCCATGCGCGCCGCGAGCGCGAGCGTCTTGCCGCCGCCGCCGGCGCAGAAGTCCAAGACCTGCTTGCCAGCGATCTCGCCTGCCATTTCCACAGTCAGCTGGCTGCCCAGGTCCTGCACCTCGAACCAGCCCTTGTGGAAGGCGGGGATGGTCTCGACGGCGCCGGTCCGCACCGCCGGGTCCGGGGGCGGAATGCGGGCGGCCGTCGGCACCGCGGTGGCCGGCTCGGCGCCCAGCGGCTGCAACGCCTTGAGCGCCCGCTCAGGTTCGGTCTTGAGGGTGTTGATGCGCAGGTCGACGGGGGCGCGGCGCGCCAGATGCTCCCCGTGCGGCGCCTTCAGGTCTTCGAACACCCGCTGCATGTGCGGATCCAGCCAGTCGGGATAGTCGCCTTTCACGGAGTCCGGCGCATCGTCCAGGCTCCGCGGCGCGTCGAGCGCCGAGCGCTCCGTGTCGCTCAGGGGCCCCGGCCCATGCGGCGCATCCGCGGCCGCCTCGGCGATACGGTCCGGGGTCCAGCGCCAGTCGAAGGCCAGGGCGCCGAGTACGGCGGCGCGGGGGGTGTCCTCGCCCATCCGCCAGCCGAGCGAGCGCCGTCGCCTGAGCGCGTCAAGGACAAGTCCCGAAACGAACGCCCGGTCCTTGGCCCCGGCGAAGCGCGAGCGGTCGGCCCAGCCCTTGAGCGCGATCTTGGCCGGGACGCGCCGCGTCTCCAGATCGGTGAGGACCTCTATCGCCGCTGCTATCCGCCCGCCGTCGCGCAAACCCGCCTCAGATGAACAGGGACGACAGGACCATCACGATCCCCGAGACGGAGACGGCGAAGACCAGGGTCCGCAGGACGGGAACGCCGAAGGCGTACAGCGGCACATAGACCGCCCGGCCGATGACGTAGAGCATTGCGCCCAGCTGAGCGTTCGGATCCTCGGCTCCCGAGATCAGAGTGCCGAGCACGCCCGCCACGAAGAAGGGGAAGGTCTCCATGAAGTTGGCCTGGGCCCGCTGCAGGCGGGCGGCGACGCCGGTGATCCGGCGCGGCTCGTCCCGGGCGCTGACGTTGTAGGCCAGGCCGGTCTGGCGCGTGACCGCCGCGGCCGTCAGGAACACCTGCGCGAGGCCGACCACAACGGCCCATCCCAGCCAATTCAGCAGGCTGACGTTCTCGAACAACTCCATGGCGCCCTCCCCGGTCAGCCCTGACGATAGTTCGGCGCCTCGCGCGTGATCATCACGTCGTGGACGTGGCTCTCGCGAAGGCCGGCGTTGGTGATGCGCACGAAGCGCGCGCGCGTCTGGAACTCATCGATGGTGGCCGCGCCCACATAGCCCATGGCGGCGCGCAGGCCGCCGACAAGCTGGTGGATGACCGGGCCGATCGGCCCCTTGTACGGCGTCTGGCCCTCGATGCCCTCGGGCACCAGTTTGAGCGCGTCGCTGACTTCCTTCTGGAAGTAACGGTCAGCCGAACCCCGGGCCATGGCCCCCACCGAGCCCATGCCGCGGTACGACTTGTAGGACCGGCCCTGGTAAAGAAACACCTCGCCCGGGCTCTCGTCCGTCCCTGCGAACATCGAGCCGAGCATGGCGACCGAGGCGCCGGCCGCGATGGCCTTGGCCAGGTCGCCCGAATATTTGATCCCGCCGTCGGCGATGACCGGCACGCCGGAGCCCCTGGCCGCACGCGCAGCCTCGGCTACGGCGGTCAGCTGCGGCACGCCTACCCCCGCCACGATGCGGGTGGTGCAGATGCTGCCCGGGCCGATGCCGACCTTGATGGCGTCGGCGCCCGCATCGATCAGGGCGCGGGCCGCGTCATAGGTGGCGACGTTGCCGGCCACGATCTGGGTGCGGTTGGACTCGCGCTTCATCCGGCGCACGGCGTCGGAGACCTGCACCGAGTGGCCGTGGGCGGTGTCGATGACCACCACGTCGGCTCCGGCCTCGGCCAGGGCCATGGAGCGCTCGAAGCCCGCGTCCCCGACGGTGGAGGCGGCGCCGACCAGCAGCCGGCCCTGGTCATCCTTGGCGGCGTTCGGGAAGGCCTGGGCCTTCTCGATGTCCTTCATGGTGATCAGGCCAACGGCCCGATAGTCGTCATCGACGACGATGACCCGCTCGATTTTCCGGGTCCGCAGAAGTTCCCACGCCTCTTCGCGCCCGGCGCCCTCGCGGACAGTCACCAGGTCGCCCGTGGTCATCAGCTCGGCGGCCTTGCGGTTCGCGTCGCTCTCGAAGCGCATGTCGCGGTTGGTCAACATGCCGACCAGGCGCCGGGTGGCCGGGTCCACGACCGGGAAGCCGGAGATGTTGCGGGCCGCCACGATCTCGCGGACCTCGCCGAGCGTGGTCTCCGGCGTGACGGTCACCGGATTGACCACCATGCCGCTTTCGTAGCGCTTCACCTGCCGGACCTGGTCGGCCTGTTCCTCGACGGACACGTTGCGGTGCAGCACGCCAAGACCGCCGGCCTGGGCCATGGCGATGGCCAGCCGCGCCTCGGTCACCGTGTCCATGGCGGACGACAGCAGGGGGATGTTCAGACGGATTTCACGCGTCAGCCGCGTCGCCACATCGACCTGGGTCGGCATGACCTCGGACGGGCCGGGTTCCAGCAAAACATCGTCGAAGGTGAGCCCTTCGCGAATCTCCATGAGACTCTCCGTTTTGCGGGCGGGCTATGACCGACGCGGGCGCGCGGCGCAAGGCCCGCGCCGCGCGTTGTGTCGAAAGTCGCGATAGCGTGGCGCGAACGCCCGCCGGATCAGCCGGCGGTCTTCTCGACCTGATCGTATTCCAGTTCGACCGGCGTGGCGCGACCGAAGATGGAGACCGAGACGTGCAGTCGGGCGCGGTCCTCGTCGACGCTCTCGACGACGCCGTCGAAGCTGGCGAACGGGCCGTCGGTGACCTTGACGGTCTCGCCGATGTCGAAGCGGATCGTCGGCTTCGGACGCTCGGCGCCTTCCTCGACGGCGCCCACGATGCGCTGGATCTCCTTTTCGGAGACCGGCATCGGCTTGGAGCCGGAGCCCAGAAAGCCGGTCACCTTCGGCGTGTTCTTGATGAGGTGGAAGACCTCGTCCGAGAGGTTCATCTTCACCAGGACGTAGCCCGGGAAGAATTTGCGCTCGGTGTTAATCTTGCGACCGCGGCGGATCTCCACGACGTCCTCGGTCGGGACCAGGATGTCGCTGATGCTGTCAGCCAGGCCCTGGTTGCGGGCCTGTTCGCGGATGGTCTCGGCCACCTTCTTCTCGAAGTTCGAGTAGGCGTGGACGATGTACCACTTGTGGTTGGGGTTGGAGGCCGGCTTGGCCTCGACGCTGGCGTCGGTCATGGCGGGCTCCCTCTTAGCGGCCGATCTGGATGAGCTGGTTGGCGCCGAGCGCCATGATCAGGTCGACCAGCCAGAAAAAGACGGTGGCGAGCGCGACCATGATGAAGACCATCACCGAAGTGATCCAGGTCTCCTTGCGGCTCGGCCAGGTGATCTTGCGGCCCTCGGCGCGGACCTGATTGATGAACTGAACCGGGTTCGTGCGCTTCTTCGGGGCCTCGGCCTCGACGGCCGTTCCCTGCACTACGGCCGCGCCGCCCTGTCCCATCGATTGTCCCCCGCGTCTGCCGGAGGATTTAGGCCTGGCCATCAGATACCCGTCTTCGTGAAAGTGGCAGGAGTGGAGGGACTCGAACCCCCGGCCCTCGGTTTTGGAGACCGATGCTCTACCAACTGAGCTACACTCCTAGACCGTGGAGCCTCCCATGTAGGAAGCCCAACGTCCCGGACAAAGAACAGCGCGCCGAAGGTAGCCCTCGGCGCGCGCGGCCTTACGCCGGAGCCGGGCGATGTAGCAGGCGCCGCCTGACCCGGCAAGCGTTCCGCTAGGCCTTCCAGATGGATCCCAGCTCCGTGCCCAGGGCCTCGAACTCGCCGCGGGTCATGTTCCAGTAGCCGACGACCTCGGCGCGCTTCTTCGGATGCAGCAAGGCCGCGCAGGCGACCGCGAAGCTGGAGGGGGCCGAGCCCGGCGCGGTGGCGACGACCCCGTCCGAGACCGCATGGGCGACGTCGCGATAGTGGCCCTCACCCGTATAGGTCGGGGCGTTCTCCGACAGGAAAGGGCCGGAGTTGGACGTATGCGGGCGCTCGTCGAGCACGCCGGCGCGGGCCAGGGCCAGGGTGCCGGCGCAGATGGCGGCGATCGGGCCGCGTGCCTCGGCGCGGGCCTTGAGGCGGTTGTTCAGGGCCGCATCGTCGAAGCGCATCCATGCGTCCGACCCGATGAGGATGACCAACGACGCCTCCTTCAGGTCGGCGGTGTCATAGCCGGTGTCGACGTCGACCAGCACGCCGCCCATGGTGTGAATGGACTTGCCGTCCGGGCTCGCCGTCCTGATGGCCGCGCCGAAATACTCCTTCAGCACCGGCAGGACGGGGCCCATTTCCCAGTCGGCGGCGCCGGGCTGAAGCAGGACAACGACGGTCTCGGTCATGGGGCGTATCCTTGGGGCGCGGCGGCGCGGAACAGGGCCGTGGCATAGCCCACCAGCAGCGGCGCCTGAACCCCGCCCAGCACCGCCGCCCAGACCCAGTCGGTCCAGGTCGCGTCCGGCGCGCCGAGCAGGCCCCAGGCGATGAGGGCGACCAGCGGCGCAAGCATGAGAATCAGCCCTGCCATGGGCTTCAGGCCGGAGCCGCGCGTCCATTTCACCGCCGCCAGCGACACGACATGGCCTGAGGCGAGGGTCGCCGGACCCGCCGGCAACAGGCGCGCAAACAGGCTGAGCACGATCATCACCGTGGCGATCTCGAGCGCCAGAAGCACCCAGATCCGCCACCCGGCCTGCTCGAGGGAGGTCCCCGGGACGACCGTGAAGTCGCCGCCCGGACCAAAGCCGGTCGCGCCTGCCACCGCCATGAGGACGAGTCCCAGCACCAGCAGCACCAGCGCCAGGAACAGTCCGCTCAACGCCATGGATCCCGCCAGCCGCGCCTCGTCCAAGCCGACCCAAACACCGAGCGGTCGAGCGGGCCGGCCCAGCGCGGCGCGGGTCAGGGCGGCCAGGCCCACCACGATGGCAGCCAGCTGCGCCGCCACGACAAGCAGCGCCAGGGCCAGGCCCACCGTGCGTCCTCCGGCCAGGGCGGGCGCCGCGAGCGCCGCGGCGATCAGCAGCCCGCCCAGCGGCGCGCCCGTCATCGAAGCCACGGCGTTCCGGACGCTGTCGGGCGCAACACGGCGAAGGCTGAGGGGCGTCGGCATGGCTGGATCCGTTTGGCGGCGGTGATCAGGGACTCGACCCGGCGTCGGAACCTCCTAAACAGGCGCGCATGACTGTGAAACCCGTTCATGTGATCGGCGGCGGCCTCGCCGGCTCCGAAGCCGCCTGGCAGATCGCCCAGGCCGGCGTGCCTGTCGTTCTGCACGAGATGCGTCGCGCGGGCGTCAAGACCGACGCCCACCATACCGACGGCCTAGCCGAGCTGGTCTGCTCCAATTCCTTCCGCTCCGACGACTGGGAGTACAACGCCGTCGGTCTGCTGCATGCCGAGATGCGGCTGCTCGGCAGCCTGATCATGGCCTCGGGCGACGCCAACCAGGTGCCCGCCGGCGGGGCGCTGGCGGTGGACCGGGACGGCTTCTCCAACGCCGTGACCGAACGCCTGCTGGCCCATCCGTTAGTGAGCGTAGTCGGCGAGGAGATCGCCGGCCTGCCGCCCGAGGACTGGGACAACGTCATCGTCGCCACGGGCCCCCTCACCTCGCCTGCCCTGGCCGACGCCATCCTGAAGCTGACCGGCGAGGAGAGCCTCAGCTTCTTCGACGCCATCGCGCCGATCGTGCATGCGGACTCGATCGACTTCGACATCGCCTGGCGACAGTCGCGCTACGACAAGGAAGGCCCCGGCGGAGACGCGGCCGCCTACGTCAACTGCCCGATGACGAAGGACCAGTACGAGGCCTTCATCGACGCCCTGCTGGCGGGCCCCAAGGCCGAGTTCAAGGAGTGGGAGAACGTCCCCTATTTCGACGGATGCCTGCCCATCGAGGTGATGGCCGAGCGCGGCCGCGAGACCCTGCGTCACGGTCCGATGAAGCCGGTTGGCCTCACCAATCCGCGGGACCCTACGGTCAAGCCCTGGGCCATCGTCCAGCTGCGCCAAGACAACGCGCTGGGCACCCTGTTCAACATGGTGGGCTTCCAGACCAAGCTGAAGCATGGGGCCCAGGCCGAGGTCTTCCGCATGATCCCGGGCCTGCAGGACGCGCAGTTCGCGCGGCTGGGCGGACTGCACCGAAACACCTTCCTGAACAGCCCGAAGCTGCTCGACCGCCAGCTACGCATGAAGGCCATGCCGCGCCTGCGCTTCGCCGGTCAGGTCACCGGCGTGGAAGGCTATGTCGAAAGCGCCGCCATGGGCCTGCTGACCGGCCGCCTCGCCGCCGCCCAGGCGCTAGGCAAACCGCTTGAGGCCCCGCCGGCCGAAACCGCCATCGGCGCGCTGGTCGAACACATCACCGGCGGGCATCTGGACGGAGCCAAGTTCCAGCCGATGAACATCAATTACGGCTTGCTGCCTCCGCTGGAGGCGCCGCGTCAGGACGCCGAGGGCCGAAAGATCCACCCCAAGGACCGGGGCCGCGCCAAGAAGCGGCTGCAGAGCGTCCGCGCCATCGAGGCGATGAAGGCTTGGGCGGCGGCCTAGGCCGCGTTGGCGGCGACGAGGATGTCGCCGTCGGCCGGGCGATCGAGCTTTTCGAGCAGGTAGGTCATGTCCTCGCGACTGGCGAAGGGCCGCTGCGTCAGGAAGCGCTCGAGCATGCGCTGCTGGAAGACGTCGCGATCGATCCGCGCATCCTCGGCCACCAGGTCGCGCCAGGTGTCCACCCCCGCCCGGAAGGCGGCGAACAGGCGCGGCGGCAGGCCGGCGCGGTCGTAGATGGCCTTGAGCCCAAGCGGCCCAGCGTCGTGGATCATCAGCCAGGCGCGGTCGTGCGGCACGCCCGACAGCTCTGCCACGCCGTGCTCGAAGAACTCCATGGCTCCCCGGCAAAGGGCGCGCAGCAGCAGGGACGGCGTCAGCACCTTGCGGGCGTTCAGCTGAGCCGTGAAGTCGGTCAGATCCTGCGCCGCCACGGCCTGGTCCACGAGATCGACCGTCGCCCGCTCGCGCGCGCCTACGGCCAGACGGATCGCGGTGTCTGCCGACAGCGCATGGCGCGTCACCAGATGCTCGCGGACGGCCTCCGACGCGAGGGCGACCAGGCGCTCGGTGATCTGCACGGGCAGGACGCGCCGGTAAGCCAGGGCGGTCACCACATCCGGCGTTGGGAAGCGGTCGATGGCGAGCTCCATGGCGCGCTCGGACACGTCGGCGTTGTCATTGGCCGCCAGGGCGCGCACGGCCGGCTCCACGGCCTCGGCCGCCAGCACCTCGCCCACGTCCCGGGACACGAAGGGCCGCCCGGCCACCGCCACCTGCCGGGCGGCGTCGCCGGCGCGGATGACCTCGATCAGGTCCTCGTCGCTGAACACGGGCGAGAAGCCCAGGATCGGCAGGGCGATGGTTTCGGCGTCGCGCGCCAGCTTGAGCGCCACGTCGCGCGGCAGCAGGTCGGACGATTTCAACGTCACGGCCAGGGCCCGACGGACCAGCTCTGCCGCGTCGTCGGCCAGGACCCGCATGATCTTCTGGGCGGCGGCCCGCTCAAGGTCGTCGAGCTCGGCCTTGTCGATGGCCCGGCACAGCTTGTGCGCCGCGGCGGCGCGGTCGTCCTCGTCCTCGGCCTTCACCAGTCGGCGGATGTCGGCGTCGGTCAGGCGGCTGCGGGAGGACGTCATGGCTCGCTCAGAATGAAAGACCGAAGCCGATCATGGATCGTCAACCCTAACGATCCTTTACCTTTCCGCACGTCCACAGGGTAACCGCGCGGAAACCTCGCGGGCCGACAATGCGCGCATGACCCAGGCTCCTTCCGCAGTCCGAAACGAAGTTCCGGAGCGGGATTCCGTCGACTGGGAGCGCGCAATCGCCCAGATGGGCCTGGACGCCCAGGTCCAGCTCCTGCCCTATGCGCTCGGCTTCTTCGGCATCTGCCTGCCCGTCTTCGTCATCGCCGCGGGCTATGCCGCCAACTCGGTCTGGCTCGCCGCCTGCCTGGGCCTCTACGGCCTAAACTGGGCGGTGTTCTACGCCATCATCGACTGGCGCAAGCGCAACCAGCCCTCGATCGACAATGTGCGGATGCACACGGCCGTCCACATCGCCGCCGGGCTGATGTGGGCGCTGGCCATTCTGCAGACGTCCTATTTTGCAGAAGGCTCGGGTCTGCTGCGTGAGGTGCTGCTGGTTCTCTGCGCCGGCGGTGCTGTCGGAGTTATCTTCTTCTCGTCGCCCAGCCTGCCCTGCCTGCTGCTGGTCGGACCGGCGGCGGCGCTCGGTCCGATCGTCGCCCTGCGCAACAATCCGGAGACGGCGCAAACCGGCCTTCTGGTGCTTTGCGGCTCGGCGCTGGCCATGGCTCTGGCGCTGATCCTGAACCGCCATCTGCGCAGCCACTTCGCCCTGGCGCTGGAGCGCGAGGGGCTGCTGGTCGAGCGCGAAGGCACGCTGAACGAGACCCGCAAGCTCGCCAAGTCCAAGTCGGACATTCTGGCGACCCTGTCCCACGAGATTCGCAACGGCCTGTCGGGCGTGGCCCACGTCCTTGCCGGCGCGCTCGGGGCCGGCTCGCGCGGCGCCCCGTCGCGCGAACAGCTCAAGGCGGCGCTGGCCGCCGCGCGCGACCTGGTCGAGGTGCTGGACGCCACGCTCGATTCCGAGGTGGCCGAAGCTGGCCGCCTGACCGTGAAGCCCAAGCCCATCGACGCCGGCGGCCTGATCCAGGACATCGCCCTGCTTCATCGTGGCGCCGCCGCCTCCAAGGGGTTGGAGATCTTCGCCCAGGTCGATTCCGAGCTGGCCTCCGCGCCGGGCGCGGCCATGGCCGACAGCGCCCGCGCCCGGCAGATCCTCAACAACCTCGTCGGCAATGCGGTGAAGTACACCCTGCGGGGGCGTATCGAGTTGCGCGCCTCGCGACCAAGCTCCGACCGCATCCGTTTTGAGGTGGTGGACACCGGTCCTGGCCTGTCCGAGGGCGAACTCGCCAAGGCCTTCGAACCCTTTGAACGGGTCGCCCGCACCGGCGCGGGCGTGCCCGGAGCCGGGATCGGCCTGGCCCTGTCACGCCGCCTGGCGGCTCTGATGGGCGGCGAGCTGGGCGCCGAGAGCGCTCCGGGCGTCGGCTCGCGCTTCTGGCTCGAACTGCCCTGGGACGAGGCCGCCCAACTGCCCGAGGCCTCACTGGCCCCGCGAGTCCAGCCGACCGACCGGCCGCTGCGGGTTCTGATCGCCGAGGACGACCAGCTCAACGCCGCCATGCTCCGCGCGGTCATCGAGCAGCTGGGCCACAAGGTGCTCTGCGTCGCCGACGGACAGCGGGCGCTGGACCTCATCAACATGGGCGAACTCGACCTCGTCATGGTCGACGGCCGCATGCCGGTCATGGACGGCCCCGAGATGGTCCGACGGCTGCGCGCCATGTCCGGACCCGCCGCCCGCACGCCTGTCGTGGCCGTCATCGGCGGCGACGCCGACGAGGCGCTGGAGATGACCGCCGCCGGCGCCGACTCCGTACTGCGCAAGCCGGTTACGGTCACGAACGTCGCCCGCGCCGTGGCCGATGCGGCCCTGCGCCGCGACCGGAACGAAACGGTTCAGGCCGCCTGACCCACTGGCTAGGTCGCCTGCGCGGCCCTAGATCAGGGCATGCCCATCGCCCGCCTCGACAGCCGCGCCCTGGTCGCCGTCACCGGCCCGGACGCCCGCGCCTTCCTGCACAACCTGCTCACCCAGGATGTCGAGAGCCTCGCCGCCGGCGGACTTCGCTTCGGCGCCCTGCTGGGTCCTCAGGGCCGCCTGCTGTTCGACCTGTTCCTGATCGGCGCCGAAGATGGCGTCCTGCTGGACTGCGCGGCTGACCGGCGCGACACCCTCATTCAGCGCCTGTCCATCTACCGACTGCGCGCCGACGTCCGTGTAGCGGCCGACGACCGGCCGGTCTTTGCGGCCTGGGACGAGGAGGCGCCCCTCGGCTGGCCCGGCGATCCGCGGCTGCCGGGGCTCGGCCTGCGAGGATACGGCATGGACGCCGCCCCCACCGCATCCGAGGACGATTATCGGCGCCACCAGCTCTCGCTCGGCGTTCCCGACCCGGCCCGCGATGCGAAGCCCGATGCGGACTATCCGATCGAGGCCGACTTCGACCTGCTGAACGGGATCGATTTCCAGAAGGGCTGCTTCATCGGTCAGGAGACGACGTCGCGCATGAAGCGGCGCGGCAAGGTGAAGACACGGCTGCTGCCGCTGACCTTCGACGGCCAGCCGCCGGCGTTCGGCGCAGAGGTGCTGTCGAGCGAGCTGAGGGCCGGCGAGGTCCGCTCGGGCCACGACGGTCGCGCCATGGCCCTGCTTCGCCTCGACCGCCTTGATAATCTCACCGTAGATGGCCGGCCCTGCCGCGCCGAGCCGCCCGACTGGATCAGGCCGGCCCTCGGCTAGCCTGATAAGCCTCGACCCGGGCAAGGGCGTCCGCTTCCAGATCGGCCCAGAAAAGGTTGTACGGCGGCGACTTCCGCCGGTCGGCCCAGGTCCCTGACGGCTGCAGCGACGGCGAGCGCGGCGCGGAGTGGCGCAGCAGGCCGTCCCGGCACGTCGTCTCGACCTGGCGCGCCAGGAGCGCCGGCCGGGCGCCCCACTCTAGGCCGGTCGCGTTGGCGGCGCCGAGGCTGAGGCGCGCCGGCGCCACTGCCTCCGTGGCGGAGCCCAGGACAGGATTGACGCACAGCGCCGAGCGTCCCTCCAGACCCATCAGGTCGCCGCGGGGGGTCCACACCTGGGCGCGTTCAAGCCGCCGGCGGGCCACGTCCTCGGCGCCCTCCCGCACCTGGGCGTAGGCGACGACGCATCCTGACTGGGCGCGCGAGCGGCAGGCCGGCAGGAGGTCGGTCGGATCGTGCTCGTCAGCCGGGACGATGGCGTCGATGACATAGACGGCCGCAAGGCGGTCGCGGATCGTCGGGTCTTCGGTCAGGACCTCGTCAGCCAGGCGCGCGGCGAGCTCTGCGCCCTGCCCCACCCCGGCGATGACCAGCGGCCGGCCCGGGTCGGCGACCGCGCGATAGCGGTCGAAGGCGGCGCGGATGTCGCGATAGGCATAGGCCCGCGCCTCGCGCGCATCGTCCCTGAGCGTCAACTGGGTGTAGAGACTGCTCTGCCGATAGCGTGGCGCATAGATCCGGCCGACCCGCGCGAAAGGCCCAGCGTAGTTGGGAAGCATCACCCGCTGCAGCAGCGCCGCCGAGCGACGGTCGTCGATCGGACCCAGCCAGTGCTCGCCCCCGTCGTAGGTGGTCGGGTGGATGAAGAAGATGTCCGCCGCCCCCGGCGGGTCGGTGGCCACGCCGACCGGGAGCGCCCAGGCGTCGGGCGAGGCGTAGTCCGGGCGCTCCGGCCGCTCGTAGGTCTGGAACGGCACCTTGGGATCCAGCCCGGTGCGCATGATGTCTTCCCACCAGACGAACGCCGCCGCGGCCAGCACGGTCACCACCGTCAGGCCAATTACGGCCGCCGCCTTGCTGAACAGACGACGAGGCGGCCGGGGCTCCTGCGCCTCGGCCTGCCTCAGCGCCGCGTAGGTTTCCTTCGGCCAACGTCTGTGGACCCAGAACCATTCCTCCGGCCGTTCGCGGACGCGCTCCTCGACCCAGGCGTTGACCGTCTCGACGGCCCGATGGATGTCGGCCGCACGGTCGCCGGTCTGCTCCAGACGGATCGGGTCGTGGACGATGGCGCGGTAGCGGGCGCCCTTCAGCCGCTGGACCGACATGGGCTGCAGCACCGTGTCGTAACGCAACGCCAGCTTGCTGGGCCCCGGCGCCGTGTGGGCGGGGTGGCCGAAGAAGTCCACCGGCAGACCGGCGTTGAACTTCTGGTCGTTCATCAGGGCGACCGACTGGCCGCGCGAAAGCGCCGCCATCAGATCCCGCGTCGCCTCGCCCTTGGGTGCGAACAGCTCGACCCCATAGGCCGCGCGGCCCTTCTTCACTCGGGCGTCGATGTAGGGATTGTTCATCGCCCGATAGGTCATCAGGCAGGTGACGCCGCTCTCGACGATGGTGGCCGGCATCACCTCCCAGTTGGCGAAGTGGCCGGACATGAAGACCACCGGCTCGCCCCGGGCGCGGATTTCGGCAAGCCGCTCTCCGTTGACCACCTCGACGCGACCGGTCGCCGGCCGGATGCGGTCCATCAGGGGAAACTCGGCGAAGGCGCGGCCGACGTTGTCCCACTGGGCGTCGAGCAGGCGCGCGCGCTCCTCCTCCCCCATCTCCGGGAAGGCCAGCTTGAGGTTGTCGCTGGCCGTACGGTGGCTGGGGGTCAGGGGCCCGACCCTGCGGAACAGCCAGCCCCCGAAGGCCGAGGCCGTATCGACCGGCAGGGCGCGCAGCAGCCCGCTGACGGCGTCATAGGCCAGGGCCTCGATGCGCCAGCCGATCTTCTCCAGCAGGTTCGGGTTCTGGAGCGACACGGCTCAGTCGCCGCCGAACCGGCGGCGCAGCCGCGTCAGCCGCTTGTCGATGGATCGCTTCAGCTTGGGCAGGAAACCCTTGGCGCGCGCCTTTCGGAACGGGTCCTCGACGTGGGCCTCGCCGCCGATGTGCACCGCCGAGCCCGGGTTCAGGAAGGTCATGGCGAAGCCGTCGCGCTTCATGCGGTAGCTGAGGATCTCCTCCGAACCATGCGCCGCGAAAGGCCCATAACGTTTGAAGGTCTCCAGCCGGACCAGGCTCGGATTGAAGCTGTAGCCGAACCATTCGGGATGGGCGTCGGGCGGCATGCGGAGCACGTCGGCCCGGCCGTCCAGCGGCTGCAACCGCTCGCGGTACCTGGGGGCCAGCTCCATCACCTTGCGCACGCAGGCCACCGCGATCTCCGGATGGCTCTCCAGAACATCGCGGCACGGCTGCAGGAAGCCCCCCGTCTCGAAGCGCCAGTCGTCCTCGCAGTGGAAGACGTAAGGCGTGCGCACCTCCGAGTAGGCCCGGTCGATCGAGCGCATCTGGCCGATGTTCGGCTCGTTGAAGAGCAGGTCATACTCGGGGAAGCGCGCCCGGATCCTTTCCGCCATTTTCGGGTCGGCCGAGTCCTCCACGATGATCCGGCGCGCGAAGCCGCCGGGCTCTGCGGCCTCCAGGCTGGCGAGCGTCTCCTCGAGCAGGTCGAACCGGCCGCAGGAGGTGACCACCAGGGTGATGTCCCCACTCAAGCGCGCGCCTCCCGCTGGGCCTTGAGGATGCGCAGCAGCCGGCGCACCCGCATCTCGGCGGCGATGTGGCTGGACTGCAGCCCGAACATGCCGCCGGTGAAGTTCCGACGGAGCAGATAGTAGCGGATGAACACCAGCGGATATTCGAACGGGAGCCGCAGGGTGACCAGCAGCGGCGACTTCCTCAGCTCCTTGGCCTGGAGATGGGTGTAGCGGTCCAGTTTCTGGCGAACGTGCTCGATGGAGCGGTTGGAATAGTGCAGCGCCGGGTGGCTCAGCTGGCCCACGCGCTCGTGCTTGGTGTCCACCGTGTCGTGGACCAGGCTGTCGCGAAAGCGGACGCGGCGGCGGTCATACAGCCGGACGTAGTTGTGCGATTCGGCCCACAGGCGCGGCTTCCGATGGCCGGGGAACACCACCGGCATGCGCACGCGATAGGCCGCCAGCGGGGGCTGGCCGATCGACAGCAGGGTGCGGATCTCCTCGGCCAGTTCGGGCGTCACCACCTCGTCGGCGTCGAGGTTCAGGACCCAGTCATAGGCCGCGCAATCCTCGGCGTAGCGCTTCTGGGGGCCATAGCCGTCCCAATCGCGGTGAAACACGCGTGCGCCGAGCTCTCGGGCGATCTCCACGGTCCGGTCCGTGGAGCCGGAATCCACGACGACGATCTCGTCGGCGAGCCCTTTCACGGCCTCGATACACCGAGCGATGCGGTCCGCCTCGTCCCTGGCGATGATGCAGCAGCTGAGCCGGACCCGCCCCACGGTCCCGTCCCTTAAGCGGAGCGGCGCTTGGTCAGCGCGTCGTATTCCAGAAGCTCGGCGCACAGCGCCTCGAACTGGCTGAGCGGCACCATGTTAGGCCCGTCCGACGGCGCGTGATCCGGATCCGGGTGGGTCTCCATGAAGACGCAGTCGACGCCGACCGCCACCGCCG
Organism: uncultured Brevundimonas sp.; assembly: GCA_966210875.1. Taxonomy (GTDB): domain Bacteria; phylum Pseudomonadota; class Alphaproteobacteria; order Caulobacterales; family Caulobacteraceae; genus Brevundimonas. The sequence continues at coordinate 7,486 of CBIHLR010000007.1, read as the reverse complement.
CGCGCGCCAGCACCGGCACGAACTCGCGCTGGCCGCCCGAGGAGGTCCCCTGCCCGCCCGGCTGCTGCACGGAGTGGGTGGCGTCGTAGACGATGGGACAGCCGATCTCGCGCATGATCGGCAGGGAGCGCATGTCGGACACCAGGGTGTTGTAGCCGAAGCTGACCCCGCGCTCGCAGGCCATGACGTTCGGATTGCCAGCGCCCGTGACCTTGGCGATCACGTTCTTCATGTCCCAGGGGGCCAGGAACTGGCCCTTCTTGATGTTGATGGTCCGGCCGGTCCTCGCCGCGGCGACGAGGAGGTCCGTCTGACGGCAGAGGAAGGCCGGAATCTGGATGACGTCTACGGCTTCTGCGACCGGCGCGCAGTGGTCGATCTCGTGCACGTCCGTGAGGGTCGGCATGCCCGTCGTCTCGCGGATCTCGGCGAAGATCGGCAGCGAATCCTTCAGCCCGATACCGCGCGCGGCGTTGGCCGAGGTGCGGTTCGCCTTGTCATAGGAGGTCTTGTAGATCATCCCGACGCCGAGCCGGTCGGCGATCTCCTTGAGCGCAGCGGCCGTCTCCAGGGCGTGCTGGCGGCTCTCCATCTGGCAGGGGCCGGCGATGAAGGCGAGCCGCTCGCCGCCGCCGATCACCACGGGGCGGGGGGTCTTCAACTCGATGCGGGCGTTAGGGGAGGTCACGACAGGTCCTTGAGGTGCGGGCGTGGCGGCCGTATGCGCGCCCTGAGTGTCGAAGAAGTGGCGCGGGGGCAAGGCCCGCGCAAGTCGCAGGAGACGCCCCGGCCATGACCGCCCCCGTGATCCTGTGGTTCCGACGCGACCTGCGGCTTGCCGACAATCCCGCCGTGGAGGCCGCCCTCCAGTCCGACGCCCCGGTCGTTCCACTCTACATCTGGGACGAGACGCTCGAAGGCCGCCCCATCGGCGCGGCGTCGCGCTGGTGGCTCGACAAGAGCCTGCGCGCCCTGGCCGGCGATCTGGAACAGCGCGGGTCGTGGCTGATCATTCGTTCGGGCGACGCTGAAACCGAGGTGTTGCGGCTGGCCGAGGAGACCGGCGCCGGCTGCGTGTTCATGAACCGCCTGTTCGAGCCCGAAGCCTGGGAGCGCGACCGGCGCCTCGCCGAGGGCGTGAAGGAGACGGGACGCGAGGTCCGGGGCTTCAACGGCGCCCTGCTCGCGGCGCCCGGGTCGGTGCTCACCAAGGCGGGCGAGCCCTTCAAGGTCTTCACGCCCTTCATGCGGGCGCTCTGGGACCAGGCGCGGCCGCGGCAGGCCCGACGAGCGCCGAAGCAGCTGCCATTTCCTGAAATGAAGATCGCGTCGCAGACCGTCGACAGTCTCGGCCTGCATCCGACGAAACCGGACTGGTCACGCGGTTTCGACTGGACTCCGGGCGAGGCCGGGGCGGCCGCCGCCCTCGATCACTTCCTGGAGGAGGCGCTGGCGACCTACGCCGAGGATCGCGACCGGCCGGACCGGGAGGGCACGAGCCGCCTGTCGCCGCACCTGCACTTCGGCGAGATCGATCCCTGGCGCGCCGCCCAGGCCGCCCGCGCCGCCGCGGAAGCGGGCGACGTCCCGCACGGCCAGGCCGAGAAGTTCGCCGCCGAGATCGCCTGGCGCGAGTTCTCCGCCCACCTGCTCTGCGCCTTTCCGAATCTGCCGACCAAGGCCTTCCGCCCCGAGTTCGACCGCATGCCGTGGCGCAGCGATCCCGAGGGCCTGGAGGCCTGGCGGCGAGGTCTGACGGGCTATCCGCTCGTAGACGCCGGCATGCGCCAGCTCTGGGCGACCGGCTGGATGCACAACCGGGTGCGGATGGTCGTGGCCTCCTTCCTGATCAAGGATCTGCTGGTCGACTGGCGCGAGGGCGAGGCCTGGTTCTGGAACACCTTGGTCGACGCCGACCTCGCCTCCAACGCCCAGAACTGGCAGTGGACCGCCGGCTCCGGCGCCGACGCCGCGCCCTATTTCCGCATCTACAATCCGGTCTCGCAGGGCGAGAAGTTCGATCCGAAGGGCGACTATGTCCGTCGCTGGGTCCCCGAACTGGCGAACCTGCCGGCCGACGCCATCCACGCGCCCTGGAAGGCGTCGGCGGATGTCCTCAGGCGGGCGGGCGTCGAGTTGGGCGTGACCTATCCGAAGCCGGTTGTGGACCACGCAGCCGCGAGATTGCGGGCGCTGGATGCCTTGAAGTCCCTGCGGGGCTAACCTCGGCTCATGACCGAATCGCGCTGCGGCTGGTGCGGGACCGATCCGCTCTACGTCGCCTACCATGACGCCGACTGGGGCGTGCCCGAGTACGACGCCCGCGCGCTCTGGGAGAAGCTGGTGCTCGACGGCTTCCAGGCCGGGCTGGCCTGGATCACCATCCTGAGAAAGCGCGAGGCCTTCCGCGCCGCCTTCGACGGCTTCGAGCCGCGCAGGGTCGCGGCCTACGGCGAGGCCGACCGCCAGCGGCTGCTGAACGACGCGGGCATCGTCCGCTCGGCGGCCAAGATCGACGCCGCCATCAAGGGCGCGCGCATCTGGTGCGAGATGCAGGACAGCGGCGAGGATTTCTCGGCCTGGCTGTGGGAGTTCGTGGGCGGCCAGCCGATCCAGAACCAGTGGAGTTCGATGAAGGAGGTCCCGACCCAGACCGCCGAATCGGTCGCCATGGCCAAGGCGCTCAAGGCGCGTGGCTTCAACTTCTGCGGGCCGGTGATTGTGTACGCCTTTATGCAGGCTGTGGGTATGGTCAACGATCACGTGACCCCCTGCTTCCGCCACGGCGAGGTCCGGGATATGGCCCGGCCGTGACCCGCAGGATCGGCCCCAGCCTGACGCTCGAAAAGCTCTGCGCCCAGCCGGTCTGCGGCGTGGACGAGGCCGGACGCGGCCCGTGGGCCGGGCCGGTGGCGGCCGCCGCCGTCATCCTCAAGCCCGGCGCCCGGCTCCAGGGGCTCGACGATTCCAAGAAGCTCAACTTCGACACGCGAGAGCGGCTCGAGGCCCAGATCAAGGTCAAGGCCGTGGCCTGGTCGGTCGCCTTCGCCTCGGTCGAGGAGATCGCCGAGCTCAACATCCTGCACGCGACCGGCCTGGCCATGTGCCGGGCCGTCGAGGCGCTGGAGATCGAACCGGCCTTCGCCCTGGTCGACGGCAACTATCCCTTCAAACTGCCCTGCGAGATCCGCACAGTCGTCGGCGGTGATGGCCTCTCGGCCTCGATCGCTGCCGCCTCCATCCTGGCCAAGCAAGCCCGCGACCGGGTCATGGTCGAACTCGACGCCGAATGGCCCGGCTACGGCTTCGCCAGCCACAAGGGCTATCACGCCCCCGCCCACGTCGAAGCGCTCAAGCGCTTGGGCCCCTGCCCGGCGCACCGCTCCGGCTTCGCGCCGATTCGGGCCTTGCTCGAAGACGCGGCCTAGGCCGCCTGGGCTTCGCCACCGGGGCCGGCGAGGCCCTGCATCAGGATGCGGTTGATCTCGACGAGCGGCTCGATCTCCTCCTCGCGGCGCATGACCGCGGAGGTGTGACGCGACACCCAGAGGCTGAGCGAGATGATCTGCGCTCGGACCGGCTGAGGCAGGGCGTTGTCGGGATCCGAGCAGCTGGTGGCCAGCGCCGACCAGACCCGGCGATTCCAGTCGAGCGCGTCGATACGCGTGGCGATATCGGTCGGGTCGGCCTCGGCGGCCGCCATCAGGGCGCGCGTGACCTGACCGAACAGGCGGTACTCGGCCGAGCGCGGCTCTTCGGTCCGCTCAGCCGCCTGTCTGTACGCCTGAAAGCCCATTGCCCAGCCTCTGCTCTTCGTAGTCGATGATCTTCCGGGCCGCGAGCAGCGCCTTGTAGTACTCGCGCGCCATCACATGCTTGGACGCGGCCACACAGTCGGCCAGCGCGTCCGGGTTCTTCACGACGCTCATGAACTCCGTCACGCGCCGTACGAATTCGTCGTAGAATTTGTCGGCCGAGCCCTCGTCCAGGTACATCATCATGACCGGGAAATAGATGCGCTTGGCCGGGGTGTTCGCGTCCTCGGCCTGCATGATGTCCTTCTCGCGGAGCACCGAGGCCTTGTTCTGCAGGATGAGCGATCCGCGCCGGTCGCCGTTCTGGACGACCGCGCCGTTCAGCACGAACCGTTCCCCTGGCTTCAGCGACAGCTTGAGCGGCATTCAGCCCTCCCCTTGGCGGCCAGACTGGCCGCCCGACAGTTAATCCACTGTGAGCAGGCATGCCGCGATCATGGTTAGCGGGGCCTTAACCATGCGCGCGCGAGCGTGCTTGCCTATCCTCGGGGACAGGGAATCACATGACCGCTCGCCAAGCCTCGAGCGCCGCCCAGGCCGGCGCCGCTCCGCTCCAGGTCCGGCCCGCCGACCAGCTGGCCGGGGATGCGGCCTCGGGTGTCCAGCGGCTGGCCCAGGCGATGGCCGAGCTGAAGCAGTCCGCCGCCGTTCCGTGGTTGCAGGCCGGGGTCGCGGCCATGATGGAGCAGGACTGGTCTGCCGGGGGCAAGCACCTGCTCAAGGCGCTCGAGCTCGACGAGAGGAATGCGCTTGGCTGGCGGCTGCTGGCCATCTGCCGCGAGAAGCTCGAGCACTTCCCGACCGCCTTCGAAGCCTATGAGACCGCCCTGCGCCTCTCCCCCGACCAGGCCGAGCTGGCCAACGACCTTGGCCGCCTCGCCCAGCGGCTGGGCCACCTCGACATCGCCGAGAAGTTCTACCACGCCTTCCTGGTCCGGAACCCGGGGAACATCGAGGCGGTCAACAACCTGTCGTGCATCCTGCGCGACGTCGGCCGTTACGAAGAGGCCGTCGCCCTGCTCCAGCCCGTGCTGCTGGCGCATCCGGAGGAGATACTGCTCTGGAACACGCTCGGCACGGTCCTGTCCGAGCAGTCCGACGTCGATCAGTCCTTCGTCTTCTTCGAGGAGGCCCTGCGCCTCGACCCGACCTTCGCGAAGGCGCGCTACAATCGCGGCAACGCCCGCATGTCGCTCGGTGACCCGCAAGGCGCCCTGAAGGACATCAACGAGGCGCTGGACGGCACGACGAGCGCCTTCGAGCGCGCCATGATGACCATCTCCCGCGCGACGGTCCGCATGGCGCTGGGCGACCTGGCCGGCGGTTTCGAGGACTACGAGGAACGCTTCTCGCCCCACTCCGCCGACGCGGTTCGATTCGTCACCGACGCCGAGCGCTGGCACGCCGACACGCCGATCGAGGGGCGCAGCCTGCTGGTCATCGCCGAACAGGGCCTCGGCGATGAGGTCCTGTTCGCCAACGTCCTGCCCGACGTGGCCGAGGCCATGGGGCCGGGCGGCAAGCTCTACATCGCGGTCGAGCGGCGGCTGGTCCCGCTGTTCCAGCGCAGCTTCCCCACGGCCGTCGTGGGGGCGCATCGGACCTTCAAGCTGAACGGCCATCAGATGCGGACCACGCCGTTCATGGACGACACGCCGGTCGAGTACTGGGCGCCCATCGCTTCGCTGTTCAAGCGCTTCCGGCCGGACGTCGCCAGCTTCCCGGCCCGGGAGCGCTTTCTGACGCCGGATCCTCAGCGCGTCGCCTACTGGAAGGCCCGTCTGGCCGAGCTGGGGCCCGAGCCCAAGGTCGGGGTCCTGTGGAAGAGCCTGAACCTGGACGGCACCCGCGGCCGCTACTTCTCACCGTTCGAGCTGTGGAAGCCGGTGCTGGCGACGCCCGGCCGACGCTTCGTGAATCTGCAGTACGGTGATGTCAGCCGAGAACTGGCTGAAGCCGAAGCCGCCGGCATCGAGGTCTGGAATCCGGACGGGATCGACCTGAAGCAGGATCTCGACGAGGTCGCCGCCCTGTCGGCCGCGCTGGACCTCGTCGCCGGCCCGGCCAATGCGACGACCAACATCGCCGCCGCCGTCGGCGCGCCCCTGTGGCTGATCACCACGCCGGACGCCTGGCCCCGCTTCGGGACCGACGGCTATCCCTGCTACCCGCAGGCGCAGTGCTTCCACACCGGCCGGTTCAACGGCTGGGAGGATGTCATGGGCCGCATGGCCGAGGCCATGGCCCGGCCCCTCTAGCGACCCGCGATCCGCCGGGAACGGCGGCCAAGCGCGGAGCGTTTCGCCTTCGACAGAAGGAGGCGCGACATGCCCGAGGTCGACATCGACGGCTACGACGAACAGGACCAGTCCGAGGTCTTTGACGAGGACAACCTCGACCCCGCCGACGCCGGGGCCCCGACCAACGAGTTCCGGACCTTCGAGGAGATACCGGATGTCCTCGACGTCACCCACGCCGACGGCGACGAGGACGACGACCTCGACCTGGCCGCCGACGCCGACGAGTTCTCCGAGGAGGAGGACGAGGTCGTCCGCACCGACGGTTATGACGACAATGACCTCGACGAGCCGACCGACCTCGACGACCTGCAAGGCGTGGACGACCAGGCGGGAGACGAGGCCACCCTGGTCTATGTCGGCGACGTCGAGAACCTTAAGGGCCCTCAAGGCAGCGCCGCCCATTTCGAGCCCCGCCGTGAGCTGTCCGACGACGATGTCGAGGCGCTCGGCTATGGCGACGAGGAACAGGCCTGACATGAGCAAGCACGAATCCGACAAGAAGGGCTTTCTGGAACGCGGCGGTCCCGCCGCCGCGGACGCAGCGCCGGGCAAGCTGCGCGAGGAAGACAAGTCCGTCGACGGTCCGCACGCCCGCCGGGTCGAGGAGCTGGAAAAGGGACAGAAGCCCGATCAGCTGAAGGGGCAGGAAGCCGAGGACCGTCAGGAAGCCCTGATCGACGAGGCCGTCGAGGAGTCCTTCCCGGCTTCTGACCCCGCCACCGCCAAGAAGATCACCTGACCTGTGTCGTCACCCTCGGGCTTGCCCCGAGGGCCAGACGTTCCGTCGTCCAGTCCTCTCCTGCAGAGAGATCGGGCGCTCGGCGTCCGATCCTCGGCTCAAGGCCGAGGAAGACGATGATCACCCCTCCCGTGCCACGCCTTCGACCAGCGGCACGAACCGAACCTCGATGAGGGTCTCGCGCCGGAAGGAGCCTCCCTCCTCCGCCACATAGCGGTGCAGGAACTGCGAGCCGGCCTTGCCGACCGGCGCGACCATGATCCCGCCCGGCTTCAGCTGGGCGATCAGTTCGGTCGGTTCGTGCGGCGCGGCGGCCGTGACCATGATCCGGTCGAACGGCGCCTGCTCCGGCCAGCCCTTCGAGCCGTCGCCGTGGCGGATGAAGACGTTGTCGCAACCCAGCTTCTTCAGGCGCGCCTCGGCCTCGAGCATGAGCCCCCTGTAGCGCTCCACGGAATAGACGAAGCGGGCCAGCTTCGAGAGGATCGCCGCCTGGTAGCCCGAACCGGTCCCGATCTCGAGCACGCGGTGGCGCGGCTGGACGTCCAGCGCCTGGGTCATCAGGCCGACGATATAAGGCTGGCTGATCGTCTGGGCGCAGTCGATCGGCAGGGCGGAATCCTCCCAGGCCT
>CBIHLR010000006.1:0-30896 GCA_966210875.1 uncultured Brevundimonas sp. | reverse complement strand
GGACGGCTCGCGCGTCAACGTCATCGCCCCGCCGCTGGCCATCGACGGCCCGACGTTGACGATCCGGAAGTTCAAGAAAGACAAGCTGACCATGCGCAATCTGGTGGAGTACGCCTCCATCAGCCCCGAAGGGGCGCGCGTGCTCGGCGTCATCGGCGCCTGCCGATGCAACACGGTCATCTCGGGCGGCACGGGCTCGGGCAAGACGACTCTGCTCAACACCCTGACCGCCTTCATCGACCCGACCGAACGCGTGGTGACCTGCGAGGACGCCGCCGAGCTCCAACTCCAGCAGCCGCACGTGGTGCGCCTGGAGACCCGGCCGCCGAACCTCGAGGGCCAGGGCCAGATCACCATGCGCGACCTGGTCAAGAACTGCCTGCGCATGCGTCCCGAGCGCATCATTGTCGGCGAGGTCCGTGGCCCGGAGGCCTTCGACCTGCTGCAGGCCATGAACACCGGCCACGACGGCTCGATGGGCACGCTGCACGCCAACAGCCCGCGTGAAGCCATCAGCCGGATGGAGTCCATGATCACCATGGGCGGCTATGGCCTGCCGTCCAAGACGATCCGCGAGATGATCGTCGGTTCGGTTGACGTCATCATCCAGGCCGCGCGCCTGCGCGACGGCTCGCGCCGCATCACCCACATCACCGAGGTGGTCGGGCTGGAAGGCGACGTCATCGTCACCCAGGACCTGTTCGTCTACGAGATCACCGGCGAGGACGAGCACGGTCGCATCATCGGCCGGCACCGCTCGACCGGCATCGCGCGTCCGCGCTTCTGGGACCGCGCCCGCTACTACGGTCTTGAACGGGAACTGGCCGAAGCCCTGGACGCGGCGGAGTAGCGTAGATGCTGGTGATCCTCGCGGCGGTCCTGGGCTTCGTGACCATAGCCAGCCTGGGCTTTGTCTTCGTCGGCGGCGACGATTCGAGCTCCAAGGCGGTCAAGCGCGCCCAGAACTTCGGCATCAAGTCTCCGCAGCAGAACGCCAAGGCGGCGCGCGGGGCGATCCCCCAGACCCAGGAGCAGCGGCGCAAGCAGATCCTGCTCCAGCTCAAGGACGCCGACCGCAAGGAGCGCAAGGCCCGCGTCACCATGGCGGCCAAACTGCGCCAGGCGGGCCTCAGCCTGCCGATCCACGTCTTCTGGATCATCTCGGCGGTGTCCGGCGTGTTCGCGGGCCTTCTCAGCTTCATGTTCGGGGCGCCCTGGTTCTTGGCGTTGGGCCTGCTGATCGTGTTCGGCCTGGGCCTGCCGCGCTGGGTCGTCGGTTTCCTCGGCAAGCGCCGGATGAAGAAGTTCTCGGGCGAGTTCGCCAACGCCGTCGACATCATCGTGCGCGGCATCAAGTCGGGCCTGCCGGTCCATGACACCCTCAAGATCATCGGCCGCGAGAGCCCCGCGCCGCTCGGCCCGGAGTTCCAGCGGCTGGTGGAGAACATCGGCGTCGGCCTGACGCTCGAGCAGGCCCTGGAGAAGATGTACGAGCGCATGCCCACGCCGGAGCTGCGCTTCTTCACCATCGTCATCGCCATTCAGGCCAAGACGGGCGGCAACCTCGCCGAGGCGCTGGGCAACCTGTCGGCGGTGCTGCGGTCACGCAAGCTGATGTCCGAGAAGATCAAGGCCCTGTCTTCGGAAGCCACGGCGTCCGCCGGCATCATCGGCTCCCTGCCCCCGGCGGTCATGGCCATGGTGATGGTCACGACCCCTGCGTACATGATGCTGATGTTCACCGACATGCGCGGGCAGATCATGCTCATGGGAAGCGCCCTGTGGATGGCCGCAGGGATCTTCACCATGAAAAAAATGATCTCGTTCAAGTTCTAGGAGGCGGCCGATGGACTGGATGCGCTTCCTGACCGACCCCGCCAACCTCCTGACCATCGGGGTGGCGGTCCTGACCTTCGCCACGGTGCTGACCCTGCTCAGCTCCGCGACCGGCGGGGCCAAGCTCGAGAGCCGGATGAAGGCCGTCTCGACCCGCCGCGACGAACTCAAGCGCCGCTCTCGCCAGGCCATCGCCCAGGGCCAGGGCGGCCTGCGCCACACCGACGAGGGCTTCAAGAAGCGCATCGTCGACCGGCTGAACCTGTCCAAGCTGCTCGAGGATCCCAAGGTCGTCGACAAGCTGGCCCAGGCCGGCTTCCGCGGCCCGCGCCCGGTCACGACCTTCTACTTCTTCCGCTTCGCCAGCCCGTTCATCTTCTCGGCGCTGATCGGCGTCTACCTGTTCCTGATCAACGACTTCGGCCTGCCGGGCATGTCGAAGGTGACCTTCACGGTCGCGGGGCTGCTGCTCGGCTACTACGCGCCCAACCTCTACGTCTCGAACATCGCCCAGAAGCGCCAGCAGTCGATCATGCAGGCCTTCCCCGACGCGCTCGACCTGCTGCTGATCTGCGTCGAGGCCGGCATGTCGATCGAGGCCGCCATCCAGAAGGTCGGTTCGGAGATCGGCAGCCGCTCGATCGAACTGGCCGAAGAGTTCTCGCTGCTGTCCGCCGAGCTCAGCTACCTGCCCGAGCGGCGGATGGCCTACGAGGGCCTGGCCAAGCGCACCAACCACCCCGGGGTGAAGTCGGTCGCCACCGCCATGATCCAGGCCGAGAAGTACGGCACGCCGCTCGCCCAGGCGTTGCGCGTCATGGCCAAGGAGAACCGCGACCTGCGTCTGTCGGCCGCCGAGAAGAAGGCGGCGGCGCTTCCGGCCAAGCTCACCGTGCCGATGATCATCTTCTTCCTGCCGGTGCTCTTCGTCGTCATCCTCGGCCCCGCGATCATCAAGATCCAGGACATCCAGAGGTAGGGATCTTCGTCCCGCTTTCCCTTTTTCGCGGCGGGGACTAGAGAGCGCGCCATGGCGCTCGCCCCCCTTCCGTTCGACGATCTCGACGCGATCAAATTCCGCGACGAATCCCAGACCATCGCCGCCCTGCTCGCGGATCCGCCGCTCGGCGGCGAGGCCCGCGCGGCGGTGCACGCCGAGGCCGTGCGGCTGGTCGAGGCGGCGCGTCAGAACGCCAATCGGCAGGGCGTGGTCGAGAGCTTTCTGCAGGAGTTCTCGCTCGGAACTCGCGAGGGTCTGGCCCTCATGTGCCTGGCCGAGGCCCTGCTGCGCACGCCCGACGAGGACACCCGCGACCGCCTGATCGCCGAGAAGATCGGTTCCGCCGACTGGGCCAGCCACCTCGGCCAGTCCGACAGCCTGTTCGTCAACGCCTCGACCTGGGGCCTGATGCTGACCGGCAAGCTGGTGGACGTCGACGACGAGGCCAAGCGCGACCTGGGCGGTTTCCTCAAGCGCGTGGCAGGCCGCATCGGCGAGCCCGTCATCCGCCAGGCCGTGGCCGCCGCCGTGCGCATCATGGGCGAGCAGTTCGTGCTCGGCCGCACCATCGAGGCCGCCATCCGCCGCGCCGGCCGCGAGGGCTGGCTGTGCAGCTTCGACATGCTGGGCGAGGGGGCCCGAACCGAGGCAGACGCCGCCCGCTATGAGGGCATCTACGCGCACGCCATCGAGACCGTCGGCCAGGCCCGCCGCGCCGGCTCCGGTCCCGAGAGCGGGCACGGAGTTTCGGTCAAGCTGTCGGCTCTGTCGCCGCGCTACGAGGCGGTGCAGGAAGAGCGCGTCTGGGCCGAGCTCTATCCGCGCGTGAAGCGACTGGCCGAGATCGCCGCGCGGCACGACCTCAACTTCACCATCGACGCCGAGGAGGCCGACCGCCTCGTCATCTCGCTGAAACTGCTCGACCGGCTGGCGGGCGAGGAGTCGCTGGGCGCCTGGACCGGCCTGGGTCTGGCGGTGCAGGCCTATCAGAAGCGCTGTCCCGAGGTCATCGACGCCATCGTCCGCATCGCCCGCGGCCGCGGTCGACGGCTCATGGTGCGGCTGGTCAAGGGCGCCTACTGGGACACGGAGATCAAGCGCGCCCAGATCGCCGGCCGCCCGGACTATCCGGTCTTCACCACCAAGGCGGCGACGGACCTCAACTACCTGGCCTGCGCCAGGAAGCTGATCGACGCCTCGCCAGACATATTCAGCCAGTTCGCCACCCACAACGCGCACACGCTGGCCGCCGTCGGCCGCATGGCGGTCGAGGCGGGGGTGACGGTCGAGTACCAGCGCCTGCACGGCATGGGCGAGGCGCTCTACGCGGTGGCCGGCAAGAACACCATGGTGCGCGCCTACGCCCCCGTCGGCGGGCACGAGGAGCTGTTGCCTTATCTGGTGCGCCGCCTGCTCGAGAACGGCGCCAACTCCTCCTTCGTCCATGCCCTGCTGGACGAGCGCGTCCCGGCCGAGGCCGTGGCCGCCGATCCCATCACCCAGGTCGAGGCCCAGCCCGGCCCGCACCCCAAGATCCCGAGGCCGAAAGACATGTACGGCGACCGCCAGAACTCGCTGGGCCGCGACTACAGCCAGGAAGCCGATCGCGAGCGCCACGCTCGCGCTCTGGAGAAGCTGGATTCGGAGAAGCTCACCTCCGGCCCGATCGTCGGCGGCTCGCTGCGCGCCGGCGTGAACCCGCAGGAGGTCCGCAACCCCTGGGACACCCGCCAGCTGATCGGTCACGTCTCGGAGGCCTCGGAGGAGGACATCGAGGCCGCGGCCGGCGCGGCGGTGCGCGCCCAGTCCGCATGGGACCGTCTGGGCGGCGCGGGCCGGGCGCCGGTTCTCCGCGCCATGGCCGATGCGCTCGAGGCAGACATGGACCGGCTGGTCGCCCTGCTCAGCCGTGAGGCCGGCAAGACGCTGAACGACGGCGTGGCCGAGGTGCGCGAGGCGGCGGATTTCTGCCGCTACTACGCCATGCTCGCCGAGCGCGACTTCGGTGGGCCGCGCACGCTCGAGGGGCCGGTCGGTGAGATCAACCAGCTCGTGCTGCACGGCCGGGGCGTCTTCTGCGCCATCAGCCCGTGGAACTTTCCGCTGGCCATCTTCACCGGCCAGATCACCGCCGCGCTCGCCGCCGGCAACGCGGTGCTGGCCAAGCCGGCGGAGCAGACGCCGCTCGTGGCCGCCGAGGCCGTGCGCCTGTTCTACAAGGCCGGCCTGAACCCCGATCTTCTCGCCCTGCTGCCGGGCCGCGGCGAGACCGTCGGCGCCAGGCTGGTCGTGCATCCGGCCGTTCAGGGCGTGGCCTTCACCGGCGGCACCGACACCGCGACCCTGATCAACCGGTCGATCGCCAACCGGCCCGGCCCGATCATCCCCTTCATCGCCGAGACCGGCGGGCTGAACGGCATGTTCGTCGACACCACCGCTCTGAAGGAGCAGGTGATCGACGACGTGATCCTCTCGGCCTTCGGCTCTTCGGGCCAGCGCTGCTCGGCCCTGCGCCTCCTCTACGTCCCGCACGACGCGGCCGACGCCCTGATCGAGGGGCTGAAGGGCGCGCTGGCCGCCCAGGTGGTGGGCGATCCGTCCGATCCGACCACCGACATCGGCCCGGTCATCGACGCCGAGGCCAAGGCGGCGCTGGAGGCCCACCTCGAGCGCCTCGAAGGCGACGCCAAGGTCATCGCCCGCGCCGAACTGCCCGAGGCCGCCCGGCACGGACACGCCTTCGCCCCGACCATCGCCGAGGTGCCGACGCCCGACTACCTCGAGCGCGAGGTCTTCGGCCCGATCCTGCACGTCTGCCGGTACCACCCGTCCAAGCTGCGCGAGACCGCCTCGGCCCTGGCCGAGCGCGGCTATGGCCTGACACTGGGCGTCCACAGCCGGATCGAGGCCTTCGCCGACGAGGTCGCGCGTCTGGTCCCGGCCGGGAACGTCTACATCAACCGCTCGATCATCGGCGCGGTGGTCGGCGTCCAGCCCTTCGGCGGCGAGGGCCTGTCCGGCACCGGCCCCAAGGCCGGCGGCCCCTACAGCCTGATCCGCTATGCGTCCGAGAAGGCCATCAGCAACAACATCTCCGCCCAGGGCGGCGATCCGGCGCTGTTGAACCTCTAGGGCTCAGGCGCGACCGAGGACCGCCTCGACGAAGCGCGCCTGGGCGCCGGCCTCGTAGCCCAGGTAGAGGTCGGGCTCGAGCAGCTCGAGCTCCATGATCACCGGCCGGTTCTCCTGGTCGCGGACCATGTCGACGCGGGCGTAGAGCAGCGGCCCTTCCTCGATGGCGGCGAGAGCGGCCTGGGCGGCGGCCATTTCGGCATCGTCCGGCTCGGCGCGGGTGACCTCGCCGCCCCAGTCGGGCTGGACGCGGAAGTCGCCCTTGGCGGCCACCTTGCGGATGGCGTGGCTGAAGCGGCCTTCGAAAAAGATCAGCGAGACCTCGCCCTCCGCGCCCACGCCCGGGAAGTAGGGCTGGATCATCGCCGGCGCCTCGATGGCCTCGAAGTCCAGCGGATCATCGGCCATCAGCCGGTGGGTCCGGTAGGCCCCGCCGGAGCGGCGGGGTTTCAGGACCACATCGGTCCAGCCGATCTGCTCGCGCGCCCGGCGCACGGCCTCCGCATCGCCCCGCTCGACCCAGACCGTCGGCGGCGTCGGCGCCCCGCCCTGGCGCAGCCGGTCGAGGTAGATCTTGTCGACGTTCCAGCGCAGGACCGACGGTGGATTCTGGATCGGCAGGCCCTGCCGCTCCCAGTCCGCCACCCGGTCCAGCCACCGGTCCACGGCGCGATAGTTGCCCCAGACCATCAGCGGCAGGATCAGGTCGAAGCCCGACAGGTCCTCGTCCGTCGTCCAGGCCCGGCCCTCGACCGTCGCGCCGGCGGCCTGGAGCGGCTCGGCCATGCGGGCGAAGACCTCGCGCCAGCGGCTATGGAAGGACTCGTCGTCGGGATCGGGGGTGAGGATGCAGAGCCTGGGCATGGCCGCCTTCTGGCGCGGCTTCCCGCGGATTTGAAGCCCGCACTGGCGAGCGGGGCGTCAAAAGGCTAATCGCGGGCCATGACCGAAACCACTCACGACCTCTGCGCCGTCGGCAACGCCATCGTCGACGTTCTGGCCCCCTGCGATGACGCCTTCCTCGAACGCGAGGGCCTGGTGAAGGGCTCGATGATGCTCATCGACGAGGCCCGCGCCGTCAGCCTCTACGCGGCCATGGCCGCGGGCGTGGAGGCTTCGGGCGGCTCGGCCGGCAACACGATCGCGGGCGCCGCGTCCTTTGGCGGCCGGGCGGCCTATATCGGGAAGGTCGCTGAGGACCAGCTGGGCCAGGTTTTCCGCCACGACATGCAGGCGATCGGCGCGACCTTCGACACCGCCTATCTGTCCTCGGGCCCGGCCACGGGCCGCTCGCTCATCAATGTGACCGGCGACGGCCAGCGGACCATGTCGACCTTCCTGGGCGCCGCCAACCAGCTGACGCCCGACGACATCGACGCCGACCTCGTGCGCAACTCCGAGATTCTCTATCTGGAAGGCTATCTGTTCGACCCGGCCGACGCCCGCGCGGCCTTCGTGCGCGCCGCCGAGATCGCCCACACGGCCGGCCGCCGGGTGGCGGTAACGCTCTCGGACACCTTCGTGGTCGACCGCTGGCGCGACGAACTCCTGCCGTTCATCGAGAGCTCGGTGGACATCGTCCTGGCCAATGAGGCCGAACTGCTCAGCCTGTTCCAGGAAACCGACTTCGAGGCGGCCCTGGCCCGGCTGCGTCCCATCGTCGAGGTCGCCGCCGTCACCCGCAGCGAAAAGGGCTCGGTCATCGTCCGCGACGAGCAGCGGGTCGAGGTCGCCGCCTATCCGGTCGACAAGGTGGTCGACACCACCGGCGCCGGGGATCAGTACGCCGCCGGCTTCCTGCTCGGCCTGGCGCGCGGCCTGCCGCTGGAGACCTGCGGCAAGCTGGGCTCGCTGGCGGCCGCCGAAGTCATCGCCCACTGGGGGCCGCGCCCGCTGGTGTCGCTGAAGGCTCTCGCCGAAGCCGAAGGCCTGATCTGATCATGGCCGAGAAGAAGGGCGGCTGGTTCTCGCGCCTGACCGAGGGGCTGTCGCGCTCCTCGAAACAGATGTCCGAACAGGTGGTCCAGGCCTTCGCCACGCGCGAGCCCCTGACCGCCGCCCAGCTGGACGCCCTGGAGGAGGAGCTGATCGAGGCCGACCTCGGCCCGGCCGCCGCCGCGCGGATCGCCGCCCGCTTCGGCGAGCTTCGCTTCGGCAAGGCGTCTGACGAGACCGAGGTGCGCACAGCGCTGGCCGACGCCGTGGCCGCCGAGCTTCTGCCGCGCCAAGCTGACTTCGATCCCCTGTCGGGCCCGCGTCCCTATGTGGTCCTGTTCGTGGGCGTGAACGGCTCGGGCAAGACCACCACGCTCGGCAAGATCGCCGCCAAGCTGACCCGCGAGGGCGCCAAGGTCATGGTGGTGGCCGGCGACACCTTCCGCGCCGCCGCCGTCGAACAGCTGAAGATCTGGGCCGAACGCGCCGGCGCCCATTTCGAGGCCCGCCGCCAGGGCGCGGACGCCGCCGGGCTCGCTTTCGACGCCTTCACCAAGGCGAAGACCGAAGGCTTCGACGTCGTGCTCATCGATACCGCCGGCCGGCTGCAGAACAAGCAGGCGCTGATGGACGAGCTTCTGAAGGTCGTCCGCGTCCTCAAGAAGATCGATCCGGACGCCCCGCACGAGACCCTGCTGGTCCTCGACGCCACGGTGGGGCGCAATGCTCTGGCGCAGGAGCAGATCTTTGGCCGCACCGCCTACGTATCTGGTCTGGTGATGACCAAGCTGGATGGAACCGCGCGGGGCGGGGTCCTGGTGCCGGTGGCCCAGGCCTCGGACGCCCCGATCAAGCTGATCGGCGTGGGCGAGGGGATCGACGATCTCCAGCCGTTTGACGCCCGCGCCTTCGCCCGCTCCCTGGTCGGACTTCCCGAGGATACGCGATGAGCGCCAAGTCCCACTCCGGCCTGCGTCAGGCGGTCGACTTCGGGGGCCTGCTGGCCTTCGCCCTGACCTTCGCCTTCCTCCGCATCGCGCGCGGAATGGATGGCGACGAGGCTCTCATCAACGCCACCTGGGTGCTGGTCGCGGGCTCGGCCATCGGCGTGGCGGTGGGGCTGATCGTCGAGAAGCGCCTGGCCTTGCTGCCGCTGATCGTGGGCGGCTTCGCCCTGGTCTTCGGTCTTCTGACCGTTCTGACGCAGGACGACATCTGGGTGAAGATCAAGGTGACGGCGCTCAACACCGGGCTGGCGATCGCGCTCTTGGGCGGCGCCTGGATGAAGAAGCAGCCGCTCAAGGCCCTGTTGGGCACGGTCATTCCGATCAACGACCGGGCCTGGACCATCCTGACGATCCGCTACGGCCTGTTTTTCGCCGGCGTGGCCATCGTCAACGAACTGGTCCGCAACGAGGCGCTCGTCGCCTGGGCCGCAGGCCAGCTCGGTCGCTCGAACGTCGACCCGGCCGACGTCTGGGTCAGTTTCCGGGGCGTGCTTTGGATCGCCTCGTCCGTGTTCGGCCTGTCGAACATTCCTCTGATCATGCGCAACATGGTGAAGGACGACGAGCCGTCCGATCCGATGGCGCCGACCCAGCCGGACACCGCCCCCTAGACCGTCACGCGCCTGACGCAGGCCTGTCGCCGTCCTGAGCCTTCCGCATGCGAAACACCGTGCCCGGATCAGTCACGCTTGGGAGCACGGCATGGCCAAGTCCGGTAAACGCAAGGCGAGCGGCGCTCTGGCCGATTCTCCGAGTCATCTTCTCCACCGCGCCCTGCAGGCCGCGCTCGGCGTCTTCGCCGAGGAAACAGGCTCCGGCGCCCTGACCCAGCGCCAGTTCGCCCTGCTGGCTGCGGCCGCCGAACTTGAGGCGCCGTCGCAGACCGACCTGGTCACGGCCACCGGCATCGACCGTTCCACCCTGGCGGAACTCACCGCCCGGATGATCGCCAAGGGCCTGCTCGAGCGCGAACGCTCCGCCACCGACGGCCGGGCCAAGACCGTGCGGGTGACGGCCGCGGGCCGTGAGGCGCTTGAGATCATGCGCCCACGGGTGAAGGCGGCCGACAAGCGCATCCTGTCTCTGCTGCCCAAGCCTAAGCGCGAAGGCTTCCTCAAGCTCCTGACCCGGCTGGGCGAAGGCTCCGCCGCGGAGCCCGAGGCGAAACCGGCCAAGGACAAGCCGAAGAAGCGCAAGGCGGCGGAGGCGGCGGCCGAGCCAGGGGCCTCGAGCGGGAACACCTGAACCCCGGCGCCCGCATCTGTCGGAAAAATTCCGCGCGCGTTCCTGTGCTTGGCCGAAAGTCAGTGTCGCCGACGCTCGGTGTCGAGGCGGCGCTTAGACTGGGCCGATGATCTCGCCGCACCGCGACATGAAGCCAGAGGCCGGCACGGCCTCCCGTGACGGCTTGGCGGTATTTGGCGGTTTGGCGGTGTGTTTTGGAGCGACAGCCCGCCACCGGCCGCGAGGTCAGACCCGAATGTCGAGGTGCAGGCCCGGCCGGGGCAGGGGCGCGCTTTCGCTCGCATTGGGCGCAGCCGCCGGCGCGGCGGCGCGGACGGGCGGGGCGGCAGGAGCGGCCGGTTGCGCGGCCTGGGGCGCGCCCGCCTGCTGCAGGGCAGCCTGGAAGAAGGCCCGCTGGGCCGCGAGCGCGGCAGGGCTCTTGGTCGCCCCAGGCATCGGCTGAAGCTGTGGGGTCAGGCCCGGACGGATCGGCGCGGTCATGCAAACGTGGTTAACGAAACCCTTTCGAATAAAGGGTTAACGCGGGCCCGCCAGGTCTCGGATTTCGGCCAGGGCCGTCTCGCCGTCCGTGCCGACCAGCGGCCCGGAATGGCGGAACAGAACCTCGCCGTCGGCCGCCACCACGAAGGTCTGGGGCACCGCTCCGGCCAGGCCCAGCGGCGTATCCGTCGTCCCTTGCGGGTCGGTCACGACACGGAAGTAGGGATCGCCGAGCTCGGTCAGGAAGGCCTGGGTGTTGGCCGGCTCGTCCCGGTAGGCGAGGCCGACGATGCGCACGCCCTCGCGGCTCAACTGCTGCAGCACCGGATGCTCGGCCCGGCAGGGTGCGCACCAGCTGGCGAAGACGTTGACCACGGTGACGCCCACCACCTCCTCGGACAGCGGGCGCGGATCGCCCCCCGCCAGGGGAATCACGGTCACCTCGGGCAGGGTGCGGCCGACCTGCAGCGTCTCGGCCGGCGCGGGCCCCTGGCGCATGTAGATCCAGATGCCCGCGACCAGCACCAGGATCAGGAGCGGGTACCAGGGCCTCACGGGCGCGGCTCCGTCTCATCCAGCGCGCGCCGGGCGCGGCGGGCGTCGAGCCAGACCTTCACCGCCAACCCGCCGAGGACCAGGGCGGTGATCCCATAGGAGCCCCAGACGTAAAAGCCGTAGCGTCCCATATCGAGGTCGAGCATCAGGCGTCTCCCGCCAGCCGCGCCGCGCGCACCGCGACCCGGCGCCGGACCACCTCCGTGCGGATCGCGGTGATCCACAGGGCGCCGAAGGCCAGGCTGTAGCCCAGCCCCATCAGCAGCAGAGGCCACAGATATTCGGCCGTCATGGTCGGTCCGTCGGCGCGGAACACCGAGGCCGGCTGGTGCAGGGTGCTCCACCAGTCCACGGAGAATTTCACGATCGGCAGGTTCACCAGCCCCACCATGGCCAGGATCGCCGCCGCCCGACCTCCGCGCGTCTCGTCGTCCATCGCCGCCCGCAGGGCGATGCAACCGAGGTAGAAGAGCAGCAGCACCACCACCGACGTCAGCCGGGCGTCCCACACCCACCAGGCGCCCCACATGGGTCGGCCCCAAAGCGATCCGGTGATCAGGGCCAGGACCGTGAAGGCCGCGCCGAGAGGCGCGCAGGTCTTGGCCGCGGCCTCAGCCAGGTTGTGTCGCCACACGAAGGCGGAAAAGCTCGCCGCGCCGAGTCCCACATAGGCCGCCAGGGCGACCCAGGCGGCCGGGACGTGCACGAACATGATCCGGACGGTGTCGCCCTGCTGGTAGTCCTCGGGCGCGATGAAGCCGAGCCACAGGGCCCAGGCGATCAGGACAGCGGCCATGAGGCCCAGCGCGAGGCCCCAGCCGCGCGTCAGGCGCATGAAGCGGTCAGGATTGGCCAGGCCCCACACGGTCGCCCGCTCCTTTGAGCTTTAGGTCAGGCCTCTTCGTCGGCCGCGACGGTTTCGGCCTTCTTCGGCCGTCCGCGCTTGCGCGGCGCGGGCGTGTCTTCGCCAGCCGGCTCGGCCGTCGGCGTCGCCGACCGGGTCAGGAAGCTCGGCATGTGCTCAGCCCCGCGCTCCTCGCGGGGCTCCGGGCGGGCTTCCGGCTCGATCACCGGCATGGGATCGGCGGCGCCTTCGGCCTGGTCGCCGTCGCGGCTGTAGCGTTCCTGCTTGCGCCGCTCGTAGCGTTCGCGGCGCGACTCGCGGCGGCCGCTCTCGCGGGCCTCGCCGTCCTCGCGCTCCTCGCTGCGGGCTTCCGAGCGATCATCGGCTCCCTCGCGCGCCTCGCGAGGTTCGCGGTTGTCGCGATCCCGGTCCCGGTCGCGGTCCCGCTCCCGCGGCTGGTTCTGCTGGGCCTGTTGCTGTTGCTGCTGGGCCTGAGCTTCGGCCCGGGCGGCTTCGGCGGCGAACTGGGCGGCCTGTGCGCCGGATTCGTCTTCGAAATCGATATCGAAGCCCTGGCCGAGGCCTTCGCGCGCGGCGATCTCGGTCACCGGCCGGTTCGGCTGCATGATGCGCAGCAGGCGGAAATAGTGCTCGGCGTGCTGGAGATAGTTCTCGGCCAGGATGCGGTCGCCCGACGACGTCGCGTCGCGCGCCAGCTGCTGATAGCGCTCATAAACGGTCTGGGCGTTGCCGCGGACCTTGATGCCTTCGGGCCCGTTGGAGTCGAACGAGCGGTTCGGGTTGTTGCTCTGGCCGCCGCTCTGGCCGCCGCCGGAGCGCCGATTGCGGCCCCGTTGCCGCTTCATGCCCTTGAAGTCTCTCATTCACCGATACCGCGTGTCGCGCCCGGCCGGTCAGGCCTGTCGGCGGCTTCGTTCCTGGGCCGTCCGGGAGCCCGTCCCCCGGATGCGCGCGCCATGAACCTGGACGTTCCCCGCCGCGGGGCCGGACCTCACTGAGGGCCGTTCGCGGTCTCTTCGCCTTGAACCGGCCGAACGGGCCATGCGCACTGCGAGTTGTCGGGAACGCCCAAGACTTAGCGCGCCAAGCGCCGCATTCCAAGGGGTTTCGTCGATTAGACCTTCGCGGGCTTGAAGCCGGTCACCACGCGATCGCGTGCGCCCAGGTCCTGGATGACCTCGACGCCCTCGGCGCCGGCTTGCTGGAACAGCTCGCGAACCGCGTCCGCCTGGTCCCATCCGATCTCCACGACGAAGACGCCGAGCGGCTTGAGCACCCTCATCGCCTCGGGCGCCAGGACCCGATAGGCGTCGAGCCCGTCCGGTCCTCCGTCCAGCGCCAGCCGGGGGTCGTGCTCGCGAACCTCCGGATCCAGCCTCTCGATCTCTTCGGAGCGGATGTAGGGCGGGTTCGAAACCACCAGGTCGAAGGTCGCGTCGCCCAGGCCGTCGGCCCAGCCGGTGCGCAGGAAGGCGGCGCGGTCGGCCAGTCCCAGGTTCGCGGCGTTGTCGCGGGCGACCGCCAGGGCGTCCTCGGAGATGTCGACGCCCAATCCCTTGGCCGCTGGCCGATCCGCGAGGATCGACAGCAGGATCGCTCCTGAGCCGACGCCCATGTCCAGGACGGAAAAGCGCGCCTGTTCCGGAAAGGCCTTCAGCGCCGTCTCGACCACGGTCTCGGTGTCCGCGCGCGGGATCAGGACATCGGGCGTGAGGCTGAGCAGAACCTTCCAGAAGGCCTTGCGGCCGAGGATGCGCGCGACCGGCTCGCGGCGCAGGCGGCGTTCGATATAGCCATCGTAGGTCGCCTGCTCGGCCTCGGCCAGGTCGCGGTGCGGGTCGGTGAGGATGTCCAGGCGGGTCACGCCGGCCGCCGCCTCGAGCAACAGGCGCGCGTCGATGGCCGGGCTGTCGACGCCAGCGGCCTTCAGGCTCTCCTGGGCGGCCTTCCAGGCCTTCACGAGGGTTGTCATGCCGCGCATGTGGACCCGGGCGGAGGTCATGGCAACCATAGCCGTCGCGGCTCGTTTCCGCCCTCATGGCGAAGGTTGGGGACCGCAACCCGGTCAGGGGCGCATGGGCGATAGGTGCCACCGCTCTTGCGGGACTGGCCGCCGGTGCGGCGGCCTCGCACCTGATCCGACGCGGCAAGGTCCCCATGCCGGCGCCCGAACCCGCGCCCGCCGGACCTCTCACGCCCGATGACTATGAGGCCAGGGAGCCGGGACGCGGCCGCTGTGCGCACCGTCCGGAGCGCATCCCCCGCAAGGGCTGGATCGACATCGTCTGGCGGACCAGCGCCTCCTATTTCGGCGACCGGGTCGGGTTCGTCTCGGGCGGGGTGACCTTCTTCATACTCTTGTCGCTGTTTCCCACGCTCGGCGCCTTCGTGACCATCTATGGCCTGTTCGCGGACCCGAACGACGCGGCCAAGCGCCTGTATTTCCTCTATTCGGCCATGCCGGGGAACGTGGCCGAGTTCCTCAGCGCCGAGATGCAGCGTCTCGCCGAGAACTCGAACACCGAGCTGACCTTCACCCTGTTCTGGACGCTCGCCCTGTCGCTGTGGACGGCGAATGGGGCCATCAAGGTGCTCTTCTACGGTCTCAACGTTGCCTATCACGAGGTCGAAAAGCGCAACATCGTCAAATACAACCTGGTCTGCATGCTGTTCACCCTGACCGGCCTGATCAGCGTGCTGGTGACCGCCGGTCTCGTCGTCGGCGTGCCAGTGGTCCTGGGCGTCTTCGGTCTTGCGGAAGAGTGGGAGCATCTCGCCCCCCTGCGCTGGCCATTGCTTCTACTCGTCTACATGGCGGCGCTGACCATCATCTACCGCTACGGCCCGTGCCGGGCGCGGGCCCGATGGCGGTGGCTGACGCCGGGCGCGATCCTGGCGGCGGTGCTCAGCCTCACCCTGTCGCTGATCTTCAGCTGGTACCTGCAGACCTTCGTGCGCACGGCCTCGTACGGTCCGCTGGCGGCGATGATGGGCTTCCTGCTGTGGACCTGGCTGAGCGTGCAGATCATCCTGATGGGCGCGGAGTTCAACGCCGAGATCGAGCACCAGACGGCGGTGGACACCACCACCGGCGCGGCCCGCCCGCTCGGCGAGCGCGGCGCCGTGGTGGCGGACACGATCGGGCCCAAGCGCGGCAACCCGGCGGCCCTGGCCTTCACCCTGAAACACGCCGAGGCCCTGTCGGACCGGCTGCTCAGGCGGCGCGTGGGCAAGCTAGATACGAAAAAGCCGCCCGAAGGCGGCTGAAACCTCGGCTCCGAACCCTGCCCTAGAAGCGGAAGATGGTCTCGAGCCGCACGCGCGGCTGGTCGCGGTCGCGCTCGGCGGGCCGGGCGGGGTCGGGCCGACGCTCGCCCAGACCGACGGAGCCTTGCAGACGCAGCGAAGGTGAGAGGCGGAAGTGGGCGCTGGCGTCCACGTCGTTCCAGTCGGCCTCACGGCCCACCGGTTGCTGGACATCGAGGTTGAGACCCCAGCGGCCATCGGAGCCGAACTGCAGGCCGGGGCGGCGCTGGGCCTGGGTTTCGGAGGCCTGGCCACCGGTCAGGCTTTCGGAACGGCGGGGCGTCTGGGCGTGCGCGGACAGGGCCAGACCCGAGCAGATGAGCCCGGCGGCGATCGCCACACAAACTGGACCCTTACGGATCATCCCGACGCTTCACTCCCCTGCAGGACGGCCGGCTGTCCGGTGTCCTAGAGCCGATAAAGACTCCGCTATCGGCTCAGGTCAATGAATACGGCAGGCCGAACAAGGTTCCGGCGCGAGTCCCGCGAGTCCTGTGGCTCGCGCGACACGGGAACGTTCAGCTTCCTTAACAGCCGGCTAGAGAACGATCCCGGCGTAGAGCAGGCGGCCTTCCGACATGCGGGGGCGGAGGTAGGCGAGGTCGGCGAAGCTGGTGGCGAAACAGCCGAAACTGCGGCCCAGCTTGCCTTCGCGGGCCAGGAAGTCCGGCTCGCAGTAGTCGGCGGCGTGGACGATGATGGCCCGGTCGCGCACGTTGGAGTTGGTGGCGTCCAGCCCGTCCAGCAGGACGTTGTCGCCGTGCCGGGCTCCCCAGCCCTCGCCCGCGGTGCGATAGGCGCCCACGGAAGAGGCGTGGGAATCGGGCGTGTTGGAAAAGCCGTGGGCGAAGCCCGTGTGCGTCGGGTCCGAGCCGACGCCGTGCGAGGTGTGAATCGCCCGCGCCTGGCCGCTGACCAGGTCAAGTTCGACCATGCGCGGCTGGGCCGAGTGGGAGGAGAAGTTCACGATATAGATGCGGTCGCGGTTCGGGATCGAGGCCGCGTGATGGTCCAGCGCCTCGAGCGCACGTTCGCGAAGCGAGACGGGGATCATGCCCTGCGGATCGAGCGGCGGGGCGACGCGCGGCGTCACGGGGGCCGGCTCGAGCGCGGCGGTCTGGATCGCAGGCGGCGCCAGCGGGTCCGACATCTCGACCAGCCTCTGGGTCGAGGCGCACCCCGCCAGCGCGAGTCCCGCGCCGCTGATCATCACACCACGTCTGGAAAGCATCACGCCACCCGTTCCACGCTCCGCCCTGGTCAAAATGAAAACCCGAAAGGGTTCCCCGGATCAACCCGCTTCCCGTGCGACGAGTCAGCGCGGTAGGGTGAGCGCCTCTGAGGGGAGGACGGCATGCGTTCATGGCTCGTGGCGACGGCGGTCGCCCTGTTGGGACTGGCTCCGGCGGCGGCGTCGCAGACCGCGGAGGGCGGCCTGACCTTCGTCCAGGCGGGGCGGCTGCTGGCCGATCCGGCCACGGGGCGGGTCGAGACCGAGCAGACGGTGGTCGTCGAGGCCGGGCGGGTCGTCCGCATCGAGGACGGCTACGTCGGCGAGGGACAGGGCCGGGTCGTGGACCTGCGCGACAGCTTCGTCCTGCCGGGCCTGATCGACAGCCACGTGCACATCACCCGCGAACAGGGGCCCAACGCCCGGCTGGAGACGGTGACACGCACCCGCGCCTCCGAAGCCCTGCAGGGAGCTCACTATGCGCGGATCACGCTCGAGGCCGGCTTCACCACCGTGGCCAATCTGGGCGCGACCTCCGAGGCCATCTTCGCCCTGCGCGAGGCCATCGCCGTGGGCCATGTGGCAGGCCCGCGGATCATCGCCTCGGGCGCCTCGATCAGCCCGCACGCCGGTCATGGCGACAGCCACGGCTACATGCCGGAGGTCCTGGAGGTGCTGCGCTCGGAGGCCGTCTGTTCCGGCGCGGACGACTGCCGCCGCGCCGTGCGGGAGCAGATCCGTCTGGGCGCGGACCTGATCAAGATCACGGCCACCGGCGGGGTGCTGTCGAACACTTCGGCGGGCCTGAACCAGCAGTTCTCCGACGAGGAGCTTGAGGCCATCGTCGACGCCGCCCACCGAATGGGTCGTCGGGTAACCGCCCACGCCCACGGGGCGGACGGGATCAACAGCTTCCTGCGCGCCGGCGGCGATTCCATCGAGCACGGCACCTATCTCGACGCCGAGGGCATGCGCCTGATGCGCCAGAACGGGGCTTGGCTGGTGCCGACCCTTCTGGCCGGCGACTTCGTGGCCCGCATCGCGTCGAGCCCGGACAACTTCTTCACGCCTGCACAGACGGCCAAGGCGCTGGAGGCGGGGCCCTTGATGCTCGACATGTGCCGCCGGGCCCACGAGGCCGGCGTGCGGATCGCATTTGGGACGGACAGCGGCGTGTCGGCCCATGGCGACAACGCTCAAGAGTTCGCGCTCCTGGTCCGCTGCGGCCTGACGCCGCTGCAGGCGATCCAGGCCGCCACGATCGGCGCGGCCGAGCATCTGCAGATCGCCGACCAGGTCGGCGCGCTGCGCCCCGGCATGGCGGCGGACCTGATCGCGGTCTCCGGCGACCCCCTGACCGACGTGACCGAGCTGGAGCGCGTCGGCTTCGTGATGCGCGCGGGGCGGATCTACCGCGCGGACTAGTCCTTCACTTCGATCTTCAGCAGGCGCATCAGGGCCGCTTCGTCGTCGAAGCGGGCGCGGACGGGCCAGGCCTCGATGCGCGGCCGCCAGGCGGGCGGCAGGCGGACCCAGTCCTTCTCCGTGGTGATCAGCGCGGCGCTGTGCCGTTCGGCCAGGCCCTGAAGGCGCCGGAGGTCGGCGTCCGTATAGGCGCCGTGATCGGGATAGGCGCAGAACTCCTTGAGCTCGATGCCCGCTGCCTTCATGGCGCGCTCGACCTTCCACGGCTTGCCCACGCCGGCGAAACCGACCTTGGGGTCCGGCGGCTCGGTCGGCTCCTTAAGCGGCGTCAGCCGCGCGATCAGGACCGGCAGACCGCCGAACAGCTTCAGCAGTTCCGGATCGGCCTCGGGCACGTCCGACGGCAGCAGGAT
Source organism: uncultured Brevundimonas sp. (assembly GCA_966210875.1). Classification (GTDB taxonomy): domain Bacteria; phylum Pseudomonadota; class Alphaproteobacteria; order Caulobacterales; family Caulobacteraceae; genus Brevundimonas. The sequence continues at coordinate 12,466 of CBIHLR010000006.1, read as the reverse complement.
CACCACGGCGTCGGCGCGGGCCAGCCCCTCCTCCAGCGGCTCGCGCATGGGACCGGACGGGAAGACCGCACCGTCGCCAAAGGGCCATTCGCCGTCGCGGGTCTCGCCGTCGACGACCACGATCGACAGGGTCTTCTTCACCGAAGGGTTCTGGTGCGCGTCGTCCAGAACGAGCGTCTCGGCGCCCGCCTCGACGGCGGCCATGGCGCCCTCGGCCCGGTCGCGGGCCACCCAGACGGGATGCTGGGCGGCCAGCATCAGCGGCTCGTCGCCGACGTCCTCGGACCGGTGCACATCCGGGTCGACCATCAGCGGGCCGATCTCCTTGCCGCCATAGCCGCGCGAGACGGCGTGGCCGTCGACCCCGGCCTTGGCCAGGACATTGAGGATCTCGCGGGCCACGGGCGTCTTGCCCGAGCCGCCGACGGTCAGATTGCCGACCGAGATGACGGGTACGCCTGGATCGATCCCCTGCTTCTGGGCCAGCCGCCGGCGGCTCTCGCGGGCGTAGAGGGCCGAGACGGGCGACAAAAGGGTGCGCAGGACCCGCCCGTGGCGGGCGTCGCGGGAATACCACCAGCGCGGCGTGTTGAGCTTCATGCGGGAACCAGAGGCCTCAGCTGCGCCCACAGACGATCCAGGGCGCCGTCCTCACGACGCGCGAAGGCCCGTCCGCGTTCCCCCAGCGCCGAAGCTTCGTCGGGATGGGCCAGTAGATCGCCCACCACTTCGGCAAGTTGGGAGGGCTCCGCCAGCCTTACGGCGTCCGCCTCGACCATGCCGGCGAAGACACCGCGCCAATTGCCGACGGACGGCCCGCTGACGGTCGCCTTGCCGAGGCGCGCGGGCTCGAGGGGATTGTGACCGCCGACGCCCTCGGTCCAGCCGCCGCCCAGCACCACCACATCCGCCAGACGGAAGAACAGGCCGAGCTCGCCCAGCGTATCGGCCAGATAGACGTCGACGTCGGGCGCCAGGGCTTCGCCCCGCGAGCGGCGCGCCACCGAGCGGCCGGCCAGCATCCGCTCGGCTTCTATGGCGTCGGCGCGGGCTGGATGACGCGGGGCGATGATGTGCAGCGGCCGGTCCGGCAGGCGGGCCACGGCCTCGTCGGCCAGGGCTTCCTCGCCCGTGTGGGTGCTGGCCGATACGACGACGGCGCGGTCGCCCATGGCGGAGCTGAGGCGCTCGAACTCGCCCCGGTCGTGCTCGAGAGGGGACCCGACCAGCTTGAGGTTGGCGCGGCCCTGGACCGTGGCGCCCAGCGTCTCGAGCCGCTGGGCCGACAGGTCGTCCTGGGTGAGGATCAGGTCGAAGCCGGACAATAGCCGCCGCGCCGCGCCCTTCAGGCGCGACCAGCCCTCGGCCGAGTGGTCGGTGATGCGGGCGCTGACCAGGGCCAGCCTGCAGCCGCGCGCCTTCGCCTGCAGCAGCAGGTTCGGCCAGAGTTCGCTTTCCAGCAGAACCAGCAGGTCCGGCCGCCAGTGGTCCAGAAAGCGTGCGGCGGCGCCCGGCGCATCTATGGGCACGTACTGATGGACGGCGAATGGGGGCAGGCGGGGCCGCAGCAGGTCGGCCGAGGCGCGGGTGCCCGAGGTCACCAGGACCGTCACGCCGGGCCGCTCGCGGCCGATGCGCTCGACCAGCGGCAGGGCCGACAGGGTCTCGCCCACGCTGGCGCCGTGCACCCAGACCAGCGGGCCGGCGGGCCGGTCCGCTGAGGCATGGCCGAGGCGTTCGTCCAACCGCGCCGGATCCTCCTTGCCGCGCGACGCCCGGCGACGCAGCAGCAGGGGCGCGACCGGCTCGGCCAGGCCGGTGGCCGCGCGATAGGCTGCGAGCGCGAGGCTCACAGCATCTGCTCCGCGCGGCGCGTGGCCGCCGACAGCCGCGCAGCCCACTCCTGGCGAACCACCCCGAGGTCGGCGCCGTCCTCCCAGACGATGGGCCCGTCCCAGACGATGGCCCCGCGTCCGAACGGCAGAGGCACGCGGGCCTGGTCCCAGGTGTCCAGCACCATCTCCGGCCGGGAGGCGAGGCCGACGAGCAGCACGGGCGCGCCCGACGCCTTGGCCAGAAGGACGGCCCCCTCGGCCATCTCTTCGGCGGGCCCCCGCGGGCCGTCCGGCGTCACCGCAATCCCGCCGCCCGAGCGGATCCAGCGCAGCACGTCGCGAAAGGCGGCCGCCCCGCCCTTGGCCTTGTCCAACGCTTCCTTCTTGGAAGATGAACCGCGGATGGCGGGAAAGCCGAGCCGCGACACGGCCTGGGCTATGAACTCGCCGTCGGGCGACAGGGAGATGAGCACGCGCGGCTCCTGGGCCTTGTCGAGCGGCCAGCAGGCGGGTGCGAGCGCGATGCGCGAGTGCCAGAAGCAGACGATGGCGCCCCCGCCGGACGTCCAGGTCTCTTGCGCCCCCTCCAGATTCTCCTGCCGCCAGCGAATGGTGGCGATGCACAGCCGCAGCCAGCCGGCCAGCAGCCGCGACAGCAGACCCTGCACGAACGGCGAGCGCAGCGGTCTCACGCGGCGCCTTCCAGGGACTGGCTCCGGGCCAGGCGGGAATAGAGGCCGCCGGCGCGCACCAGGCCGGCGTGATCGCCGACCTCGGCCACGCGGCCCGCCTCGATGACATAGATGCGGTGGGCGTTCCTGACCGTGGACAGGCGGTGGGCGATCATCAAGGTGGCGCGGCCCTGCATCAGGCGCTCCAGCGCCGCCTGGACTTGGGCCTCGCTCTCGGTGTCAAGCGCCGAGGTGGCCTCGTCGAGCAGCAGGATCGGGGCGTCCTTCAGGAAGGCGCGGGCGATGGCGATGCGCTGGCGCTGACCGCCGGACAGCCGGCCGCCGGCCTCGCCCACGCGGGTCTGGTAGCCGTCGGGCAGGGCGGTGATGAAGTCGTGGGCGGCGGCGGCGCGGGCGGCCTGTTCGATCTCGTCCTGCGAGGCGCCGGGCCGGGCGTAGGCGATGTTGGCCGCCACCGTGTCGTCGAACAGGAAGGGCTCCTGGGTCACCAGCGCGATGCGGGCGCGCAGGGACGCGACCGTCAGGTCGCGGATGTCCGTCCCGTTGATCGTCACCCGACCGGCGTCGGCGTCGTAGAAGCGCGGGATCAGGCTGAGGATGGTCGACTTGCCCCCACCCGAGGGCCCCACCAGGGCGACGCTCTCCCCGGGACGGACTTCCAGGCTCACATCTGTGAGGGCCGGGGCGTCGCCATAGGCGAAGGTGACGCCTTCCAGCGCGACCGTGCAGGGGCCGGCGGGCAGCTCAGCGGCGTCGGGGCGGTCGCGGATTTCGGGCTCGACGTCCAGCGCGGCGAACAGGCGCTGGGCGGCGGTCAGGCCCTCGCTCATCACCGTCTGCAGATTGGCCAGTTGCCGCAGCGACTGCGACACGATCAGCAGCGAGGCGATGAAGGCGGTGAACTCGCCGACGGTCAGACCACCCTGGGCCGCGCGCCAGCCGGCGTAGGCCAGGACGGCGGCGACCACGATCATGGTCAGGGTCTCGGTGACGGGCGCGGCGGTGGCCCGGGCGTTGGCTCCTTTGATGATGTGGGTCTGGCGGCGCGCCACGACCTCGGCGACGCGCGCCTCCTCGGCGGCCTCGCGGCCCTCCATCTTGACCACGCGGACGCCGTCCAGGTTCTCCATGACGGCGGTGGACAGGGCGGAGGTCTCGGACATGGCGCCGGCGGCGGCCTTGCGCGTCCGCTTGGCGAAGCGTCGCAGGACTACGCCGGCCACGGGCGCGGAGACCAGCACGATGGCCGCCAGAAGCGGGTCCAGCCACAGCAGGTAGATCAGCAGCGCCACGACAATCAGGGCGTGCTGGACGTAGTTGACCACGCCCTGGGTGAAGGCCTCGCGGATCAGGTTGGCGTCATAGAGGACCGAGGCGACATAGGCGCCGGAGTGCTGGGAGCGAAGCCGGGCGAGATCGGCCCGGATCATGCGGCCGAACAGCTGGACCTGGACGTCGCCGACGATGCGGTGACCGATGCGGTTGACCAGCACCGCGGTGATGACCTGGAACAGGCCGCGCGCCACGGCCAGGGCCGCGATGGTCAGAGGAATGACGATCAGAGCCCGGGGGTCGCGGTCGACCAGCAGGTTCTGGACGGCCGGATCGAGCTTGCTGGCCAGCCAGGCGGTGAGGCCGGCCGCGGCGGCGGCCGAGGCGAGCGCCAGCGCCAGCGAGCCCCAGCGGCGACGCAGATAGTCCCGCCAGACGCGCGGCAGGATCGCCTTGATGGGCCGCTCCGGGCGGGTCTGGCTCATGGCCTGTCGGTCGAACGTCACGCTTGCGAAGTCAAGCGCGCTTCAAATGTGGGGACAGGGGCGCTAGGGAGCCAGCCATGGCGTCCTACGACCTCTCCACTCTGGCCGGCAGGGCGCGCGCCTACTGGGACTTCCTGTGGGGCGACCACGCCTTCCTGAGGCTCGGCTTCTCCAACGCCCACTGGATCGGCCCGGACATGATCCGGGCCAACCAGCCTTGGCCGTTCCAGCTGAAGTGGTGGGCCCGGCGGGGCCTGAAGACAGTCATCAATCTGAGGGGCGGCTTCGACAGCGCCTTCTATGCGCTCGAGAAGGACGCGTGCGAGCGCTACGGCCTGAGGATGGTCGATGCGACCATGTACTCGCGCGAGATCCCGTCGCGCGAACGGATGATGTATGCCCAGGAGCTGTTCCAGACGATCGAGTACCCAGCCCTGATGCACTGCAAGTCCGGGGCGGACCGTGCGGGGATCATGAGCGTGCTCTACCGCCACTTCCACCTGGGCGAGCCGATCCGCGAGGCGGTCAAGGAGCTGAGCTTTCGGACCCTGCACGTGCGCCAGGGCAAGACCGGCGTGCTCGACTACATGTTCGAGCGCTATCTCACCGAGGCCGAGCCCCAGGGTATCGCGTTCATGGACTGGGTGATGTCCGACGCCTACGACCCCGTGGGCATGAAGAAGGACTTCCAGGCCGCCTGGTGGGGCACGCTGGTCAGCGACCGCCTGCTGCGGCGGGAGTAGTCAGCCCCAAGGCCCCGTCGGATTGCGGGGCGGGGGCGGCGGCCCTTCGCCGCGTTCGCGCGCCTCTCGGTCCTCGCGGCGGCGCTTCATTTCGCGATTCCAGGCGTTCTGGCCGCGCAGCCGGAACGACCAGACCACCAGGGCCATGACGGCGGCGACCAGGGCCGCGATCTCCTCGGGCCCGATCTCTCTCACTCGCCGTCGCTCCGCGGATCGATCAGCCGGTGGGCGTGCAGGATGAAATAGCGCATGTGGGCGTTGTCGACGGTCGCCTGGGCGCGCGCCTTCCAGGCCTTGCGGGCCTCGGCGTAGTTCGGGAAAGCGCCGACGAACTCGACCTTGGACAGGTCGCGGAACACCGGCTCGGACAGGTGCCGAAGCTCGCCGCCGATGACGATGTGGAGAAGCTGCTTTTCGTCGTCGTTCATGGAAATCCCTACGCGTCGCCGAGCGGAATAGGCGCGCAGCGGCTGATGATCAACGGGTGGAGCGCCGGCGCGGCGCAGACGAGGCTGGCCTGGCGGGGGATCGGCTGGTTGAAGCGGTGGGGCCGGCCCGCATGGTCCGAGACGATGGCCCCGCCCTCGCAGGCGATCAGGCCGCCGGCGGCGACGTCCCAGTCCCACTTGTGGCCGAGCGCGATGGCGGCGTCGAAGCCGCCGGCCCCGACCAGGGCCATGCGATAGGCGATGGAGTTGCGCCGTTCCAGCCGCATGGCCGGCCAGGGCTCGGCCCAGCCGGGCCCCTCCAGCAGCGCGGCGTCGGCCAGCACCGAGGCGTCGTCCAGGGTGTCAACGTCGGAAGCCTGTATCGGCTGTCCGTTCAGGGTCGCGCCCTCGCCCGCCACCGCGGCGAAGGTCTCGCCCAGGGCCGGCGCATGCACCACGGCGGCCAGCGGACGATCGCGGTCCACGACGCACAGGGCCACCGTCCACCACGGCCGGTTCTTCATATAGGCCACGGTGCCGTCGATCGGATCGACGACGAACAGCCGCCGGTGCTCCAACCGGGCCGGGTCGTCGGCGGTCTCTTCCGAGAGCCAGCCGTAGTCGGGCCGGGCCGTGCGCAGGTGCGACTGCAGGAAGGCGTTGGCGGCCAGATCGCCGTTGGTGACCGGCGAACCGCCTGGTTTGGCCTCGACCTTGAGACCCCGGGCGCGCGTCTCGAGCGCGATGCGGCCGGCCTCTTGGGCGGCCTCGATCAGCAGGTCGAGGTCCGGGCTCATTTGCCCGCGATCGCCACCCCGTCGATCAGCAGGGATGGGCTGTTGTTGGAGGAGCGGAACTCCAGATCCGAGCCGGGGACGATCCTCTGGTAGAGCTCCAGCAGATTGCCGGCGATGGTCACCTCGTTGACCGGATAGGCGACCTCGCCGTCCTCGAACCAGAAGCCGCCGACACCGGCCGACCAGTCGCCGGTATTAGGATTGAGCGACGGCCCGAACATGCTGGTGACCAGCAGGCCCTTCCCCGCATCAGCCATCAGGCCGGCCAGATCGCGCCCGCCCGGTTCGACGTGCAGGTTGTGGCCGGACACGCCGGACGGTCCGGCCAGGCCGCGCGAGGCGTGGCCGGTGGTCTCCAGCCCCAGCTGGGCGGCCGAGGCCGTGTTCAGCAGCCAGGTGGTCAACACCCCCCGGTCGATCAGGGCCCGGCGCTGGACCGCCACGCCCTCGTCGTCGAAGGGGGTGGAGCCCAGGCCGCGCGGCCGCAGCGGGTCGTCGATCAGGGTCACGGCTTCGGCCAGGATCTTCTGGCCCATCCGGTCCTTCAGGAAGGACACGCCGCGCGCCACCGACGGTCCGGCCATGGCGCCGATCAGGGGGCCAAGGATCTGGGTCGCCAGCCGGTTCTCGAGGATGACCGGCGCCGTCTGGCTGGACAGCTTGCGGGCCCCGAGACGCGCCACGGCGCGGCGGCCGGCCTCGGCGCCGATGTCGCCCGGCGACGGCAGGTCGGACAGGTGCCGGGCGGAGCGGCCGTCGCCGGCGCTCTCCATGGTCCCGTCCCGCTCGGCGATGACGCTGGCCGAGATCGAATAGGCGGAACCCCGGTGCGCGCCGACGAAGCCGTGCGAGGTGACCAGGGTCCAGTCGCCGGTCGACAGACTGGCCGAGCCGCCGTCGGAGTTGGTCACGCCCTCGACGGCGCGAGCGGCGGCTTCGGCTTCCAGGGCGCGGGCCTCGAGGGCCGTGGCGTCGAGGTCGCTTCCGTCGAACAGGTCGAGGTTGGGGAGGTCGCCCCGCGCCAGCCGGTCCTGCGGCGCCAGGAAGGCGTAGGGATCCTCCGGCGCCAGCCGGGCCATGGCCACGGCGCGCTCGACGAGGCGCTCGCGCGTGGCGTCGGACAGGTCCGAGGCGGAGACGACGGCCTGGCGCCGCCCGATGAAGACGCGCAGGCCGAGGTCACGGCTCTCCTCGCGCTCGACCTCCTCCAGTTCCCCGAGGCGGACGGTGACGGACAGGGCGGCGCGGCTGGCGAGCACGGCTTCGGCCGCGTCGGCGCCGGCCTTCAGCGCGCGGGCGACAACATCATGGGCGGCGTCGGCCGCTTGGGGAGCTTGGGACATGGCCGCCGGATATGGCCGAGCGCGGCCCCCGCCGCAACCAAGGCGGGGCGTCAGCCCGGCGGCAGGAGGAACTCCTCGCCCCGGCGCAGCAGCATCTCGCGGCCCTCGCGGCGCACGTCGCCGACCCATTCGCGAAGCCGATTGCAACGCGTCGCGTCCGGCCGAGGCCGGTCGCCGGAGTTGCGGCCCAGGACGGACAGATAGCCGATGACGCCGTCGAACGGGCTCTGCGTGCCCCGGCTGGCCGAGCTCATGGCGGCCAGTTCTAGGGCGCCGACCATGCCGGCCTCGGACACCGCCACCGCATCGACGCGGCAGGCGTAGGCGTCGGCGATGGCCCGGCCCCAGCGGTCCTCGGCGTCGCGCATCTGTTCGGCGGTGGGCCGCCCGGCCAGGGACATGGCCACCGGGCCCGCGTCGGCGGCGCGGGCGTAGCGGACGCGCGGATAGTCGCCGCCCGTGGTCACGCAGCCTGACACAAGCAGGCCAGCCGTCAGGACGGCGAGGACCGTTCGCATGATCTCGTCTCCAGACCCCCAGTCCGGAGCGCCACCTTCACCGTGCGACTGCGGCGTTTTCTAGGCTTCGCGCCTAGCGTTCGCGGCCGATCGGATACAGGCGATAGCGCTGATCATAGAAGGGCGTACGCTCGTAGAACCACTGCAGCCGGGCGTCGCCGTCGGCGGCGAACGCGGGGTCCGAGGCCAGCTTCGCCTCGAACTCGGCGCGCAGGGCCGGATCGGCGGCCAGCATGGATTCGGCGAGCGGGGCGATGGCGTAGGCCTCGATGTACTCCACCCGGTTCAGGATCTCCGGGAACATGCCCCAGGCGAAGAAGCTCTCCGACGACTGAGGCTCGAGCAGCAGGATGGCGACATCGCCCATCGGCTGGTCGGTCGGGATGCGCACCGAGCCGGCCGGGAAGGTCCAGCGCATGGTCTCGACCGTCGGTTCGCCCGAGGTCATCGGCACGTGGCCCTCGTTGGTGCGGCCCAACACCGTGGCCTCGTCCAGCCGCAGCATCTCGACCTCGACGGTCCGAGGCTCGCTCAGGGTCTCCATCGCGACGCCCTGCAGGCGCAGACGTTCGATCAGGTCCGCGCGGTAGGACGGCACCCAGTAGGCCGTGGGCCGGGTCAGCGTCAGGGTCGGGCGCGAGCCGTAGTAGGGCATGCGCCAGAGCTCGGGATCCGGCTCGCCCAGCCAGCGCACCTCTGTCCGGCCCGACGCCTCGCTCTCGTAGGTCTCGAAGCGGATGCCGAGGAAATCGCGGGTGGCGATGGGCTCTTCGGTCGCCTCGAAGTTTGCCGGGATCTCGGCCGGGCGCAGGGCCGCGTCGGCCTGGGCGGCTGCGCGCAGCTCGCCGCCCCGGTCGGCCAGCAGCCGCATCGCGGCCTCCAGGAAGACATAGGTCCCCAGCACCCGCTGCTCGTGCGGCTTGAGGCTGTGGTTCTCGATCAGGATGGTCGGGATGTGGGCCGCCGAGCCCCAGCCGTTGGAGAACCGCTCGCCCAGCCCGCCGTCGGACAGCCCCGCGCGCGGATTGCGGTCGTCGATGGCGAACACCAGGGGTCCCGGGATGTGGCCGCGCTCGGACAGGGCGCCGTCGACGAAGGGCCGGAAGGCGCTGTCGAGCCACTGGGCCGTCGCCGGCGAGCGGCTCCAGACCCCGTCCTCGCCGTTGTAGCCGTAGGTGACATCGTACTGGTAATCGATCCCGTCGGTGACGTGGATGTCGACATAGAGGTCCGGCCGATACCGCTGGAGGAAGGCCATCAGGGCCCGCATCTCCGGTTGGTCCAGCTTCATGAAGTCGCGGTTCAGGTTCTGGTTGGTCGCGGTGTTGCGCCAGCCCTGGATGCGCGGACCGCGCTGGTTCGGCCGCGAATAGGCGCCCGAGCGCTCGTGGCCGTCGACCGACAGGATCGGGATCAGGATCAGGTTGACGCGGTCCAGCAGGTCGTCGCGGCCGTAGAAGGCGATGTCGCGCAGCAGCATCATGCCCGCGTCCTTGCCGTCGATCTCGCCCGGGTGAATCCCGGCCTGGGCGACCAGGAGCGGCTTGGACGGATCGAGTTCGGCGCCGTCGCGCGAGGCGATGACGGCGTAGATCGGCCGGCCCTCCGGCGAGGTCCCGAACTGCTCGATGCGGATCAGGTCCGTCGCCGCGTCCAGCCGGTCGAACCAGGCGCGAGTGTCGGCGTAGTTCGGGCTGAAGTCATGCTCCGGATCGGCCTCGAAGCCGGTCACCCACGAATCGGACGCCGGGCGCAGCAGGTCGCGGCTCTCTCCGTCCCACTCGGGCGCCGGCGGCAGGAAGGGCCGGTCCCACGGGGCGGCGTTGGCGCGGTGGGGATCATGGGTCTGGGACATGACGGGGCACGCGATCAGCGACAGAAGGACAACCAGGGCCGAGGCCATCGGCCCTTTGAAGGTGGGGGTCAAGGACGGGCCTCGTGCAGGGTGGCGGCGGCTCTCGCCTGATCGTTGGCGTACTCGACCATGTCCACCGGGTTCATGGCGGACCCGACGGCCGAGGCCAGATAGACGAGGATGTGCAGGACCGTGAGCACCACGAACAGGCGTGCTCGTTTCGCAAAGGCTGCCGGGATCACCAGGACCAGATAGAGGGCGAGCGTGATCGCGTAGCTGGTGAGCAGGACCGGCGCGCCGGGCGTGCGCGCATGGGCGATGACGGCGGCGATGACCAGCAGCACATTGGCGCCGGTCGTCAGCAGCAGGACCAGCTTCTTGTTGTCCCAGAAGTGGTCGTCGAGGTTCATGCCCTCCTCGATCTCGTGCGGGAATACGAGCGAGGCGGCCATGAAATAGATCAGCGCCACCGCCAGGCCCGCCACCAGCAGGCCGTAGCTGAACGGCAGGTGGCGGAAGTTGACCCACGCCGCGTCCCAGAAGGTGGCGATGTCGAGAATGACGAACAGGCCGAGCAGCGGCGTCAGCCGTCCGATGCGGATGCGCTTTCGGTGCTGGATGGCGGTCGCGACGCCGACCGCGATGGCGGCCACCGACAGGCCGAGCAGCAGGCCGTAGAAGCTGAAGAAGAATTCGAAGGCGCTCATGTGAAGACGACCGTCGCACCGATGATGAAGGCGATGATGATCACCAGCGTCCCGATCACCACCTTGCGGCTGGGCGCCAGCGCCGCGAGCGTCAGCAATCCGTAGTAGAAGCCGTTCATCCCTAGCCACAGCGCCATGGTGGCCAGCGTCTCTCCGGCCATGACCGCCGCGACACCCTCAGGGATCACGTGGATCAGATTGCTGGCGATGACGCAGCCGACGATCATCCGCCGGTGCTGGAGGATGTGGGCGTCGAGCGAGTCGTGGTCGCCCTGCTTGGGAAACACGAGCGTCGAGGCGAAATAGTAGAGCAGCGCCACGGTCGCGGCGCCCAGCGCCATCTCGAAACTGACCTCCTGCAGGTCGCGGTACTCCCAGGCGTTGACCCAGAAGGTGGTCAGGTCGAGCAGCAGGACGACGGCGAACAGGGGCGCGATGAGGCCGATGTGGTGGCGCTTGCGCTCGTCCCATGCGCGCGAAAAGCCGGACGCCAGCTCCGCGATCGCGAGGCCCAGCAGCAGGCCGTAGAAGCTGAACAGGAAGCTGAAGGAGTCGCTCATCCCTGCGGCCCCCAGGCGATCACCAGGACGATCATCGCGATCAGGAGAAGGATCGACAGGCCAACCTGCTGGACCCGTCTGTGCGGGATGACCGCGAGGACCACGAGGGTGACCCACCAGACCGCCGGCAAGGGGTGGTTCAGCATCGTCAGAAAGGGCTCAAGGGATCGCTGGGCCATGGCCTCTATGGCCAGCAGGCCGAGGTTGGCGGCGATCACCCCACCGAACACCCATCGATGATGACCGGCATAGTAGTCATCCAGCGACGCCCATTCGCTCAGCGTCTTGGGAAAGATCATCCCCGCCGCGAAGAAGTAGGCCCCTGCCACCACGAGCGCGGCGACGAACGGTCCATAGGCCACCTGGATGTCCGACATCCCATCGTAGGTGTTCACCCACAGGCTCGACAGGTCGAACAGGACGAACAGGGCCAGCATCGGAGTGAGGTGGCCGATGGGAATGCGCCGCCGCTCGCGCAGCAGATCGCTGAGTCCGCCGATGACGACCGCGACCGCCAGGCCCAGGATCAGGCCGAAGAGGCTGAAGAAAAGCTCGAACGCGCTCACACCGGCCCCTCCCTGAGCGGTTCAGGTGGTCAGCCTATTTCCAGATCGGGGTTCCGTCACCCGGCAATCCGAGCCGGTCCCAGATTTCGGACACCCGTTCAACTACATCGGCGTCCATGCGGATCTCCTCGCCCCATTCGCGCTTGGTCTCGGGCGGCCACTTGTCGGTGGCGTCGAGCCCGATCTTGGAGCCCAGGCCGCTCTCGGGCGAGGCGAAGTCGAGATAGTCGATCGGGGTGTTCTCGATGACGGTGATGTCGCGGGCCGGGTCCATCTTGGTGGAGATGGCCCACATCACGTCCTTCCAGTCGCGGGCGTCCACGTCGTGGTCCACGACGATGATCCACTTGGTGTACATGAACTGGCGAAGGTAGCTCCAGCAGCCCATCATCACCCGCTTGGCGTGGCCCGGATAGGCCTTCTTCATCGACACCACGGCGATGCGGTAGCTGCACCCCTCGGGCGGCAGCCAGAAGTCGACGATCTCGGGGAACTGCTGCTGCAGCAGGGGAATGAAGACCTCGTTCAGGGCCTCGCCGAGCACGCTCGGCTCGTCGGGCGGTCGGCCGGTGAAGGTGGTCAGGTAGATCGGGTCCTTCCGCATGGTGATGGCGGTGACCTGGAAGACCGGGAAGGTCTCGACCGAGTTGTAGTAGCCGGTGTGG
>CBIHLR010000005.1:0-31413 GCA_966210875.1 uncultured Brevundimonas sp. | reverse complement strand
GGCCTGGAGAAGGCGGGCGGGCGATTCCGTCGGCTGCGGGGCGGTCGGCTGCGGCGCGGGCGCGGGGGCGGCGCGGCCCTTGGCGATCAGCCCTTCCAGCTCGGTCTTCAGGGTGCGGGCCGCCACGATCCGCTCGTGGAGCAGATCGGTCTCCTCCGATGCGGCGCGCAGATCGGCCAGCGCCGCCTGGGCCTTGCCGGCGGCCACGTTCAGCTCGCTGACCGCCTGGGCGAAGCCGGCCTGGCCTTCGCGCAGCGCCTTGAGCTTCTTCTCGAGCCGCAGGCCGTACATCAGCGCCGCCAGCAGCAGCAGGATCAGGATCCCGTCCATGATCAGACCGGTCGCGCTCATGAGGCTCCTCCCGAAACGGCGCGCGCGGCGGCCGGCGTCAGCGGCGCGGTCACCTGCACGGCGATGTTCTGGCCCCGGCGTCCCATGCGGCCGCGCGTGAGCGGGATGGTCCCGCAGCGGACCTCGACCAGGGACTCCGGCGTGGCGTTGAGCATCAGGGTCTGGCCGACCTCCAGGTTCAGCACCTGCGACAGCGGCACGGCGTGCTCGTCCAGCACCGCGCGCACCTCGACCTGGGTGCCCCAGATCTCGGTGGCCAGGTGGCCTTCCCAGATGTTGTCGCGGCCGAACTTCTCGCCCATGAACTGCTGGAGCAGGAGTTTCCTGATCGGCTCCAACGTCGCGTAGGGCAGCAGCAGTTCGACCCGGCCGCCGCGGTCCTCCATGTCGATGCGCAGCTTGATCAGGATCGCGGCGTTGGCCGGCCGGGCGATGGCGGCGAAGCGCGGATTGGTCTCCAGCCGGTCGAGGTTGAAATGCACCGGCGTCAGCGGCTCGAAGGCCTGGCGCATGTCGTTGAGGACGACCTCGACCATCCGCTGGACCAGGACGCGCTCGATGGTGGTGTAGGGCCGGCCCTCGATACGCAGGGCGGCGGTGCCGCGACGGCCGCCGAGCAGCACGTCGACGATCGAATAGATCAGGTTCGAGTCGACCGTCAGCAGGCCGTAGTTGTCCAGCTCTTCGGCCCGGAACACCGCCAGGATGGCCGGCAGGGGGATGGAGTTCAGATAGTCGCCGAAGCGGATCGACGAGATGTTGTCGAGCGAGACCTCGACGTTGTCCGAGGTGAAGTTGCGCAAGCTGGTCGTCATCAACCGCACCAGGCGGTCGAAGACGATCTCGAGCATCGGCAGGCGCTCGTAGGACACGAGCGCGGAGTTGATGATGGCCCGGATGCCCGAGCGCTCGCCGTCGTCGTCGCTCGCGACATCGAAGCCGAGCAGGCTGTCGATCTCGTCCTGATTGAGGATGCGTTCGCCGGGGACCGGCCCGCGCGTCTCGGTCTCGACCGCGTCCGCGGCCGCCGCCATGCCCGCCTGCGCCAGTTCTTCGACGGAGGTGTCGGTCACTGGATCAGCATCTCTTCGATGAGGACGGCGTCGACCTGCTCGGGCGCCGCCACCAGGTTCACGCGACGCAGGATCTCCTGCCGCAGCTGATAGCTGCCGGCGGAGCCGGCCAGGTCCTCGGGCCGCAGTTCGCGCAGGAAGGTCTGCAGCATGTCGTTCACGCGCGGGCTCTCGGCCTGCAGCGTCTCGGCCAGGTGCGGATCGCTCATCTCGAGCGTCAGGGTCAGCTTGAGGAAGGTCGGCCGGCCGTCGGCCGACTGGATGTTCACGATCATGTCCGGCAGGGTCAGGAAGGTGACGCCGTCAGGGCCCTCGCGGACCGTGCCGAGCGCCGCATCCTCTTCGCCCCCGCCGCCGCCGGAGCCGTGGCCGCCGCCTCCGCCCTTCTTCTTGGCGGGCGGGTGATCCGCGGGCGCGGCGTGCGCCTCGCCCGACGGCTTCATGAACAGGAACCAGGCCCCCGCCCCGCCGCCGCCCAGGACGAGCACGGCCGCAGCGCCGATCATCACGAAGAGCGGGAGTTTCTTCTTCTTGGGCGCGGCTTCGCCCTCGGCGCCTTCGACGGTCGGCGTTTCGGCCTCGGCAGCTTCCGCCGCCTTGTCCTTCTTCTTTCCGAACTTGAACATGGCTGGCCAGCCCTGAATGCGCGCACCCGACGGGCCCACTTCGGGCCGGTTTGGTTAACGGCGGGTTCACACCCGGCAATTCCTGCCCGGTCGCGGCAGCTTCAGGCGGGGTGGCTGCGGGAGCACAACGGCCGGCAAACCCTTGCGGGCAAGGCGTTAACCATACTGGTCCGCCTCTTGCTCCGGGTCTCCTGCAACACCTGCGCCGGAGCCCGTTCGTGGAGAACGCCAGTCTCATCGCCCTGTCCCGCCAGCTGGTGCTTCGCCGCCAGCTGGACATCGCGGCGAACAACATCGCCAACGCCGACACCACGGGCTTCAAGGTCGAGCAGCTGATCGTGGAGACCGAGGACGCGCGCGAGGCTCGCAACCTCGGCGTCACCGGGCCGGGCCGCTTCGTGCTGGACCAGGGCGTGGGCCGCGACTTCGGTCAGGGCGCCATCCGCGAGACCGGCCGGCCGCTGGACGTGGCCATCGAAGGCGACGCCGCCTTCTTCCGCATCGGCGACCCGGCCGGCGGTCCCGAGCGCTACACCCGCGACGGCGCCTTCACCACCGATGGCGAGGGCCGGCTGATCACCCGCTCGGGCCTGAACGTGCTCGACGACGGCGGAAATGAGATCCTCCTCGACCCGGCCCGCGGCGAGCCCACCATCGCTAGCGACGGCACGATCAGCCAGCAGGGCGAGCAGGTCGGGCGTCTCGGCGTGGTCCGCTTCGACCTGCTGTCGGTCCTGTCCAAGGACGGCGACGGCCTCTACAGCAACACCTCCAACGAACAGCCGGCCGACGCGCCGGACGCCCTGCTTCGCCAGGGCATGCTCGAGGGCTCGAACGTCGAGACCCTGGTCGAGATCACCAACCTCATCGAGATCCAGCGCGCCTACGAGTCCACGGCGCGCCTGATCGAAAACGCCAACGACCTGTCCCGGCGCGCCGTCGAGCGCCTTGGGCGGGCCGCCTAAGGGAGAGCCGGAATGCGCGCTCTGAGAACAGCAGCCACGGGCATGGCGGCCCAGCAGCTGAACGTCGAGGTCATCTCGAACAACATCGCCAACATGAACACGGTCGGCTTCAAGCGACAGCGGGCCGAGTTCCAGGACCTGCTCTACCAGAACGTCGAGCGGATGGGGGCGACCTCGTCCAGCGCCGGGACGGTGGTGCCGACCGGCATCCAGATCGGCGTCGGCGTGCGGGCCGGCAGCGTCTATCGTATCACCGAACAGGGCACGCCCCAGGCGACCGGCAATCGCTTCGACCTGGCCATCGACGGCCGCGGCTACTTCCAGGTCCTGCTGCCCTCGGGCGAGACGGCCTACACCCGCGCGGGCAACTTCTCGGTCAACGGCGAGGGCCAGCTGGTCACCGACGACGGCTACGCCGTCCAGCCCGAGATCTCGATCCCCCAGGAAGCGACCGACGTCATCATCTCCGCGACGGGGCAGGTCCAGGTGCTGGTCCAGGGCGACCCGCAGCCGCAGGTGGTGGGCGAGCTGCAGCTGGCGACCTTCTTCAATGAAGCGGGTCTGTCGGCGATCGGCGACAACCTGCTGGTCGAGACCGCGGCTTCGGGCCCCGCCACCGTGACCGCCCCGGGCGACCCCGGCGTCGGCACCCTGCTGCAGGGCTACACCGAGGCCTCCAACGTCGACGCGGTGGCCGAGATCACCGCCCTGATCGTGGCCCAGCGCGCCTATGAGATGAACTCCAAGGTCATCACCACCGCCGACCAGATGCTGCAGTCGGCCAATCAGGTGAAATCGTGATGCGCGGCCTCGTCGCCCTGATCGCGGCGCTGGGCCTGGCGACCGCCGCCCATGCGACCCCGGTCCAGCTGGTGTCCGAGCCTCTCGACGACGACGGCGTCATCACCCTGGGGGAGCTGTTCGACAACGCGGGCGCCGCCTCCGAGGTGAGGGCCGGAACCCGCACCGCCGCCAGCGCCATCCTCGACGCCGCCCAGGTCCAGTCACTGGCGCGCCGCCACGGCCTGGACTGGGCCAACCCCACCGGCCTGCGCCGCATCATCGTTCGCGCCGGTTCGGCCACGGTCTCCCCCGCCAGCGCCGTGCGCGGCGAGACGGTGGAGGTCCTGACCTACGCCCGCAGCCTGGCGTCGGGCGAGATCGTCCAGCCGGAAGACGTCGTCTGGACCTCGGTCCAGTCCCACCAGGCCCCGGCCGGTGCGCCGCAGGACGCCGAGATCGTCATCGGCCAGGCCGCTCGCCGCCCTCTTCGGGCCGGCGCGGTGGTGCGCACCTCCGACCTGTCATCGCCCCAGGTCATCGCCCGCGGCGACCTCATCGAGGTCGTCTACCGCTCCGGCGGCGTCAGCCTCTCCCTGCGCGCCCGCGCCATGGAGAACGCGGCCCAGGGCGAGGCCTTCAACGCCCAGAACATCGAATCCGGCCGGACCATCGAGGTGGTGGCCGCCGAACCCGGCCGCGCCTTCGCCGGCCCGGGCGCCCGTCGCTAGAGGACCAGTCCATGCGTAAGTCCGTTCTCCTCCTGCCGCTGCTGATGCTGGGCGCCTGCTCCACGGTCGAAGAGGCGGTCATGGGGCCGCAGCTGTCCGACATGGGCTATCCGGCCGCGCTGGTGCCGCTGGAGCAGCCCATCGGCCGACAGTCCGAGGCCGCCTCGGCCGGGTCCCTGTGGCGGGCGGGCTCGCGCACCTTCTTCCGTGACCAGCGCGCACGCGACGTGGGCGACATCCTGACCGTCGAGATCCAGATCGACGACCGGGCCAATGTGCAGAACTCGACCACCCGCGACAGGTCCAACGAGACCCAGTCGGGCATCGGAGCCTTCTTCGGCCTGGAGAACGCCCTGGGCCAGGCCTTCCCGGCCGGCTTCGACCCGTCCAACCTGGTCGAGCTGGAGGGCGGGTCCTCGTCGTCGGGCTCGGGCGTGATCCAGCGCTCGGAGCGGGTCGAACTGACGGTGGCCGCCGTCGTCACCGCCGTCCTGCCGAACGGCAATCTGGTCATCCAAGGCCGCCAGGAAGTCCGCACCAACCGCGAGATCCGCGAGCTGCTCGTCTCCGGCATCGTGCGCCCCGAGGACATCTCGTCGGCCAACACGATCAATCACACCCAGATCGCGGAGGCCCGGATTTCCTATGGCGGGCGCGGCGACGTCAGCCGCATCCAGGGCCCGCCGGCCGGCCAGTCGATCGTCGAGCGCTTCAGCCCCTTCTGAGACCCCGTTAACCGAGGTTAACCTGTGGCGCCCGCGCCTCAGCGCGCGGGCCGCCGCACGGCGTTCGTGAACCCAGGGCGCCGGACCGCGTTTCCCCTCTCGAAGGGAGCGCGTCAGATGTTCAACCGAGCCGCCTTGTTCGCCACCTCTATCGCCGGCATGGCGATGAGCGGAGCTTTTCTCCTGCTGGGACCGGACGGTGCGTCCGCGGCCCCGCAGACGGTCGAGCCGGCGCAGGCAACCGCCCCCATGGGCTGGCATCTGGTGCACGAAGGTCCGCGCGCCAAGCTGGCCTATGGGGCCGAGAACTCCGACCACATCCTGTTCATGCTCTCGTGCGCGCCCGGCGAAGGCGTCGTTGACGTCTTCGGCATGGCCGCACCGGAAGCCGACGGCCTAACTCTGGCCTCGACGAACGGTCAGTCCGCCCTCGACGCCCGGCCGCAGGTCGATCCCATGACCGGCTCCATGATGGTCGAGACCCAGATGCGGCTGAACGCCCCGGCGCTGGAGGGCTTCCGCGAAACCGGCGCCCTGACCCTGGCCGGCGCCTCGGGCCGTCCGATGGCGCTGAACGCCAACGTTGACGAACAGCCCGGGATTGAGGCCTTCTTCGCCCATTGCGCGGGATCGCGCGCCTGACGAACCGGGCCCAGGGGGTCCTTCCATGCTGCTGATCGCCGCCGCCCTGACCATCGTCTCGGGCCAGCCGTCGGACGGCTGGGTCTGGTCCTACTATGACAGTAGCGGCATGGCGGTGCTGGCCCGCGAAGTCCCCGACACCGAACGGCTGTCCGCGGTGCTCGAGTGCGAGCCCGGCTCGGGCGTCGCCCGGATCACCGTCTATGGCCCGGAGGCCCGTCCCGCCTTTGTGAACGTGTCCGCCGGCCCGGCCTCCGCGGACGCCGAACGGGTCGAGGCCGACGGGCTGGCCGTGCGCCTGCGCCTGGATCATCCGGTGTTCCGCGCTTTCGCTTCCGGCGAGGCCCTGTCGCTGCACGCCGACGGCGAGGCCGCGACCGTCGCGGCGCCCAGCGGCGCGCCGCTCGAGAGCTTCCGCTCGGCATGCGCGGCCTCCTGATCGCGGCTGGACTGTTCGTCAGCGGCTGCGCCACGGGCGCGGACGTCGCCCCGACGCCGATCCCGCCCGACTTCAGCGCCCCCCAGCCTGTGGCGGGCTACGACTGGTTCTTCAACGCCACGGACGGCAGCGCGTCTCTGGCCTTCGGCCTGGCCGAGAGCGACGACGTGCGTATCGCCCTGTCGTGCGAGACAGGGTCCGGCCGCCTCAGCCTGATGCGCGATATCGCGGCCGAGGCGGCGCCGGAGATCGTTCTGGAATCCGGCGGCGAGACAGAACGCTTCCCGGGTCGGTCCGAGCCGTCGCTGCTGTCAGACGGTCAGATCGTCACGGCCGAGAGCCCAACGGGCCTTCCTGTCTTCCAGCGCTTCCGCCGCCTTGGCTGGCTGGCCGTCTGGCAGGACGGCCGCCGCGAGCCGCTGGCCCCCCATCCGGGCTCGGCGGCCAACATCGAACGCTTCTTCGCGGTCTGCGGCTGATCAGGCCGCCGGGGTGACGCCGGCCTCGGCGAGCCATTCCAGAATCTTGCCCTTGGGCATGGCGCCGGCCTTCATGGAGATCAGCTCGCCGCCCTTGAACAGCATCAGGGTCGGCACGCCGCGGACGCCCATGCGCGACGGGGTCATGGGGCTGTCGTCGATGTCGACCTTGGCGATCTTCACCGTGCCGGCCAGTTCGTCGGAGATCTGTTCCAGCGCCGGGCCGATCTGCTTGCAGGGCCCGCACCATTCCGCCCAGAAGTCGACGAGGACGGGACCGTCGGCCTTGAGAACTTCGGCTTCGAAGCTGTCGTCGGTGACCTTGAGGGTCGGCATGGGGAGGCTCTCCAGGTGATTCCTGCTTGTCGCGGCAATGTGGGGCGGCGAAGGCTCGTGTTCAACGCCCGGACGCGAGCGCCTGGACGAGCATCGCCTCGGGGACCGGCATGAGCACCGGCCCGTCGGTCCAGACCAGCGCCGCCTCGACCGGCCGGTCAGGATAGAGCCGACGCAGCACCGCCGCATAGACCGCCAGCTGCAGCACATAGGCCGGGTCGACGGCCTCGACGGAAGCCGGGGCGGGCCGGTTCGTCTTGTAGTCCACGATCAGCACCCGCTCGGGCGTGACCACCAGCCGGTCGATGCGGCCCGAGACCGAGACGCCGCGCGGCAGGTCAGGCGCGCCGCCGGTCAGGGCCACCTCGGCGCGCGAGCCGAGGCCGAACACCGGGGCGAAGCGCGCGTCGTCCAGGACGCCGAAGGCCGCGGCGATCATCTCGGCGCGTTGCTCGTCGGTGAGGTCGCGTTCGCGCGCCAAGAGCCGCTCGGCGGCCCGCGCCCGGTCCTCCTGGGCCACGTCCGGAAGCCGCTCCAGCAGCCGGTGGATCAGGTCGCCGCGCCGGAACCGGCCCAGCGATCCGGCGCGCGCCAGCGGCGAGGGCGCCGGGATGCGCAGAGTCTCGTCCATCCGCGACGGCGAAGCGAAGCGGGCCCCGGCGTCCGCCGGGGCGGCCTGGCGCGCCCAGGCAGGGACCTCATCAGGCGTTTCAGAAGCGGCCGCCACCGGCCGCAGGACCGTGACCGGCGCCGGGCCATAGCGGCGACCGCCGCCTTCGAGTTCGGCGACACCGTCGAGGCGGCCGAAGGTCTCCTCGATCACCGACCACCAGCTCCCGTCTTCCGGCCCGCGCGAGGCGCTGGCGCGGCCCATGACGATCAGCCGGTCCCGGGCGCGGGTCAGGGCGACGTAGAGCAGGCGCAGGGACTCGTCGCCGGTGCGATCCTCGCGCGCCTGGCGGGCGTCGGCGGTGGCGGGGCAGTCCTCCTTGCCAGAGCCGGGACACATCAGCCAGGCTGGACCCGTCCAGTCTTCGTGCTCGACCGGCAGCAGGGTCGGGCCCTGACCTTTGGCCTTCATGGTGGTGTCCGGGAGGATGACGATCGGCGCCTCCAGCCCCTTGGCGCCGTGGACGGTCATGACGCGGACCTCGCCGCGCGGGCCCTCCAGCTCGCGCTTCACCTCGACGTCGGCGGCTTCGAGCAGAGCCAGGCAGGTCTCCAGGTCGGTCCCGCCCCGGCCTTCGGCGGCGAGCACCTGGTTCAGCGTCTCGTCGATGGCCTCCATCGCCTCGCGGCCCAGCCGGCGCAGGAAACGGGCGCGGCCCGACTGGCCGGTGTCGTCGACGCGGTTCAGCATCTCCGAGAAGAAGGCGAAGGGATCGCGCCCGCGCGCGGCGATGGCGGCCTCCAGCAGGGCGTGGGCGCGGGCCCATTCGGGGCGCTCGGTTGAGCGGTCGCGCAGGATCTTCCACAGCGGCGGACGCTTCTCTGCGCCCGCGAGGTCGAACAGGCTGTCCTCGTCCACGTCGCACAGCGGGCTGCGCAGCACCTCGGCCAAACTCAACTCGTCGTCCGGGAACAGGGCGAAGCGCGCCAGCGACAGCAGGTCGTCAAACGCGATGTGCGCCTTCAGCTTCAGCCGGTCGGCGCCGGCTACCGGCACGCCCGTCAGCTTCAGCGCGCGGATGACCTCCTCGAACAGGGCGTCGCGGCGGCGGACCAGCACCAGGAAGTCGCCGTAGCCGCAGGGGCGCAGCTGACCCTTCTCGTAGACGGCGGCGCCCGTCTCGACCTGACGGCGGATGTCCTCGGCGAGGTGTTTGGCCAGCCGTTTGCGGGCGCTCTGGCGGGTCTCCTGATCGACCGGCGCGGTCCAGGCGTCGCGGTCCGGCTGCGGCTCGTCGATGAACAGCGGGACCAGTTCGACCGAACCGGGCTGCCCCTCGCGGGCCGGATGGTGGGGGTGGATGTCGCCCTCGACCCCGGCGATGGCGATGCGCCGCTTCGGGTCGTCGAAGGCCGTGTCGACGAAGCGCAGCACCTCGGGCGTCGAGCGGTAGGAGGTCTCCAGCGGCACGTGGCGGAACCGCTCGGGCCCGACCAGCGCCTCATAGGCGCGGCCTTGCCGGCGCAGCTGCTCGGGCCGGGCGCCCTGGAAGGAGTAGATCGACTGCTTCTCGTCACCGACGGCGAAGATGCTGCGGCCCGTCGCGCTGGAGAAGAAGTCCGAAGTCAGGGCCTGGAGGATGGCCCACTGCTCGGGCGCCGTGTCCTGGGCCTCGTCGACCAGGACGTGGTCGATGCCGCCGTCGAGCTTGTAGAGCACCCAGGCCGACAGGCCGGGCTTGTTGAGCAGGGCCGCCGAGCGACTGACCAGATCGCCGAAGTCCAGCGCGCCGGTCGCGGCCTTGGCGGCCTCGTAGAGGGCGGCGTGCGCCCGGGCCAGCGTCATCACCTTGACCGTGTCGTCCGCCGCCTTGGCCGCGCGCCACCGGTCCAGCGCGGCGAGGTAGCTGAGCTGAAGGTCGGTCAGCCAGGCGACGGCGTAGGCCGGCGCGGACTTCGTCCCCATGCTGGCGCGCGGACCACTCGTGGTCAGGAAGACGTCGCGCAGGCTTGAGAAGGTCCAGGCGTCGGCGGCCAGCCGCATGCGATCGGCGCACTTCTGGTCGTTGGCGGAGCCGGTCGCCATGGCCTCGGCCATGTCGCGCCAGTGAGCGGGGTCGAGCGCGCGCATGAAGTCGGCCTCGACCTGCTCGGGCGAGCCGGCGGGATCGGCGCCGGTCAGAGCGTGCGGGCCGGGCGCCTCCCCCGCCTCGACGCGGGCGACGTAGTCGGAAAGGTCGTCGCGCTTGGCCTCGATCAGGGCCAGCAGCTCCTGGAAGCGGCCCCAGTCGAGCTCGACGGCGAAATGGCTGTAGGCGCGGCCGAGCGGGCCGTCGGGATCGCGGAAGGCCCGGGTCGCCAGCTCCTCGCGCGCCGCGTGGGACAGGGCGATCGCCGCCTGGTCCTCCAGCACCTTGAAGCGCGGCGAGACGCCGGCCTCGATCGGGAAGCGGCGCAGCAGCTTTTCGCAGAAGGCGTGGATCGTCTGGATCTTCAGCCCGCCGGGCGTCTCCAGGGCGCGCGCGAACAGGCGGCGCGCCCGCGACAGCTCCTCGCGCGACGGCTGGTCCGACCTGGCTTCAAGCTCGATCAGCTTTTCGATGAGCTTTGCGTCGTCCAGCACGGCCCATTCGCCGAGCTGTCTGAACAGCCGCGTCTGCATCTCGGCGGCCGCGGCCTTGGTGTAGGTGACGCATAGGATGGCTTCGGGCCGCGCGCCCTTGAGCAGCAGGCGCGCCACGCGGTTGACCAGGGTGGTGGTCTTGCCCGAGCCGGCGTTGGCGGTGACGAAGACCGACAGTTCGGGATTGGCGGCGACCAGCTGGTTCGAGGCGCTCATTCCGACGCCTCCTCGCCGTCGGCGCCGACGACGTGCCATTCCCAGACCCGGGCCAGGTGGTCGTAGCTGCCGCCGAAGGCACCCATGAACTGCGGTGCGGCCCAGGAAACGTAGGGCGTTTCGGGATTGTCGAAGCGTTCGATCATCCGCCGCAGGCCGTCGAGCGCCTGTTCCGACAGGGCGGCGGCCTCGGGGCCCGACCCGCGCACGCAGACCTCGCCCGGCGACTTGCGGCCGACGACGCGGATGTAGGCCAGCTCCTCCGGCTCGACGGGGCCCGCCACCGGAAAGCCGCCCGCCGCCAGGATGGCGCCGGTCAGGGTCAGCTGCGGCGCGAAGCCGGTCTTCACCTCCTTGATCGAGGGCGCGCGGCCTGTCTTGAAATCGATCACCGAGCCGCCTGTGGCCGACAGTTCGATTCGGTCGGCATAGGCCTTCAGGGTGAAGTCGCCGCCCAGTGTCGGGATGGTCATCTCGCCCTTCTGCTCGACCAGCAGCTCGACGCCGCGCGCGCGGCGGCGCGTCTCGAACTCGGCGAGCCAGCGGGCGCAGTTGCGGGCAAGCGGCGCCTCACGGGCCATGGCCGGCTCCTCGAAGCCGTGCGCGCCGAGCTCCTCGAGCAGCATCGCTTCCAGCTGGTCGGCGCAGTCGTCGGGCAGGACGTCGGGCCAGGCGACGGTCATCCGCTCGATGGCCTTGTGCACCGCATTGCCGCGCGCGAGCGCTTCGGCCGAGGCGCCGGGCCGCTCCATCTCCTCGAGGCCCAGGATGAGGCGGGCGTAGATGGCGTAGGGATCACGCACCCAGCGCTCGACCCGGGTGACATACAGCGCGCGCGGGCGGCGCTCGACGGGCGGGCGCGGCTCGGGGCGCTTCGCGAAATCGGGGCGTCCGGAAGGCGGCGCGTCGAGCGCGCGGGTCCAGTCCGCGAAATGAAGCGCGCCCGGCAGATCGACGGAGGCGCCAGCCAGCAGCATCTGCAGCCGCCACAGCCAGCGCGAACGTACGGCCGGCTGGCCGCCGCGCCGTTCGGTATGGACCAGGATGGCCTCGTCGGCGCAGGCGGCCTGGACGAAGTCCTGGGCGGTCTGGCCCTGGCGGCGCTCCGGCGGTGGCAGGCCCAGCTCCCTGCGCATCGGCCGCGACAGGAAGGGATCAAGCGGCGCGCCGGCGGGCCAGACGCCCTCCTCCAGCCCAGCCAGGATCATCCGGTCGGCCCGCACCAGCCGCGCCTCGATGGCGCCGAGGATGCGCAGCCGGGGATGCGTCGCCCCGCCTGAGCGGACGGTCTGCTCGGCCAGCAGGGTCGCGATCAGGGCCTGGAAAGTCGAACAGTCGACTTCCCCCAGCGCCGCACCGCCGTCGATCAACTCGGCCATGAGGCCGGCGGCGGCCTCGCCGTCGCGGCCCGCCCAGACGGCCTGCCCGGCGACGGCTTCGACCAGTTCGACCAAGGCGCGGGCGGCGGCGTCCAGCGGGGCCTTGGGCGCGAAGCCCGTCGTGGCCGCGCCGTGAAGGGCCTCCAGCCGGTCGGCCAACCCTTGCGCCGACGCGAGGCGCTCCAGCTTCCATCCCGGCCTGGGCCCGCCTCGTTCGGTCGGCTCCGCGGCCTTGATCAGCCTGTGGCGGATGGCGTCCCAGTCGCGCGGGCGGGGGCCGCGCAGGGCGTGCTCCTCCAGAGCCTCGCGCGCGTCACGCAGGCGCGCGCCGTCCAGGTCGAGGCGGACCAGCGGATGCTTCAGTAGACCGAGCATCGCCTGCGGGCTGCGTCCGTCGGCCATGAAGCGCGCGGCCAAGTCGATCAGCCGCCCGGCCGGCGAGCGGCTCAGCGGCGCGCCGGAAGACACGTCCGGGACCACGCCCCAGCGCTCCAGCCGCGCCGAGACGCGGCGGCCGAGGTCGAGATCGGGCGTGACCAGGGCGCAGGTGCGGCCCGGCGTCTCCAGCGTCTCGCGCATCATCAGGGCGATGGCCGAGGCGGCCTCCTCCTCGTTGCGCAGGCCGACCAGCGACAGGCCCTGAAGTCCCTCGGCGATGGGGTCGGCGACATCGCCGGTGCCGGCCGCCTCGATGCGGAAGCGCTGGATTTCGGCGCGCCAGTCGTCGGTGGCCTCGGCGGGCCGGAGCGCCTCGTTCAGCAGCCTCTGGCGGGCCCGGCCGCGTGCGGCGGCGCGCGGTTCGATTGCGGACTCGAACCAGCCGTCGACCTGGCGGCGATCGACCTCGACGGCCTCCAGTAGGCGCTTCAACGCATGCTGCGGATGTTGCCAGTCGACCTGGGCCCAGACGTCGTCCTTCAGCTCCAGATCGAGGCCGGGCACGACGACGCAGCCCTGCGGCGCCTCGGCGATGGCTTTCAGCACGGCGGCGGCGGCGGGCGCGGTGCCGGTCGATCCGGCAGCCAGCACGGGGCCGGTCGGCGGGGCCGCCGCCCAGCGCTCGGCCAGCAGGCGCAGCAGGCGCACGCGGCGCTCCGCGCCGTCCATGTAGCCCAGGCGGCTCAACCGCTCGGGCCAGGCCTGCACCGCCAAACCGAGGAACCTGGCGGCGTCCTGCCAGTGCTCGGCGAGGTCGCCGTCGACCAGGGTCGCCACGCGAGCCGGGTCCTCGACCTCCTCCAGCTGACAGGAGTCCAGGAACCCCCCGAGCGCGTCCGCCATCTCGAGCGCGCGCAGCGGCGAGAAGCCGGGATCGAAGTCCTCGACGATCATGCGCGCCATCTCGAAGCGGCGGCGCAGCGGCGGGATGGCCGGCGGCAAATCGAGGCCGAGTTCGCCCGGCGCGAACGGCGGCTCGTCCTCCTCCAGGTCCCCGAGCGGCCGGACCTGGGGCAGGAGCACCGGCCGGTCGCCGCTGATGCGACCCAGCGCCTGGGCGAAGTCGCGCGCGGCGCGGCGGTTGGGCACCAGGATCACCGCGTCCGACAGGGTCTCGGGCGGGGCGTCGCCGAGCCAGTCGAGCACGCCTGCGGCGAGGTCCTCCAGGAAGGGCCGGTGCGCGGCGATGGTGCGCCAGCGCGGCGCGGGGCCGGCGAAGGGATCGAACCGGCGGCTCACCGAGCCGCCAGCCGGGCCTCGGCCTCGTCGCGCGCGGCGGGGTCCCCGACGTGCATCCAGTCGCCCTCCATCAGCGCGCCGTGCAGCCGACCCTCCGCCGCCCATCCGCCCCACAGGCCGCCGCCGCCGGGGAACAGGCCGAAGGCCGTCTCCGGATGCGCGTAGATCGGACGCGGATCGACGATGTGGACCCCCATGTAGTTCAGCGGCGCCGTGGCCGCTCCCGCCGCGCGCCGGCCTATGAGCCGGCCGTCGCTTTCGAGATAGAAGTCTCCGGGTCCGTCAAATCCGGACGTGCGCTCCATACGCGCCAGCAGGAGCCGCGCCGACATCCGGGCGGGATCAAAGCCCGCGCACAGGTCCCGGACGGCCCTGGCCGGCGGCTCGGCGTCCTCGATCCAGACGCTGTCGATATTGGCCACCAGGATCGGCGCCTCGCCGAGCAGGCCTTGCGCGAACTTGATGCCGCCGCCGGTCTCGAGCGGCAGATCGTGGCTGCGCTCGTCGGAGATGACCACGCCGGGCCGCCCCTCCAGATGCGCGATCAGCCGGTCGGCGTGCGCATGGGCGTTGACGACGAAGCGACTGACGCCCGCCTCGGCCAGCCGGTCCAACATGTGATCGATCAGGGCGCGGCAGCCGACCTCGACCAGGGCCTTGGGCCGGTCGTCCGTGAGCGGCCGCATGCGCGTGCCCAGGCCGGCCGCCAGCACCATGGCGGTGGTCGGCACGGTCACGAGCGGTTCTCCGCCGCCCGCGCCTCGGGCGGGATATGCTGGTCAAACCAGGCGCGCAGCCCTTCCATGTCGCCGCGACCGAGGTTGCGCTCCAGATGCCGCCAGGTGCGCGGCATGAAGGCGGTGTAGCGGTCGCGCCGGAACAGCACCTCCTGCCGGGCGAAGACGCGGCCGAGGATGCGCGCAGCGTTCAGCGCCGCCAGCGCCCGGTAATCGTGCAGGAACTCCTCGCGATCCGTCTCGGGCCGAGCCGCCAGATAGCGGTCGAGCATCGCCGCCTCCAGCTCCGGAGGCACGTCGCGCCGGGCGTCCTGCAGCAGGTGCAGCAGATCCCACGCCGGATGGCCCGCCACCGCGTCCTGGAAGTCGAGCATGCCGACCCGCGCCAGCCCCTCGCGCTCGGGCAGCCACAGCAGGTTCTCGGCGTGGTAGTCGCGGTGGGTGAACACCGGCCGGTCGGGCTCGCCGAGCGCGATGACCGGCGCCCACAGTTCGGTCCATTCGGCCTGCGCCTCGGCGGACGGCGCCGGCAGGCCCGCGAACTTCGGCCACCAGTCCAGGAAGGGGTCCAGCCCGGCGTGATAGGCCAGGGCGTCGTAGCGATTGAGCGCCCAGCGCGCCCCGTCGGCCTCGACCACGGCGGGCGGCTCTGCGGCATGAAGGCCCACAAGCGCGTCGACCGCCGCGCCATAGAGGTCCTCCAGTCCCCGCTCTTGCGTCGCGAACAGCGCCCCGCCCAGGTCCTCCAGCACAGCGAAGCCTCGTTCCGCGTCGTGGGCCTCCACGCGCGGCGCCGACAGTCCCTGCGCCCGCAGCCACCCGGCCAGGGCCACAAAGGCCGCGACCGAGCCGCCCGCCAGCCGCGCCTCGGCGTTGTATCCCAGGGCCCGGCGCTCTTCTTCCGACGCATCCGGCGGCGCGACCGCGCTCTCCTCGGCGGGGGGCTGGTCCATGAAGATCAGGGTCGAGCCGTCAGGGCGCGTGAGCCGCTCATAGCGGCGCGTCGAGGCGTCGCCCGCCAGCGGCGTGCGCACCGCGTGGCCCAGGCCGGCCGACTGCAGAAAGGCGATTCGCTCGGCTTCGCGGTCAGTACTCAAGCGAACGGCCCTTCCATGCCCCGTGCGGAACCAGCCGGGCGCGGCGCGCCGCGCCCTGGTGCGTCAGCTCTATAGCCAGCCGGTCCGGCGCGAGGCGAGCCCATCCCTGGGCGCTGACCCGTTCGGGCCATTCGATCACGGCCACGCCTTGGTCCAGCGCCTCTTCCAGCCCGATCTCCAGAGCCTCGCCCTCGTGGGTCAGGCGATAGAGGTCGAAATGCGCCACAGCCGGCTCGGCCTCGTAGAACTGCACCAGGGTGAAGGTCGGCGACGGGACCTCCTCGTCCTCGCCGGCCAAGGCCTGCACGAAGCCGCGGGCCAACACGGACTTCCCGGCGCCGAGCTCGCCCGACAGCAGTAGGGCCTCGCCCGCGCGGGCGACCGCCGCCAGCGCCGCGCCGAGCCGCGCGGTCGCTGCCGGATCCGGCAGGTCGATCTCCAGGGCGTCCGACAGAATCACGCGAACTCCGCGTCCGGCTGGTTGGCCAGCACGCGCTCGACATAGGCCTTCAGCGAATAGGTCGCCTTGGCCGCATCGACGTCCAGCCGGTGGGGCGGGATCAGCGGCCCGACCGTCAGCTGGAACCGGCGGCCTCGCTTGTTCAGCAACTCGTGAAAGAGGGTGATGTCGCGCAGCTCCTCGGACACACGGTCGAAGGTGTGGAACAGCCGTGATTCAGGCCCCGAGACGTGGACCGGGCTGACCGGGGCGGCGTACTTGCGGGCCAGGGACACGGCGGTGATCTGCCACGGCGGATCCGTCAGCTGGCCATCGTCGGCCCGCCGGGCGAGCCGTCCGGCCGGGAACATGACCACGCAGCGCTCGGCCTCGAAGGCCTCCTTGGCCGCCTGAAGGGTGGCGCGGGTCTTTTCGCGCGTGCGCTTGGACTCCACCCATTCGACCGGGATCACCGTCTCGGCCAGGCGCGGCGCCACCCTGAGCGCGTCGGCGTTGGCGAAGAAGATGGCGTCCGACCGCACCCGCTTCAGCGCGTCGTGGACCGCCAGGCCGTCGGCGATGCCCGTCGGATGGTTGCAGACCACGACGCAGCGGCCTTCCTTCGGCACGCGATCCAGGAACAGGGCCGAGGTCTGCAGGTCGAGCAGGGCCGAGACGTAGTCGAGCGCCTCCTGCCCCGACAGGGGACGGACCGCATCGGCCATCCGGCGCGCCTTGGCGTAGTCGAGCGCGCCGTAGAGCACCGGCTTCACCACCGGCCAGGCGAGCGAACTCGTCAGCTTGGGCGCCCGCTCGGCGATCAGCACGTCGATGATGTGGGAGGAATCCGGCCGGGCGCTCATTCGGCGCGGATGATTGACCGGCCACGGCCCGGGAGCAAGCGCGACAAGGGGTGCGCCGCCCCTGCGGCGATGCTAGCAATCGCGCCGACATCTATGGGAGCCCATCGCATGCTTCGTATCGCCCGGCCGCTTCTGGCCATGACGGCCCTCTGCTCCACGCTTGTCGCCCTGCCGACCCTGGCCCAGGACGGCCGCGCCTTCACCCCGCAGGACCTGGTCTCGATGGAGCGAGTGTCGGATCCGCGCGTGTCGCCGGACGGCCGCACGGTGGTCTACGGCCTGCGCCAGACCGACCTGGAGAACAACCGCGGCGTGACCAGCCTGTGGTCCGTGCCGGTGGCGGGCGGCGAGCCGACCCGGCTGCCGATCTCCGACGACGGCGCATCGACCGGCCGCTGGGGCCCGGACGGCAAGCTCTATTTCATGCGCGGCGGCCAGGTCTGGGTCAGCTCGGACGGCGGCCAGACGGCGGTCCAGGCGACCAGCTTGCCGCTCGACGTCGGCGCCTTCTCGGTCTCGCCCGACGGCGACGCCCTGATCGTGGCCCTCGAGGTCTTCCCCGCCTGTGAGGACGACCTGCAGTGCACCGCCGGCGAGGTCGCCCAGCGCGAGGAGAGCCCCGAGACCGGCCAGATCTACGACCGCGTC
Source organism: uncultured Brevundimonas sp. (assembly GCA_966210875.1). Lineage (GTDB taxonomy): Bacteria > Pseudomonadota > Alphaproteobacteria > Caulobacterales > Caulobacteraceae > Brevundimonas. Next base: position 13,978 of record CBIHLR010000005.1, on the reverse strand, counting down.
TTCGTGCGCCACTGGGACACCTGGGAGGACGGCCGCCGCAATCACCTCTATGCGCTCGATCTGAACGACCAGGGCGTGGCGACGGGTCCGGCGCGCGGCCTGATGCACGGCTTCGACGGCGACACCCCCAGCGTCCCGTTCGGCGACGAAAGCGAGTTCACCTTCACCCCGGACGGCGAGGCGGTGGTCTTCGCGGCGCGTGAGGCGGGCCAGACCGAGCCCTGGTCGACCAACTTCGACCTCTTCCGCGCGCCGCTGACGGGCGGCTCGGCCGTCGAGAACCTGACCGACGCCAACGAGGCCTGGGACACCGGCCCGGTCTTCTCACCGGATGGCCGCACCATGGCCTATCGCGCCATGAGCCGCCCGGGCTTCGAGGCCGACCGCTGGCGCATCATGCTGATGGACGTGGCCTCGGGCGAAACGCGCGAGATCGCCGCCGACTGGGACCGTTCGGCGGACAGCCTGTTCTGGTCGGCGGATGGCCGGACGCTCTACGCCACGGCCGGCGACACGGGGACGACGCGCCTGTTCGCCATCGATCTCCGGCGCGGATCGGTCACGCCGGTCACCACGGGCGGCCATGTGGCGGGCGCCCAGCTGGCCGACGGCGGTTTCGTCTACGCCCGCGACGGCATGGACGGCCCGGCGCAGCTCTATTTCACGCCTGCGCGCACCCGGCAGGCGACCCGCCAGCTCACCAACCACAACGGCGACCTGCTCGCCCAGGTGGACCTGGGCGACTACGAGCAGTTCTCCTTCCCTGGCTGGAACGGCGAGACCGTGCACGGCTATATCGTGCGGCCGCACGGCTTCACGCCCGGTGAGGAGTATCCGGTCGCCTTCCTGATCCATGGCGGGCCGCAGGGCTCCTTCGGCGACGCCTGGTCCTACCGCTGGAACCCGCAGACCTATGCGGGCGCCGGCTATGCGGTGGTGATGATCGATTTCCACGGCTCGACCGGCTACGGCCAGGCCTTCACCGACTCCATCACCCAGCACTGGGGCGACCGACCGCTTGAGGACCTCCAGCGGGGCTGGGACTACGTCGTGGCCAACTACGGTTTCCTGGACGAGGACCGCGCCTGCGCGCTCGGCGCCTCCTACGGCGGCTACATGATCAACTGGATCGCCGGCAACTGGGCCGAGCCGTGGAAGTGCCTGGTCAACCACGACGGCATCTTCGACACCCGGGCCATGGGCTACGCGACCGAGGAGCTGTGGTTCACCGAGTGGGAGAACGGCGGCACGGTCTATGACAACCCCGAGGCCTATGAGCGCTTCAACCCGATGCGCTTCGTCGAGAACTGGCGCACGCCGATGCTGGTGGTCCAGGGCGGCCGCGACTACCGCGTGCCCGAGACCCAGTCGCTGATGACCTTCAACGCGCTGCAGCGCCGGGGCGTCCCCAGCCGCCTGCTCTACTTCCCCGAGGAGAACCACTGGGTGCTGCGGCCGCACAACTCGCTGCAGTGGCATCGGACGGTCGAGGACTGGCTCGACCGCTGGACGGCGGAATAGGCGAGGAACGACAAGGGCCCCCGGATCGCTCCGGGGGCCTTTTTCCATGCCCCGGCGTCAGGCGTCCTGGAGCGCCAGCCAGCGCCCGACGTCGCGCGCCACGTCGCCGGCGAAGGGGGCGTCATAGTTGCCGATGATCGACAGGCTCCAGCCGGTCTCCATGACGATGGCGTGGTCGCCGTCGATGCCGGAGCGCGGCCCCCCGCCTCCATGGCCGACCAGCGTCCGCTCGCTGATCCGCCGCACGACGAAGCCACGGCCGTAGTTCGGAATGGCGCCCTGCGCCGGGTCCGTGAAGTCGGCCAGCTGGTCCGCCGGCATCAGCCGTCCCGCACGCAGGGCCCGGAGATATCGGGTCATGTCCTCGACCGTAGAATAGCCGCCGCCGCAGCTGTTGCCGCGATAGCCGGACACGGCGTCGGTCCGCGCGCGCGGTCCGAAGCCCAGGATGTCGGCCTCGGGGAAGGCGTAGCCGACCGCCTTGACGCCCACCCCCTCGTCGAACCGCAGGTGCGCGCTGCCGGTCATGCCGGCCGGCGCATAGATCCGTTGGGCCAGCAGGCCGTACCAGCTCCGCCCCGTCACGGCTTCGAGCACGGCCCCGAGGACGACATAGCCCTCGTTGCTGTAACCGGAGCCCGCGCCGGGCTCGAACAGGGGCGGCTCGGCGGCGAAATGGACGAACAGGTCCGACATCCGCTGATAAGGCGCACGGCGGTCCCAGGTCGGCCGGTCGAACAGGCCGCCCAGGCCCGAGCCGTGCGCGAGCAGGTGATGGATCGTGCAGGCGCGAGCAAAGCTCGGGTTGGGGTAGTCCGGCAGAACCTCGATCAGGGGCGTATTCAGGCCGAGACGTCCCTCCCGGATCAGGCTCGCGATCATGATGGCGGTGAAGCTCTTGTCCGCCGATCCCAGGTGGAAGGGCGTGTCCAGCCGGTTGGGCCGTCCCGCCTCGCGGTCAGCCTGGCCGAAGGCGCCGCTCCACAGCGTTCCGCCGGACGGGTCCCCGATAAGAACCGCGCCGGAGAACTCATCCCGCTCGGCCGCCCAGCGCACGCGTCGTTCGATCTCCAGGGCGAGCGTTTCTCGGGACACCGGCCCGGTCGGACCCGTGCGATCATACGGGCCGGCGATCGGGAAGCTGCTGAGGTCGAACAGCCGGCTCGCATCGTCGCGGTCGTAGCGGGCGCGGACCCAGCGAATGCTCGCCTCGCCGCCGCGCGCCTGCAGGCCGATCCGAAGCTGGCCGGGGGCAGGCTCGGCCAGAGGTCGGACCTCGGCGACATCGACGCCGCCGCTGGTCGCGGCGACCGCTTCGGCGAAGCTCTGGAAATCGTCCTGCGGCCACCGTCGGCGGCCCGCGTCCGAGAGCCGGTCCCGCCAGAAGACGGCTCGGGCCTCACGGCTTGCGGAAGGATCGAACAGGGCGGCGATCTCGGCCGCCAGGTCCTGGGCGGAGCGATCCTGGGCCCAGGCCGGAAGGTGGGCCCCGCAGGCGGCCAGGGCTGCGCCGCCGGCCAGCAGGCCGCGGCGCGAGGGGTATAGGGTCATCTCGGGCTCCGGGGAGGAAGGCGACCCGACCCAAGCGCCCCCAAGGCGACGCTTCAACTTAACTCCAGGAAAGGTGGATTAAGTTTCCGCAAGACAGGCGGGCGCAGGCGCTGCTGCGCCCGAAATGAAGCGGCCCCGGACCGCTCGGTCCGGGGCCTTTCCGCGTTCAGGTGAGGCGCGTCAGGCCTTCTTGTTCATGAAGGCGTAGAGCCCGATGACCGCCCCGACGGCGATGGCGACCCAGGCGTACCAGGCCGGCCAGGCCGAGGCGAAGTCAGGCGCGCCGAACTGGACGTAGAGGCCGAAGGCCACCAGCACGAGCGCGAGGATAAGAAGCACGTTTTTCATGGACGCCCCCTCCCAAGGGCGGTTCACCATAACCGCGTTCGCCGATTCCCCGCAAATATGGCCACGCTTCAACGGCCTGATGACCGCCGGACTGTCAGAGTTCGGACAGCAGCCGCTCGAGGCGCTGCATGTCCGCTGGCGGTTCGGTGCGGAAGTCCATCCGCTGGCCCGTCACGGGATGGACGAAGCCGAGCACCGCCGCGTGGAGCGCCTGGCGGGTCAGGCCCGCCTCGGTCATGGCGGCCCGGACCGGCGCTGAGGGAGAGCCGGAGCCGTAGATCGGGTCCCCGAGCAGGGGCGCGCCGAGCGAGGCCAGGTGGACGCGGATCTGGTGGGTGCGGCCCGTATGCAGGCGGCACTCGACCCGGGCGGCCAGCGGCCTGTCGAGCGGGCCGAAGGCCGCCGTGGTGCGATAGTCGGTGACGGCGAGCCGACCGCCGGTTCTCAGCACCGCCATCTTCTTGCGGTCGGACGAGGAGCGGCCGATGCGCGTCTCGATCCGGCCCGACGCCGGGCGCGGCGCTCCGCGGGTGAGCGCCACATACATGCGCTCGAGGTCATGGGCGGCGAACAGGGCCGACAGGCCGGCGTGGGCCGCGTCCGACTTGGCGGCGACCATCACGCCGGAGGTGTCCTTGTCGAGTCGGTGGACGATGCCCGGCCGCGCCACCCCCCCGACGCCCGAGAGGGAGCCGGCGCAGTGGTGCAGCAGGGCGTTGACCAAGGTGCCGGTCTCGTTGCCCGGGGCCGGATGCACCGTCATGCCGGCCGGCTTGTCGACGACGATCAGGTGGGCGTCCTCGAACAGGACCGTCAGCGGAATGGCCTCGGGCTGCGGATCGGCGGGAAGCGGCGGCGGGATGTCGATCTCATAGAGGCCGGGCTGCGCCTTGGAGGAACCGTCGGAGACCACCGTCCCGTCCCGGCTGACGCGTCCCTCGGCCATCAGGGCCTGCAGCCGGGCTCGGGACAGATCGGGACAGGCCTCGGCCAGCGCCTTGTCCAGGCGCACGCCCGCCACGTCCGCGCCCAGCTCGACGACGAGCGGCTCGGCGTCCTCCTCGTCCGCGTCCAGCCCGGGGTCGACCATGGCCCTTGATAGCGGTCATCGGCCTGTCGCGCGACATGGGCTAGACAGGCGCGGAGGGACATTGGGAGGCGAGCATGAGGATCGACCGCAGGCAGGCGCTCGGACTGATCGGCGCGGGCGCGGCGACGACGGGCTGCGCGACGGCGGCGCCGTCGGGGGCGGTCGCCTTTCGACACGGCGTCGCCGCCGGCGACCCCACGCGCGAGGGCGCGATCCTGTGGACGCGAGTCAGCGGTCTGGAGGCGTCCGGCGGCCAGGCCGAAATCCGCTACGAAGTGTCCGAGACCGACGACTTCGACCGGGTCTTCGCCACGGGACGGGGGACCGTGAGCGCGGAGCGCGACTGGACCTTCAAGCCCGATGTCCGGGGGCTGTCGGCGGGACGCGTCTACCACTACCGCTTCCGCTGCGGGGACGCCGCCTCGCCCGTCGGCCGCTTCCGCACCCTGCCCGCAGCGGATTCCACCGACGAGGTCGTGCTGGCCGTGGCCTCCTGCTCGCTGCACCCCGGCGGCTATTTCCATGCCTATCGCGCCATCGCGGGGCTGGATCGGGTCGACGCCGTCGTGCACCTGGGCGACTACATCTACGAATATGGCGCCGCGCCGAACGACTACGGCATGCGCACCGGAGTGCAGCTGGGTCGCATTCCCGAGCCTGCCCACGAGATCGTGACCCTCGCCGACTACCGGGCCCGCCACGCCCAGTACAAGGCCGATCCGGACCTCCAGGCCGCCCACGCCCGCGCCGCCTGGATCATGACCTTCGACGACCACGAGGTGACCAACGATCCCTGGGAGGGCGGGGCCCAGAATCACAACGAAGGCGAAGGGACCTGGGCGGACCGCAAGGCGGCGGCGCTGCGCGCCTATCTGGAGTGGAACCCGATCCGCGACCCGGCGCCCGGCGCCCCCCTGCACGAGGCGGTGCGCCGCTCGTTCGGCTTCGGACGCACGGCCGACCTGCACATGCTGGAGACCCGGCTGTCGGCCCGCTCCGAACAGCTGGAGTACGAGGACATCACCGCCCCGGACGGCTCCATCGACCGCACGCGGCTGGACGATCCCGCCCGGCGGCTGATGGGTCAGGCGCAACTTGACTGGCTGGGCGAGCAGCTGGCCGCCGGCGCGGGCTGGCAGGTGCTGGGCAACCAGGTGCTGATGGCCAAGCTGGTGGTGCCCGAGCTGGTCGCGGCCGTCGGCCAGGACGCCATCGACGCCGCCCTGCCGTCCCTCCAGCCCTATCAGCAGCGCCGCCTGACCCAGATGGCGGCGCTCGGCGCGGCGCGGGCGCCGATGAACCTCGACGCCTGGGACGGCTATCCGGCCGAGCGGGACCGGCTCTACGCCAAGGTCCGTGAGGCGAACGCCAAGCTCGTCGTGCTGTCCGGCGACAGTCACTGCGCTTGGGCCAACGTCCTGCACGATGACCGGGGCCGGATCGGCGTGGAGTTCGGCGCCACGGCGGTGTCGAGCCCGGTTCCCTCCTACGCGCTGGCCCTGCCGGGCGCGCCGATGGACCGGATCGTGGCCGACGCCAATCCGGAGACGGAGTGGTGCGACTTCGGTCCGCGCGGCTTCTTCGTGCTGCATCTGACGCCCGAAGCCGTCGAATGCCGGATGATCGGCCTGTCGACCATCCTGGACCCGACCTTCGAGAGCGAAGAGCGGGGCCGCTACCGGGTCCAGGCGGAAGGGACTGGCGTTGGACCACTGCGCCGCATCGGCTGAGGCCCAAAAAAGAAACCGCCCCGGTCAGGGACCGGGGCGGCTCGAAACTCTGAGGGGCCGGAAAGGCCTACTCGATGTCTTCGTTGATCAGGCCGACCTGGAACCAGCCTTTGGACTGCAGGTCGTTCATGACCACCATGAAGTCATTGTAGAGCACGTCGGCGTCGGCGCGGATCATGACCCGCTCCTCGCGGCTGCCCAGGCGGCTGAACAGTTCGCTGTCCAGACCGGCCAGTTCGACCGGCTCCGGAGCCTCTTCGCCCGTCGTGACGTAGAGCGAGCCGTCCAGCGAAATGGACACGAAGGTCGGCGGCGGCGGGTTCTCCGACGGATCCGGCGGAACCGGCGGCGGCAGATCCAGACGGATCGACACGGTCGCCAGCGGCGCGGACACCATGAAGATGATCAGCAGCACGAGCATGACGTCGACGAACGGCGTGACGTTGATGTCCGCGTTCTGCTCGATCGTCCGCCCCTTGCCGGACGGTCCCGAAAGCTTGGCGCCCATGCGCGGTTGACCTCCTAAACCGGTCCTGCGCGCTGGCGCGGGACCCTACGGTCGCGTTTCTTGGCGGCGCGAGGCCGCCTTGTAAAGCGCCAAGGCGACGCGAGTGGTTCCCGAACGCGGTTTTACGCCCCGCAGGCGAAAACTCAGGCCCCGCGCGCCAGCTTCAGGAAGCGGTCCACCAGTCGGTCGTCGGTCTTGAACGCGCCGGTGAAGCGGGTGGTCACCGTCGAGACGTGCCGATGGTTCACGCCGCGCGTGGTCATGCACTGGTGCTCGGCGTCGATCATGACGGCCACGCCGCGTGGCTGCAGGCTGGCCTCGATCGCCGCGGCGATCTCTTGGGTCAGAGTCTCCTGCGTCTGCAGGCGGCGCGAGAAGATCTCGACCACCCGCGCCAGCTTGGAGATGCCCACCACCTTCTCGGCGGGCAGATAGGCCACCACCGCCTTGCCGAGGAACGGCGCCATGTGGTGCTCGCAGTGGCTCTCGACCTCGATGTCGCGCAGCAGCACCATGTCGTCATAGCCCTGCACATCCTCGAAGACGCGCGACAGCTCCTTGGCCGGATCGGCGGCGTAGCCCTCGAACCACTCGCCATAGGCGTCGACTACGCGGCGCGGCGTGTCGATCAGCCCCTCGCGGTCGGGATCGTCACCGGTCCAGGCGATGAGGGTGCGCACCGCCTCCAGCGCCTGTTCGCGGGTCGGCCGCTTGCGGTCCGCATTGGCCGCCGGCGTGGTCACGAGCGCGGGCTTGAATCCGTCCATGGAGAGGTCGCTTACCGAAGATTTCGGCGGTTGGCCCGCCCGGTTCAGGCGCTATATGGGGTCAACCCCCTTAGCCGCAAGGAAACGACGCCCGTGCCGCTCGTGCTCCACGACACCCTGACGCGCGAAAAGCGGTCGTTCCAGCCGCGCGAGGCGGGACGCGTCAGCCTCTATGTCTGCGGCCCGACGGTCTACAACCATGCCCACATCGGCAACGCCCGGCCCTTCGTGGTCTTCGACGTGCTGTTCCGCCTGCTCCAGCGGCTCTATCCGGACCGGCAGGTGATCTACGCCCGCAACCTCACGGACGTGGACGACAAGATCAACAGGAAGGCCGCCGATGAGGGCGTGCCGATCTCCACGATCACTGACCGCTACACCGGGATCTTCCACCGCGACATGGACGCGCTGGGCGTGCTGCGCCCCACCTTCGAGCCCCGCGCCACCGGCCACATCGACCAGATGATCGAGCTGATCGGCCGCCTGGTCGACAAGGGCCACGCCTATGCGGCGGAGGGCCACGTCCTCTTCGACGTCGGCTCCTACCCCGCCTACGGCGCCCTGTCCCGGCGGAACCTCGATGAGATGGAGGCCGGCGCCCGCGTCGAGGTCGCCCCCTACAAGAAGGCGCCGTTCGACTTCGTCCTGTGGAAGCCGTCCAAGCCTGGCGAGCCCGAGTGGCCCTCGCCCTGGGGCGCGGGCCGGCCCGGCTGGCACATCGAGTGCTCGGCCATGATCGAGGCGGTCTTCGGCGGCCCGATCGACATCCACGCCGGCGGCATCGACCTGGTCTTTCCGCACCACGAGAACGAGATCGCCCAGTCGGTCTGCGGCTGCGGCCATGCAACCTTGGCCAACTACTGGATGCACAACGGCTTCCTGACCATGGACGCCGAGAAGATGTCCAAGAGCCTGGGCAACGTCACCCTGATCTCGGAGCTGCTCGACCGCGCGCCCGGCGAGGCGCTGCGCTGGGCGCTGCTCAGCGCTCACTACCGCCAGCCGCTCGACTGGACCGACGCCCTGGTGGAGCAGTCCAAGAAGAACCTGGACCGCCTCTACGGGGCGCTCCGCCGCGTCAAACAGGCGGGCGGCGCGAAGCAGGCCGAGGCGCCGGCGGAGGTGCTGGACGCCCTGGCGGACGACCTCAACACGCCCGCCGCCATCGCCGCCCTGTTCGAGACCGCCGGGGCCGTGGAACGGGCGCTGAACGAAGGCGACGGGGAGCTGGCCCGCACCTTGGGCGGCGAGCTTGCGGCCGCCGGGCGCCTCATGGGCGTGCTCCAGCAGGATCCCGACGCCTGGTTCGAGGGCGGCGCCGACGAGGCCTTCAAGGCCCGCGTTGACGCGCTCCTGGAAGCCCGCGCCGCCGCCCGGGCGGCCAAGGATTGGGCCGAGGCGGACCGCATCCGCGACGAGCTGACCGCGCTTCAGGTTGCGGTGATGGACGGCCCCACCGGCGCGACCTGGCGCCGCGCCTAGCCTTCGGTCGGCTTCAGCTTCGCTAGCTCGGGATGGACCTTGCGGACGTCCTGGTCCTTGTCCCTGGCCACCACCAGCACGCCCTCGGGCGTCGAGACCACCAGCACGTTCTCGAGCCCGACCACGGCGACCGGCGGGCCGCCCGAGGCCCAGACCAAGGTGTTGGAGCTGTCGACCGAAAACCCGTTCAGCGCCGCATTGCCCGCCGCGTCGCGCGGCAGGTGCTTCCACAGTTCGGACCAGGACCCGATGTCGCTCCAGCGCGGATCGCAGGGCGCCACGGCGGCCCTGTCGGTCGGCTCCATCACGGCGTTGTCGACCGAGATCGAGGGGCTCCTGCCGAAGGCGTCCGCGTCCAGCCGTACGACACGGCCTTCGCGTGCCGCCAGGCCCAGCGCCGCCTCGGCGGCCAGCAGCACATCCGCGCAATGCCGCGCCATCTCGCCGGCCATGACCTCGGGCGAGAACAGGAACAGGCCCGCGTTCCAATCGTAGCCGCCATCGTCGACATAGGCCTGGGCCTGCTCCAGCGGCGGCTTCTCGAGGAAGCGGTCGATGCGGAAGACCTCGTCGCCCAGGGCCTCGGCCCGCTTGATGTAGCCATAGCCGGTCACCGGACCCGAGGGCCGGATGCCGAAGGTGACGATCCGCTCCTCCGCCACCGGAGCCGCCCGGCCGATCGCGGCCCGCAACGCCTCGGGCGCGCCCATGACGTGATCGGCGGGCGCCAGCAGGACCAGCGCCTCGGGATCGATCTCGCGCGCCGCCAGGGCGGCCACCCCAGCCACCGCCGCCGTGTTCCGGGCCACGGGCTCCAGCACGATGGCCGAGGGCGCAAGGCCTATGGCCGCGAACTGCTCTTCCACCAGCTCCAGGTGCCGCGCGTTGCAGATGATCACTGGCGCCAGGAACTCGACGTCCCCCTCGCCCACGAAGCGCAGCGCCGTCTGCTGGATCAGGGTCAGGTCGCCGTCGATGGCCTGGAACTGCTTGGGCCGCGCATCGGTCGACAGGGGCCACAGGCGCGAACCCGACCCGCCCGACATGATGACCGGAATGACCTTCGCCATGGCCTCGAACCCCCGCAATACGCAGGCCGCCCCCGCGGCCACTCTCAACTGAAACAAGCCTATAGCCTGTCCTCTGCAACAATCGGTGACTGAAATTCACGGTCGCGGCGACACAGTCTGCTATGAGGCGCCACCCCGGCCGCCGTTCCGGCGCGAGAAGATCCGAACCGGATGGGACTGATCCGCACCCTGCCGCTGCCTATCCGCCTGCCGCTCATCCGCGGCGGGCTGGCGGCCGTGCGCGCGGCGCGGATGCGATCCTGGTCGGTCGCGGCCCAGGATCGGCCGGTCCCGGGCCCCCTGGTGGTGACCGGCTTTCTCGACGAGGTGCTGGGCATCGGCGCCGCCGGCCGGGCCACCATCGGCGCCCTGACCGGCGCGGGTCTGGAGGTCGTTCCCCATCGTCTTCGCCCGGCCATGAAGCGCGTCTGGTCGCCCGGCGCCATGCCGCCCCTGCCGGCCGCGCCCGGCGGCGTCTGGCTGATCCACGCCAATGCGCCCGAAACCGAGATCGCGCTCATGGCGCACGATCCGGCCGACTGGGCCGGCCGCTACCGCATTGGCTACTGGGCCTGGGAGACGACCGAGGCGCCGTCGTCCTGGGCCCGTGCCGCCCGCTGGCTGCACGAGGTCTGGGTCCCCAGCCAGTTCGTCGCCGACGCCATGGCCAGGGCCTTCGACCGCATCGGCGCGCCGCAGGAGAAGGCCAAGCTCCGGGTCATGCCGCATCCGGTCTCCGCTCCGAACGCCGTCGAGCCGGCGCCCGAGCGGTTCAACCTGGATCCCGCCAAGCAGCACGCCCTGGTCATGTTCGACGGCCGCTCGGCCTTCGCCCGCAAGAACCCCTGGGGCGCCATCGAGGCCTGGACCCGAGCCTTCCCCGAGCCCGCCACTGACGCCCAGTTGCTGGTCAAGGCGGTGTCTCTCCACGCCGACCGCCGCGCCGCCCGCAAGCTCAAGGCCCTCGCCGCCCGCCGCCCCGACATCGTTCTGTTCGAGGAGCACCTGACGGCGCTTGAGCTCTGGTCGCTGCTCGCCTCGGTCGAGGTGGTGCTGAGCCCCTATCGCTCCGAGGGCTTCGGCCTGGTCCAGGCCGAGGCCATGGCCGTCGGACGCCCCGTCATCGCCACCGGATGGTCGGCCCCGGCCGAGTTCATCGACGACCAGTCGGGCGTGCTGCTGCCCTACCGTCTGATCCCCGTGCGCGATCCCACCGGCGCCTACAATCGCGGCGAATGGGCCGAGCCGGACATCGACGCCTGCGCCCGCGCCCTGCGCGACCTGCTCGACAATCCCGAGCGGGCCCGCGCGCTGGGCGAGGCCGCCCCCGCCCGCATCGCGCGCCTGTCCGAGCCCTGGTCCCGCGACAATCTCTCCCGGCTGCCTATGGCCGCCTTCCTCTCCAAACCTGCTAGAAGCCCGTCCCCATGAGCATCGCCTTCATCGACCTCCAGGCCCAGCGCCGCCGCATCGGCCCGGCCATGAACGAAGCCATTCTCGCCGCCGTCGAGGGCGGCGCCTGGGTCATGGGCCCGCAGGTCCGCGAGTTCGAACAGCGGCTGGCCGAGTTCGGCAACGCGAAACACGCGCTCAGCTGCGCCAACGGCACCGACGCGCTCGCCCTGCCGCTGATGGCCTGGGAAATCGGGGCCGGCGACGCCGTCTTCTGCCCGTCCTTCACCTTCGCGGCGACGGCGGAAGTGGTGCCTTGGTTCCAGGCCGAGGCCGTCTTCGTCGACATCCTGCCCGACACCTACAACATCGACCCCGACCACCTCGAAGCCTCCATCGAGGCCGTGAAGGCCGAGGGCCGCCTGACGCCGAAGGTGGTCATCGCGGTGGACCTGTTCGGCCAGCCGGCGGATTATCCGCGCATCCGCGAGATCTGCGACCGGCACGGGCTCAAGCTCATCGCCGACACGGCCCAGGGCTTCGGCTGCACGCTCAACGGCAAGCACCCGGTCGAATGGGCCGACATCGCCACCACCAGCTTCTTCCCGGCCAAGCCGCTGGGCTGCTACGGCGACGGCGGCGCGGTGCTGACCAACGATTCCGACCTGGCCGAGCTGGTCGATTCCATCCGCGTCCACGGAAAGGCCGTCGCCCGCGACCTCAAGGACCGGACCTTCGAGCACGATCCCAAGTACCTGAACATGCGGGTCGGCATGAACTCGCGGCTCGACACCATCCAGGCCGCCGTCCTCATCGAAAAGCTCAAGGTCTTCGCCGAGGAGATCGAGGCCCGCGGCCGCATCGCCGCCCGCTACAACGAACAGCTCAAGGATCACGTCACGGCTGTCCCCGCCGTCATCGAGGGCGGCGTCTCGGTCTGGGCCCAGTACACCATCGAGCATCCCGATCGGGACCGGTTGGCCGTCCATCTGAGGGAGCAGGGCGTGCCGACCGCCGTCTACTACCCGATCCCGCTCCACCAGCAGCCCGCCTACGCCGGCCACTCCACGGGCCCGCAGGGGCTGCGGGTCACCGAGGACAAGTCCAAGGTGGTCATCAGCCTGCCGATGCACGCCGACCTGGACGAGGCCACGCAGGACCAGATCATCGCCGCCGTGAGGAGCTTCTCGTGAGCGAACAGGAACGTCCGCTGAAGGTCGGCGTCGCCGGCCTGGGGGTCATGGGCCGCAACCACGCGCGGGTCCTGTCCGAACTGCGCGAGGCCGATCTCGTCTGCGGCTTCGACCCGGACGCGCCCACGGCCGAGGCCGCCCGCGCCTACGGCGCCGAGCCCATGACCGACGTCCAGGCCTTCCTCGACGCCGGGCTGGACGCCGCGGTCGTGGCCACGCCGAACCGCCACCACGCCGAGTTGGGGTGCGCCCTGCTTGAGCGCGGGATCTCAGTCCTGGTCGAAAAACCCATCGCCGCCGACCTCGAGGGCGCCCGCGCCCTGATCGCGGCGGCGAAGGAGTCCGGCGCCACCCTGATGGTCGGCCACGTCGAGCGCTTCAATCCGGCGGTCGAGGCGGTCAAGCGCGCCATCGCCCAGGACGACATCATCTCCATCCAGGTGACCCGCGTCGGCCCCTTCCCGCCGCGCATGGGCGAGGTCGGCGTGGTCATCGACCTGGCCGTCCACGACATCGACATCATCCGCCATCTCACCGGCTCGGAGATCGTCGAGGTCCAGCCGCAGCTGGCCCGCACCCACGCCGACCGCGAGGACACGGCCCTGCTCCAGTTCCGCACCGACCGCGGGGTGATCGCCCAGATCAACACCAACTGGGTCACGCCCTACAAGGCGCGCATCCTGCAGGTCGCCACCCGCCAGAAGTTCGTCGTCGCCGACCTCATGACCCGCCAGGTGTCGGAGTATTTCGATTACGCGCCCGACGGCTCCTATTCGACGCGCATGCTGCACACCTGGCCGTCCGAGCCGCTGAAGGCCGAGCTGTCGGCCTTCCTGGCCAGCGTCCGCAACAAGACCCCGCCGCCGGTCACCGGCGAGGACGGCCTGGCCAATCTCGAGGTGGCGCTGCGCTGCCTCGAAGCCGCTTGAGCGCCCCCGTCTCGGGACCGGCTTCCGGCCTGCCCGCCCGCATCGCGGCCATGGGCCTGATCGACGCCGCCATGGCGCGGCGCGGCGGCCTCGACGTGGCCATGAACGAGCCGGCTGTACGCGGCCTGTCGCCCGAGGACCGCGGCTTCGCCCGCGCGCTCGCCATGGCCGTGCTGCGCCGGCTCGGCTCGATCGACCGCATCCTCGACAGTCGGCTCCAGCGTCCGCCGCCCGAACCGGTCCGCGCCCTGCTGCGTATCGGCCTGGCCCAGATGCTCTATCTGGACGTGCCCGATTTCGCCGCCGTCTCCACGACGGTGAAGCTGGCCGAGCGCGACATCAAGACCCGGTCCTTCAAGGGGCTGATCAACGGCGTGCTGCGGGGCCTGGGCCGCGA
>CBIHLR010000004.1:0-34284 GCA_966210875.1 uncultured Brevundimonas sp. | reverse complement strand
CCAGCCGGGTCAGGACCATCTTCATCTGCAGGCGCGAGGTGTTCTGGGCCTCGTCCACGATGACGAAGGCGTGGCTCAGCGTCCGGCCGCGCATGAAGGCCAGAGGCGCGACCTCGATCTCACCCTTGTCCCGGCGGCGACGGACCTGATCCGCGCCAATGATCTGGTCCAGCGCCTCCCAGATGGGCGCCAGATAGGGGTCGACCTTCTCGTTCAGGTCGCCCGGCAGGAAGCCCAGCCGCTCACCCGCCTCGACGGCGGGGCGGGTGATGACCAGCCGGTCGACCTGGCCCTTCATCAGCAGCGTCGCGCCATAGGCCGCGGCCAGGAAGGTCTTGCCCGTCCCCGCCGGCCCGATGCCGAAGGTCAGTTCGCACCGCTCCAGCATCTGGAGATAGGCCGCCTGGGCGGCCGTCTTGGGCGCGATCGGGCCGCGCCGGCCGCTGACCAGGGCCGAGCCCCCGGGCGAGGACTTGCCCTGGCGGGCCATGGACAGGGAGGCGCGCGCATCGGCCTCCGTCACCTCGGCGCCGGCGTCGGCGCGGGCGGCCAGCGCCTCGATGGCGCGGCGGGCGTCCGCCCGGTCCTTGGCCGAGCCGGAGACGGACACCCCACCGCCGGGACTTTCGATCAGGACGTGGAAGGCGTCCTCGATCAGCGCCGTGTGTCGGCTGGACGGGCCGGTGACGGCGCGCAGCGCCTCCTCCGACAGGGCGATGAATTCGGACGCGCGGGCCATCAGGCGTATTCCCGCACGAGTTCGCCGGTCAGGGAGTTCTGCTGGCCGCTCAGAATCTTCACCGGCACGATCCGTCCCATCAGGTTCCGCGCGTCCTCGACGTGGACGGACTGGAGATAAGGCGAACGGCCGATGGCCTGTTCCCGGTGACGGCCGGGCTTTTCGAAGAGGACGTTCAGCGTCCGGCCCGCCTGGGCCGCGTTGAAGGCGGCCTGCTGCTCGAACAGCAGGGCCTGGAGCCGGTGCAGCCTGTCCTCGGCCACCTCGTCGACGACTTGGCCGGGCATGGCGGCGGCCGGGGTGCCGGGCCGCTTCGAATAGCGGAAGGAGAAGGCCGAGGCGTAGCCGACCTCGCGCACCAGGTTGAGGGTGTCCTCGAAGTCCTTCTCGGTCTCGCCGGGGAAGCCGACGATGAAGTCGCCCGAGATGGCCATGTCCGGCCGCGCCGCGCGAATGCGCTCGATCAGGCGCAGATAGCTCTCGGCCGTGTGCTTGCGGTTCATGGCCCGCAGGATGCGGTCCGAGCCGGCCTGCACCGGCAGGTGCAGATAGGGCATCAGCGCGTCCAGTTCGCCATGCGCCGCGATCAGGTCGTCGGACATGTCGTTGGGGTGGCTGGTCGTATAGCGGATGCGGTCCAGCCCCTCGATCTCCGCGAGCGCCCGGGCCAGCCGCGCCAGGGTCCAGGGCGCCCCCTCGGGACCGGCCCCGTCATAGGCGTTGACGTTCTGGCCCAGCAGGGTGACCTCGCGCACGCCCTTGGCGGCCAGGGCCCGAGCCTCTTCGAGGATAGTCTGGACCGGCCGCGACCACTCCGCGCCGCGCGTGTAGGGCACCACGCAGAAGCTGCAGAACTTGTCGCAGCCCTCCTGCACCGTGAGGAAGGCGGTCGGGCCCGACACAGCGCGCTCGGCCGGCAGGGCGTCGAACTTCTCGTCGGCGGCGAAGTCCGCGGCCAGCCGCTCGCCACGCGACCGCGCGGCGCGCGCCAGAAGCTCCGGCAGCTGGTGATAGGCTTGGGGCCCCACCACCATATCCACCGCCGGCTGGCGCAGCATGATCTGCTCGCCCTCGGCCTGGGCGACGCAGCCTGCGACCGCGATGGTCGAGCGGGGGAAACCCTGCGCCTCGCGCTCGGCGCGGATGGCCTTCAGCCGGCCCAGCTCCGAATAGACCTTCTCGGCCGCCTTCTCGCGGATGTGGCAGGTGTTGAGGATGACGAAGTCGGCGTCCTCCGGCCGGTCCGCCGTCGCATAGCCCAGCGGGCGCAGGACGTCGGCCATGCGCTCGGAGTCATAGACGTTCATCTGGCAGCCGTAGGTCTTGATGAACAGACGCTTGGGCTGGCCCTGCACCGGGGTTTCGCTCATGCGCGCCTTATGGGGACGCCGGATGGCGGCGGCAAGGCGCAGTCGGAGAGAGCTGACCGTCGAAAGCCCGCTTCGATGCAGACCAAGTGATTGATCGGCCTGCCCTCGGGCCGTCAGACGGACTGATTTCCCCTCGCCGCTAGGAATGGCCCCAGACTGGACCGTGATCTTTCACGTCGTGGATTTGAGCCTTGGCCGTCACCAAGGCTGACGGATGCACTGCTGCAGTTGCAGTCAGTTTTCGGACTGCATCACGGCGTCGGAGCGGTCGGGGTCTGTTCGGGATCGACGGTTTCGCCGGCGCGGGCGAGCGGCCGCCACATCAGGGCCATCGCGACGCAGGCGGCTGCCATGGCGGCGTTGAGCACGAAGGGCGCGGGGCCGGACAGCTCGTAGAGCGCCACACCGATGATCGGCGGGAACAGGAAGCACAGGCCCATCAGGGCCACCATCAGCCCCGCGATCGCCCCCTGCTCGCGCGGGCCAAGCGCCAGGGACGAACCGGCCATGAAGCCGGGCCGGGCGAAGCCGAGACCCAGGCTGACCACCGCATAGCCGAGCACCACCGCATAGTAGTCGAGCGCAAACGCGCTGATGATGTTGCCGACCAGCGCCAGCCCCGCGCCCCACTGCATGAGCTCGCGCGGCTCCATGTGGAACAGCCGGATCAGGCCCCACTGGGCCAGCAGGGTCGCCGCCGCGCCCGCCAGCATGGCGATGCCGATGAAGGACTGGGCCTCCATCGGGCTGCGCCCCAGTTCGTCAATGACGTGGAAGCCCAGGACCGAGATGTTGATCGCCTGGGTCGAGGTGACGAGGAAGGCGAAGAGGATGAAGGGCAGGATGCGCGGGTCCTTCCACAGGCCCTTGCCCGGCGCCTCTCCGGGGGCGTGGGCGGTGCGCGGCACGTCGCCGGACGGGAGGCCCTGGCGGGTCAGCCACCAGATCACGGCCCCGAACAGGGCGAAGGCGTAGATGGGGCCGGCCAGCCCCAGGAAGGGCACGACGAACAGGGGCGCGATCGCCGGGCCGATGACGGTGCCCAACCCTTGCGCCGAGGCCTGGTGGGCCAGGGCCTCGGTCCGCTCCTGGCGGGTCGTGCGGTCGGCCACATAGGCCTGGGCCGAGGTCGGCACGGCCGAGCCGAACAGGCCGTAGACGGCGCGGGACAGCACCATCAGCACCAGCACGGTCAGCCCGCCCAGCAGGCCGGCCTGGCCCGCCGAGACCGACAGGCCGAAGCCGCCCATGGAAATCACGAAACCCAGCAGGCCCACCAGGATCATCCGCTTGCGGCCGTGGCGATCCGACAAGCGCGCCCAGATCGGCGAGGTCAGGGTCCAGAACAGGGCCGACAGCGAAAAGGCCGTGGCGATGACCGTGTCCGCGTAACCAAAGGTCCGGCCGATGGCCGGCAGCACGGACTGAAGCGCCGTATTGCCCGCCGCCGCCGTCATGGTCACGACGAAGAGGATGAAGAAGGCCCGGTCGCGCCCCTCCGGGATTCGGGGTAGCCGCCGCCTCTTCGGCCTGGCCGCCTTGGCCGTTTGCGTCCTCCGCCGGGGCGTCTCATTCTGTCCCGGCTTGGAGGAGGGTTCAGCCATGAGATTTCGGTTCGGCTCCACGGTCGCGGTCGCGGCGCTGGCGGCGGCGCTGCTTGCAGGCCCGGCTTACGCCCAGTCGGGCTCTCCGGTCGAGCCCGTCTCCGCCGATGAGGTGGCGCGGCTGGCCGAGGGGGTGAACGACCGCGTCGTGGCCTGGCGCCGGGACATCCACCAGAACCCCGAGTTGGGAAACCAGGAGCGGCGCACCGCGGCCCTCGTCGCCGACCACCTGCGGGCGCTGGGCATGGAGGTGCGGACCGAGGTCGGGGTGACCGGCGTCGTCGGCGTCCTGCGGGGCGGACGGCCGGGACCGGTGGTGGCGCTGAGGGCCGACATGGACGCCCTGCCGGTGCAGGAGGACACGGGCCTGCCCTTCGCCTCGACCGTGACGGGGACCTACATGGGCCAGACCGTCCCGGTGGCCCACGCCTGCGGCCACGACGCCCACGTGGCCATGCTGATGGGCGCCGCCGAGATTCTGGCGGGGATGCGCGACCGCCTGTCCGGGACCATCGTCTTCATCTTCCAGCCCGCCGAGGAGGGCACGCCTCCCGGCGAGGAGGGCGGCGCCGACCTGATGATCGCCGAGGGCGCGCTCGGCGATCCCCGGCCCGAGGCCATCTTCGGTCTGCATGTGGTGACGGGCCAGCCGGGCCAAATCTGGTACCGGGCGCGGGGCTTCATGGCCGCCTCGGACCGGGTCGACATCACCCTGCATGGACGCCAGACCCACGGGGCCTGGCCCTGGCGCGGGGTGGACGTGATCGCGCTCAGCGCCGACGTGGTCCAGACGATCAACACCCTGACGGCGCGGACCATCGATCCGACCACCACGCCGACGGTCTTCACCATCGCAACCCTGGACGCCGGGGTCCGGTACAACATCATTCCGGACCGGGCGGCCCTGTCGGGCACGCTGCGGACCTTCGACGTGGAGCAGCGCAACGCCCTGGTCGAACGAGCCAGCGCCGCCATCGGCAACCTGGCCGAGACCTATGGCGCGACCGCCGAGGTCACCTTCCTGCAGAACGCGCCGCTGGTGTTCAACGACCCGGAGCTGTCAGCCTGGGCGGCGGGCCCGCTGGCCGAGGCGGCCGGGGCCGAGAACCTCAACGCCGCCAGCCCCCCGACCACGGTGGCGGAGGACTTCTCCTACTTCCAGCAGGAGATCCCGGGGGTCTTCTACCACCTGGGCGGCACGCCGGATTACGACCCGGCGACCGCGCCGCCGAACCACTCGCCTCAGTTCCACGTGGACGAGAGCGTCCTGCCGCTGGGGGTGCGGGCGCATGTGCTGACGGCGGTTCGCTTCCTCGAGCGCGGGGCGTCCTAGAAGCGGGCCTTCTCGGCCTTCACCTGGTCCAGGATGAAGTCGCTGACCGTGCGGACCCGCGCGAGGTCCTTGAGGTCGGCGTGGGTGACCAGCCACAGGCTGCGCGTCAGGCCGACCTGGTCCGGCAGCACCTGCCTGAGGTCCCGCCGGGGATCGGCCAGGAACCTGGGCAGGACGCACAGGCCCGCTCCGGCGATGCAGGCCTGCAGCTGGGCGATCAGGTTGGAGCTCTTAAGCCCCACGTGGATGTCCACGTCCGGGGCCTGCATGTAGTCGAGCTCGGGCGCGTAGAGCAGCTCCTCGATATAGCCGATGAAGCGGTGCTCCCCCATGTCGGCCCGCGTCCGGATCGGCGGCCGGGCGTCGAGGTAGGCCGGCGCGCCGTAGAGGCCCAGGCGGTAGTCGGTCAGCTTGCGGGTGACCAGCCGACCCTCTCGGGGCGGGCTGAGGGTCACGGCGATGTCGGCTTCGCGCTTTGACAGGCTGAGCACGCCCGGGATGGCCACCAACTGGACCACCAGTTCGGGATGGGCGTCGGCCAGGGCCGCCATACGGGGCGCGAGGAAGTAGCTGCCGAAGCCCTCGGGCGCCCCGACCCGGACCACGCCGGACACTGCCAGGTCGGCGTCGCCGACCTCGGCCTGGGCCGAGAGCATCAGGCTTTCCATGGCCTCGGCGCGAGCCAGCAACCGCTCGCCGGGCGCCGTCAGGGCGTAACCGGATGGGCTACGGTCGAAGAGCCGGACCTGCAGGGCCTCCTCCAGGGCGCGGATGCGGCGCGCGACGGTGGTGTGGTCCGCGCCCAGCCGTCCCGCCGCGGCGGTCAGGCGGCCCGTCCGCGCCACCGCGAGGAAGTCCTGCAGGCTGTTCCAGTCGAACGGGGACATATGTGGATTTTTGCACAACGGATTGGCGATGTCTCGCCTCGTCACGGCATTCTCGCTCTGGCATATCGCTGCTCGTCCACTCCAGATCGCGGTGACGCCATGCCCTTCGACGCCTTCGCCCAAGACGCTGTCGCCATCTCCCCGGCCCAGTTGATCGACGCCGCGCCCGCGCCGGCGGTCGACATGGCCGAGACGAACCCGGACCGCCTGCTGGCGTTCCTGTACGTAGCGCCGCAACCGTGCGAAGCGCTGGACTGCCTGCTCGCCGGCTAAGGAGTTCGCCGTGACCGAAGCCGCCCAGACCTACCGCCCCGTCGCCGCCGCCACGCCTGCCCTGCCCGACCCGGTCGTGGTGGGACGCCTGCTGACCAAGCTGGCGCAGAACAGCCACGCGGCCCTGACGGCGACGATGAAGAAGGCGGTCTCGAGCGAGCCCCTCCCCTACGACCCGACCCTGGTGGCGCGCGCCTTCCTCGACTTCCAGATGGGCCTGATGCGCGATCCGCGCCGCCTGCTGGAACTTCAGGCCAGGAGCCTGGACGACTGGACCGCGCTGTGGCGCACCATGGCCGAGCGCGCCATGGGCCTGACCCCGCAGCCGGTGGCCGAGCCCGCCAAGGGCGACCGTCGCTTCTCGGCCCCCGCCTGGCGCGAGGAGCCGGTCTACGACTTCATCAAGCAGGCCTATCTGCTGGCGGCCCGGCAGATCCAGGACACCGTCGCCTCGGCCGAGGTCGATGAGCGCACCCGGACCCAGGTCGACTTCTTCAGCCGCCAGCTGATCAACGCCCTGTCGCCGACCAACTACGCCGCGACCAACCCCGAGGTCGTCCGCCGCACCATCGAGACCGGCGGGGTCAATCTGATGACCGGCCTGTCGAACCTGCTGGAGGACCTGTCCTCGCAGGAAGGCTTGGTCAAGCGCCGCGCGCCCGCCGCCTTCGAGGTCGGGGTCAACATGGCCGCCACCCCAGGCGCCGTGGTCTTCCAGAACGAGCTGTTCCAGCTGATCCAGTACGCGCCGACCACCGACCAGGTGTTCCGCCGGCCGCTGCTGTTCGTGCCGCCGCTGGTCAACAAATACTACCTGTTCGACCTCACCCCGCGCTCCAGCTACCTGAAGTGGCTGGTCGACCAGGGCCACACCGTCTTCGTCATCTCCTGGGCCAATCCGGACGAGAGCCTGAAGGACCGGGACCTGGGCGACTATGTCCGCGACGGCGTCATCGCCGCCATCGGCGCGGTCGAGCAGGCGACGGGCGAGACGGGGCTGGACCTGGTCTCCTACTGCCTGGGCGGAACGCTCTCGGCCATGACCCTGGCCTATCTGGCCGCGACGGGTCAGTCGGACCGGGTCGCGAGCGCGACCCTGATCGCAGCCCTGGTCGACTTCAAGTCGATCGGCGAGTGGTCCGTCTTCGTCGGCGAGGAAGAACTGGCGGCCTTCGACCGCTATCTCGACGACAAGGGCTATGTCGAATCCCACGACCTGACCAAGCTGTTCGCGACCGTGCGGGCCAACGACCTGATCTGGTCCTCGGTGGTCAGCCACTATCTGCTGGGCGACGAGGCCCGGCCGTCGGACCTTCTGGCCTGGTTCGACGACGGCGCGCGCATCCCGGCCGCGACCCTGAAGCAGTATGGCCGCGAGATCCTGCTGAACAACCGGCTGAAGGACGCCGGCGGCATTGAGGTCGACGGCGTGCCGCTGGACCTGAAGTCCATCAAGACGCCCGTCTTCGTCGTGGCCCTGAAGGACGACCACGTCTCGGCCTGGAAGGACACCTACGAGGGCCGTTTCAACTTTGGCGGCGAGACGCGCTTCATCCTCGGCGGCTCGGGCCACAACGCGGGCATGATCAACCCGCCCGCGGCCAACAAGCACGGCTACTGGACCAACGCCGCCGCCCCGGCCGACGCCGAGGCCTGGCTGGAGAAGGCGGAAAACAAGCCCGGCTCCTGGTGGCCCGAGTGGCAGGGCTGGCTGGCCAACGACGACAAGGTCGAGCCGCGCACGCCGGGCGAAGGTCCGCTGAAGGCGATCGAGGCCGCGCCGGGCTCCTACGTCCGCAAGGCCTAGGCCGCCGCGCGCTTCCTGAGCCGCGCCAGTCGGCGCAGGCGGCGCCAGAAACGCATGCGTTCCGGCTCGGGCTGGGGCTGGAGGTTCTTCACGAACTCCTCCGCCGAGGCGCGCCAGGAGAACTTCTCGGCGTAGGCGCGCACGGCCTTCCGGTCGAGCTCGAGGCAGGCCATGCAGGCGGTGCGCAGGTCGTTGTCGATCGCGCCCGCGCCCGAGCCGGGGCTGATGTCGATGGGGCCGTGCGCCGGATAGGCGGCCACCGGCGTGCCCGTGGCCATGGCCTCCAGGATCACCAGGCCGAAGGTGTCGGTCCAGGACGGGAAGACGAACACGTCGGCGTCGGCGAAGGCCCGCGACAGCTCCTCGCCGAACATGGCCCCCATGAACTTGGCCTCGGGATACTTGGCCGCGAGCTCCTCGCGCGCCGGGCCGTCCCCGACCACCACCTTGGTGCCGGGCAGGTCGGTCTCGAGGAAGGCCTCGATGTTCTTCTCGACCGCCACGCGGCCGACGTTCAGCCAGATCGGCCGGGCCCAGTCCTTGGGATAGATGGGCTCCAGCCCCGGGCGGAAGGCCTCGGTGTCGACGCCGCGCGACCAGGGCGAGACGTTCTTCATGCCGTGCTTCATCAGCTCCTCGCGGAGCGTGGGCGTGGCCACCATGACCCGGCCCGACGGCTTGTGGAACCAGCGCATGTAGGCGTAGCCGACCTGCACCGGCACGGGGAAACGGGCCGAGACGTATTCCGGAAATTTCGTGTGGTAGCTGGTCGTGAACGGCAGCTTCCACTCCAGGCATATGCGTCGGGTGGCGATGCCCAAGGGCCCTTCGGTGGCGATGTGGACCGCCTCCGGTTCGAAGGCGCGCATCCGCTCGCGGATCTCCTCGTCGGCGCCGAGCGCCAGCCGGATCTCCGGATAGGTCGGGCACGGGATGGTCTTGAACTGGTCAGGCGTGATGGTCAGGACCTCGTGGCCCATCGCCCGGCATTCCGAGACCACCCGCGTCAGGGTGCGAACCACGCCGTTGACCTGGGGCTCCCAGGCGTCCGTCGCGACGAGAATACGCATGAAGCGGGTCAGCTCCGCTGGTTCAGACCGGCCGTTCCTATAGGGGGGAACCGGCGAAATGGCGAGTAGCCGTCATTCGGCGGCGTCTTCGAGGGCGTGGATGGCCTCGTCCGACAGGCCGAAATGGTGGCCGATCTCGTGGATCAGCACGTGTTCGATGAGGTCGCCCAGCGCCACATCGCCCCGCTCACACCACTCGTCGAGGATGGGCCGCCGGTAGAGATAGACTTCCGCGGGGCGCGACGCGGGGTCGCTGACCGAGGCCTGGGTCAGGTCGACGCCGTAGTAGAGGCCCGTCAGCTCGAACGGGTCCTCCATCCCCATCTCGGCCAGGGTCTCCTCCTCGGCGAAGTCCAGGACGCGGATGATCACGTCGCCGCAGACCGCGCGGAAACCGTCGGGCACCCGCGCCCAGGCCTGTTCGGCGAGGTGCGCGAAGTCGTCGAGGGAGGGGGCCAGGGCGCCGCTGAAGTCCGGTCCGGTCATGGCCCGCATATCGGACGGCCAAGGCGTGCGAACAAGCCGCCGGATTGCGGTATGGTGAACCGAATCACCCGGCGAGCGGAGACGGACGGGTCCGCATGGCGCCCATCGATATCGCCTATTCAGCATCCGCCGGCTCGGTCGGCCTGGCTCTGGCCGTCGTCCTGTGGGCGTGGCGGGCCCAGACGCGGGCGCGCCGCCGCGAGGCAGAACTCAGCCAGAAGACCGACCGCACCCTGCTGGCCCTGGCGGACGCGCGCGGAGCCGCGGAGGCCTTCGAGGGCGCCGTCATCCGGATCGAGGACGGCGACGCCCGGCTCGCCGCCGGTTCCGAGGCGCTGGAAGCCTGCTGCGCGGCTCTGGGGCTCCAGGTGGACGGCGACCCCGACGTGGCGGCGGCCCAGGTGCTGCACGCCCTGGCCGACGCCGCGGCCGAAACGACCCAGAGGCTGACAGCGCTGGTTGAGCGCGGCGAGTCCTGCCGCTTCGCCGTCCAGGGCAAGGCCGGGCCGGTCACTGTCGAGGGCCGGGCGCTCGGCGGCGCGGCCTGGCTGAGGCTGGACGCCGGCGTGGACGCCCGCCCGGGCGGCCGGTTCACCGGCCTGGCCGATGCGCTGCCCGCCCCCGCCTGGATCACCGACGCCGCCGGAAGCCTGGTGTGGGCCAACCGAGCCTGGCTGGAGGCGGTGGAACAGCCGTCGCTGGAGGCCGCGCGCGCCGCCGAGGCGACCTTCGACCGGGGCTCGGCGGCCATCGCCGAGGAGGCCCTGTCGACCGGCCAGCGGGTCGAACGCTTCCGCTGGGCCATGATCGGCGGACGCCGCCGAGCATGGCGCGTGGCGGCCGAACCTCTGGGCGAGGGCGAGGTGCTGTCCTACGCCATCGACGTCACCGAGGCCGAGGAAACGCGCGAGACGCTGAAGCGCCATGTCGAGGCCCACGACGAGACCCTGAACCACCTGGCCGACGCGGTGGCCATCTTCGGCGCGTCCAAGCGGCTGAGCTATCACAACACCGCGCTCCAGACCCTGTTCGGACTCGACCCCGCCTGGCTGGACGAGCGGCCGACCCACGCTGAGCTGCTCGACCGGCTGCGCCAGCGCCGGATGATCCCGGAGACCATCGACTATCCGGGCTGGAAGGCGTCGGAACTGGACTTCTATGGCTCCACCGAGGTGGCGCCGGACGACGTCTGGCATCTCCCGGACGGACGGACGCTGAGGGTGGTGCGCCAGCCGCACCCGCTGGGCGGGCTGCTGCTGCTGTTCACCGACATCACCGACGACCTGAAGCTGCGCGCCCAGTACAACGCCCTGCTCCAGGTCCAGCGGGCGACGCTCGACAAGCTGAACGACGCGGTCGCCGTGTTCGGCTCGGACGGCGGACTACGGCTGAGGAACGAGGCCTTCGAGCGGTTCTGGAACGTCGGCGCCGAACAGCTGGACGAGGCGGGCGGCTTCGAGGAAGTGGCCCGCCTGTGCCAGCGGCTGCTGCCCGAGCCCGCCCTGTGGGCCGAGCTGAAGGCCCGGATCGCCGATCCGGACCCCGAAAGCCGGGCGCCGGTGGCGGGCGAGACGCGGCTGGCCGACCGGCGCATCGTGGCCTGGCAGACGCGGCCCCTGCCCGACGGGGCGACCCTGCTGGCCTTCGACGACGTCACGGCCACGCGCGAGCTGGAGACGGCCCTGGCTCAGAAGGAGGCCGCGCTGGGCGAAGCCGAGCGGCTGAAGCGGGAGTTCGTGGGCAATGTCTCCTATGAACTGAGGACGCCGCTGACGACCATCGTCGGCTACGCCGAGCTCTTGGAGGCCGAGGGCTCGGGCCTGCCGGAGCGGGCGCTGCGCCACCTCGGCTCGATCCGCACGGCGGCGGGCCAGTTGGCGCGCTCGATCGACGACGTGCTCGACATGGCCCAGATCGACGCTGACGAGATGAGCCTGAACCTCGGCGACGTGCGGGTCTGCGACCTGATCATCGAGGCCGGAGAGCGTGCCCGGGCGCGGATCGAGGCCAAGGGCGCGACCCTGAACCTCGACTGCCCGGAGAGCGTGGGCCTGATCCGCGGCGATCAGGCGCGGCTGGCCCAGGTGCTGGACCAGCTGACCGACAACGCCGCCCGCGCCGTCGAGACCGGCGGCGAGGTCACCCTGTCGGCCCAGCGGTCCGGCGGCCAGGTGCGGATTGTGGTGCGCGACACCGGCCGGGGCGTGCCCTTCCACAAGCAGGCCCACGTCTTCGACCGCTTTGTCGGCCGCGACCGGGGCGGGCCGGGACTGGGGCTGGCCTTGGTCAAGGCCCTGACCGAAATGCACGGCGGCTCGGTGTCGCTGGAGAGCGAGCCGGGCTCGGGCGCCGCCTTCATCCTGAGTCTGCCGGTGGCGGCCCAGGGCGGCGGCGAGCTGGACCTGGCCGCCGGAGCCTGATCCGCGCCGGCTTTGACTTGGACGCCTCGGGCCCGTAACTCGCGGCTCGACAACCGCCCGGGACCTCCGCCATGGCCGGCCTGAAGACCGCCCTGATCTACGACTTCGACGGCACGCTCGCCCGCGGCAACATGCAGGAGGTGAGCTTCATCCCCTCGCTGGGCATGGACAAGGCCGCCTTCTGGAAGGAAGCGGGCGAGTTCACCCGCCGCGCCGACGGCGACGGCATCCTCATGTACATGCAGCTGATGCTGCAGGCCGCCCGCGAGGCGGGCCATCCGGTGACCCGCCAGGCGCTGCGCGACCACGGCCGGGACGTAAAGCTGTTCGACGGGCTGAAGTCGGACCTGATGGGCAAGTCCTGGTTCCAGCGCATGAACGACTTCGGCGCCCAGTACGGCCTGGAGATCGAGCACTACATCATCTCGGCGGGCCTGGAGGAGATGATCGAGGGCTGCCCGATCCATCCGGAGCTGACCCACGTCTTCGCGTCCAAGTTCGTCTACAACGAGCACGACGAGGCGATCTGGCCGGCGGTCGGGGTGAACTACACGACCAAGACCCAGTACCTCTTCCGCATCAACAAGGGCGTGCTGAACCACTGGGACGACGAGCGGATCAACCGCTTCATCCCCGACGACGCCCGGCCCGTGCCGTTCGAGCGGATGATCTTCATCGGCGACGGCGACACCGACGTCCCGACCATGAAGATGATGCACACCAAGGGCGGTTTCTCGATCGCGGTCTATGACCCGAGGAACGAGCCCAACGACCACACCAAGATCCACCGGCTGATCTCGGAGGATCGGGTCAACTTCGTCGCCGCCGCCGACTACCGCGAGGGCTCGGCGCTGGACCTGATCGTCAAGGGTCTGGTCGGCCGCATCGCGGTCAACTCCGGGACCATGCCGGCGGACTAGCCGCGCCAGCCGTCGCTGAACGGGAAGCGGCGGGCCCAGAAGTCCTGAAGCTCCGGCAAGGCGTCGATCCGCTCGGCCACGGCGTTCAGCCGGGGGCAGAACTCGGCGAACCAGACCCGGCGCGGGGTCCAGCGGCTGACCACCGTGACGTAAAGATCAAGCAGACTCATGCGCGCGCCGAGGATCCAGGGTCCGGGCTCCACCGCGTCCTCCATGGCCCGCCAGGCGCGCTTGATCTGCTCGACGGCCTGATCGCGCAGTTCCTCGCCGGCCTCGGCCGAGCGCACCCAGCGGTCGGGGTGATCCTTGAGCAGGTACATCGGATAGATCTGGGCCGGGATGTAGCTCATCCATCGCAGGAAGGCCGCGCGCTCGGGCGAGTCGGGCGCGGGCGTCAGACCCCGCTCGGCTTGGAGGTCGCCCAGCCAGATCAGGATGGCGGCGCTCTCGGTCATCACTTGGCCGTCGGGCGTGACCACGACCGGCGTCTGTTTCAGCGGGTTCAGGGACTGGAGCAGGGCCTGTTCGTCCGGCTGGCCGTTCGGGCCCGCCTCGACCGACGTCCAGGGCAGCCCAAGCAGCTCAAGCGCCCCTTCGACGATGGTGGAACCGTAGCCGGGGGATCCGTAGACGGTGAAGGCCTTGCTCATGCGAACGCTCTCCGGCTTGTCCCCAGACGCTACATTTTGTGAACAGCTGCGACCCATAACCCCACTGGTTGATTTCGTCGGGATGCTGTTAGCTGCGAGTCTCAGTCAGGGTCAGACCATGAACGCACACGTCCCGCAATCGTCGCTCAAGGGCTCTCTGCCGGGCCTGCTCACGCCGTCCGCCGCCTACAAGCCGTTCCGCTACCCGTGGGCCTTCGACATGTGGAAGAAGCAGCAGCAGGTCCACTGGATGCCCGAGGAGGTGCCGCTGGGCGAGGACTGCAAGGACTGGGCGGCCAATCTGACCGACAGCGAGCGCAACCTGCTGACGCAGATCTTCCGCTTCTTCACCCAGGCCGACATCGAGGTGCAGGACAACTACATGGAGCGCTACGGCCGGGTCTTCAAACCGACCGAAGTGAAGATGATGCTGGCCTCCTTCGCCAACATGGAGACCATCCACATCGCGGCCTACGCCCTGCTGCTCGAGACCATCGGCATGCCCGAGGCCGAGTTCGGCGCCTTCATGGAATACGACGCCCTGCGCGCCAAGCACGACTACATGGGCCAGTTCGGCGTGGACTCTGACGCCGACATCGCCCGGACGCTCGCCATGTTCGGCGGCTTCGCCGAGGGCCTCCAGCTGTTCGCCAGCTTCGCGATGCTGATGAACTTCCCGCGCCAGAACAAGATGAAGGGCATGGGCCAGATCGTCAGCTGGTCGGTGCGCGACGAGAGCCTGCACTGCGAGGGCATCATCAAGCTGTACCACGCCTTCAACAAGGAGACGGGGGCGGTCACGCCGCAGGTCGCCGCCGACATCGTCGACTGCTGCAAGACCGTGGTCGAGATGGAGGATCGCTTCATCGACCTGGCCTTCGAGATGGGCCCGGTGAACGGCATGACGCCCGACGACATCAAGGCCTACATCCGCTTCATCGCCGACTGGCGCCTGCGCCAGCTGCACCTGCCGGAGCTCTACGGCGGCAGCCGCGAGAACCCGCTGCCCTGGCTGCAGAGCCTGCTGTCTGGCGTCGAGCACGCCAACTTCTTCGAGGCCCGCGCGACGGAGTACTCGAAGGCGGCGACGCAGGGGTCCTGGCACGGCGCGGACGGCGTCTGGGAAAGCTTCGACAGCATGATGCAGCGCCGCAAGGAACTGGCCGCGGCCGAAGGCGCGCGCTGAGGTTAGTCGGCGGCGCCGACCATCGCCGCCAGCTTCTCCACCGTGTTCCAGTTCCGGCCAGTGCCGACGCCGATGAGGCGCGGTAGGGCCTTTCCGGCCATGACCGAGCGGCCGATCCCGTCGGGATGCCAGAAGAAGAGGTCGCCGCCGGCCTGCGCAACCCGCTCCTCGCCCTGAGCGAAGCCCGACAGGGCCTCGACAGCGCCGGGCTTCACGCCGTCCTTCATCACCATGACCAGCATCTTGGAGCCGTTCTCGCGCGCCTGATCGGCGAAGGGATTGGCGCGCATCATCGCCGACCACTGGGCGGGGGTGCGGACGATGACCTCGATGCGGCGGCCGAAGTGGTTCTCTATGGCGGCCTCGAGTTTCGCCTCGACCCGGGCGGGCAGGTCGGCACTGTCGACCACGAGGTTGCCGCTGGCCAGAAGGGTGCGGGGGTTGGCGAGGCCGGCCGCCTCGGACAGGGCGCGCAGCTCGGCCATCGGGACCTTCACCCCGCCGACATTGACCCCGCGCAGCAGGCAGATGCGGGCCTCGCTCATCGCTTCTGACAGCTCGGGCAATAGAAGGTGGACCGGCCCGCCTGGACGATGCGCTTGACGACCCCGGGACATCCCTCGGACCGGCAGGGCTCGCCCTCGCGGCCGTAGACGTCGAAGCGGTGCTGGAAATAACCCTGGCCGCCCTCGGCGTTGGCGAAGTCGCGCAGCGTCGAGCCGCCGGCCGTGATCGCCTCGGCCAGCACGTCGCGCACGGCGGCCGCGAGCCTTTCCAGTCGCGGGCCTGAGACCTTGCCTGCGGCAGTCAGGGGCGAGATGCGCGCGCGGTAGAGCGCCTCGCACACATAGATGTTGCCCAGGCCCGCCACGATCCGCTGGTCGAGCAGGCTGACCTTGATGTTCTGGACCTTGCCCCGGAAGGCGGCGGCCAGGTGAGCGGCGGAAAAGCCGTTGCCGAGTGGCTCGGGCCCGATGCCGGCGAACCAAGGATGGGCCTCCACCTCCCCGGTCGGGATCAGGCCCATGAAGCCGAACCGGCGGGCGTCGGCGAAGCCCACGCGCGTGACCTGGCCCCCGCGCGTAGCGCACAGGCTGACGTGCTCGTGCTTGCCGCCGATGGGCGCAGCCTCCTCGAACTCCCCGAGCTGGGCGCCGTCGAGGGTGAAGCGGCCGGTCATGCCAAGGTGGGTCACCCAGGTCTCCCCCGTCGACAGGGGGAACAGCAGATATTTGGCCCGCCGGTCGAGCCGCTCGACCGTCGCGCCTTCCAGGCGCTCGGCGAACCGCTGAGGGAAGGGAAAGCGCAGATCCGGCCGGTTTTGCCGCACCCGCGTCAGCCGCGCGCCTTCCAGCACAGGCTCCAGCCCACGGCGGACGGTTTCGACCTCGGGAAGCTCGGGCATGAAGGAGGCCTAGCCGTCCGGCTGCGCCGCGCCAAGAGCGCGTTGACAGCGGAGCCTGTCGCACTTATAGACCCCGCTCCGCCGCGAGCCCCCTCGCGGCGCTCGTCTTTTCGCGCTTAGCCCAATCGGAACACGACCATGAAGGTCCGCAGCTCGCTCAAGTCGCTCAAGGGTCGTCACCGCGACTGCAAGATCGTGCGCCGCAAGGGCGTCGTCTATGTGATCAACAAGACCGACCCGCGCTTCAAGGCCAAGCAGGGCTAAGGCCCGCGCCACAGCGCAATCCACTGAGATTTCCACAGG
This sequence comes from uncultured Brevundimonas sp., assembly GCA_966210875.1. Taxonomy (GTDB): domain Bacteria; phylum Pseudomonadota; class Alphaproteobacteria; order Caulobacterales; family Caulobacteraceae; genus Brevundimonas. The sequence goes on along the minus strand of CBIHLR010000004.1, from coordinate 17,831 downwards.
CCTCGGGCGATTGTCCGGGGCCTGTTTCATTTTGACCTGTTGAGCCTCAGGCCCGCCCGGGGCTAGGTGGCCGCTAACCTTTTCGACCGGAGCCTGCCCGTGGCCGACGACGCCTCCTTCGCCAATCCCGACGTCCTGACCGCCGCGGCGCAGGGCCGCCTGCGCACCATCATCGAGCGCATCGAACGCCTCGAGGAGGACAAGGCCGCCGTCGCCGCCGACATCAAGGAGGTCTTCGCCGAGGCCAAGGGCGAGGGTTATGACGTGAAGGTGCTGCGCAAGGTCGTGCGCATCCGCAAGCAGGACAAGGCCAAGCGCCAGGAGGAAGAGGCGATCCTCGACCTCTATCTCTCCGCCATCGGCGAGATCTGAGGCCCTGAGGGCCAAGCCGCCAGCCAATCCCTACCAGGCCGCCCGCGAGGCGGCGAAGCGGCGCGCGCTCAGGGCGCTGAAGCGGGCGAAACGCACCGCCGAACGCGCGGGCGTAGCCCTGTCGGAGTGGGAGGAGGACTTCCTCGGCTCCGTCACCGAGCGGGTGGACACCTATGGCCGGGCGTTCGGCGACCCTGAAAAGGGCGCGATCGGCGCGCCGCTTTCGGCCATGCAGGGCCGCAAGCTGAAAGAGATCGAGGCCAAGGCGAAGGGCGAGACGCCCAAGCCGCGCTTCGGACGGAAGCCGCGTCCGGAATGAGACGGCGCGGATTTCTCGCCGCGCTGGCGGCGCTGGGTCTGGTCCCGGCGGCGGCCTGCGCGCGGCAGGCGCCGCGGCGCGAGGTGCTGGCCTTCCACTACGGCTGGTACGGGCGGGATCGAGGCTGGGGCGTCTCGGCCGACGGCGGACGCAACCATCCCAATGTGCCCGAAGGCGGGCTCTACGACAGCCTGGACCCGGCCCTGATCGCCCGCCAGTTCGAACAGGCGCAGGGGTCGGGCGTGACTGGCTTCATCACCAGCTGGGCGGGGCGCAGCGACGACATCACCGACCAGGTGCTCGACGCGCTGGTGGCCGCGGCGCCGCAAGGGTTCTCCGTCTGCGCCTATCTGGAGCAGTCGGGCGGGAGCGCCGAGGGGCTGGCTGAACGTCTGACCAGCCTGCACGACCGGCACGCGGCCTCGCCGCGCTGGCTGAGGCATGAAGGCCGGCCGGTGCTGTTCGTCTTCGACCGGGTGATCCAGGAGATCGGCCTGGAGGGCTGGCGGGCGGGGCTGGCGGCCTATCGGGCGGCGCGGCCGAACGGCTTCTTCGTGGTCGGCCCGGCCAACACCACTGATGAGATCGAGGCGCGGCGCGGGGCCTTCGAGGCCCTGCACATCTATTCCCTGACCTTCGTCACCGACGGCTGGCCCTGGGCGGCGTTTTCGCTGCTGGCGCGGCGGTGGATGCAGCGCTGGGTTAGGGCGCAAGGCGGGCTGGCGGTGCGAACGGCGACGGTCCTGCCGGGATTCGACGACCGCCGCCTAGACGACCGCACCGGCGACCGGCCGATCACCGCGCGCCGCCAGGGCCGGACCTATCGCGCCCTGTGGGAGGCGGCGCTGGCCGCCCGGCCCGACTGGATCCTGATCGTCAGCTGGAACGAGTGGTTCGAGGCCTCCGAGATCGAGCCCTCGGCCGAAAACGGCCAGCGGGAACTGGAGACCACGCGGGAGATGAGCGGGCGGTTCCGAGCGCCATAAGCCCGCTCACCCCGGCGAAGGCCGGGGTCCAGAGGACATGGCGCGATCAGTGCTCCAGCCAGACCAGATCGGGGGCCTCGACGCACGGCGCAGCCCTATGATCTGGGCCCCGGCCTTCGCCGGGGTGAGCGGTAGAGGAAGACGCTAGCTCGCTTCCTTGAGGACCTCTTCCAGCCCCTGTTCGCGCACCTTGCGGTAGAGGGTGGAGCGGCCGATGCCGAGGCGGCGGGCCACCTCGCTCATGTGGCCGGCGTAGACCTCGATGGCGTGCTGGATCAGGTCGCGCTCGATGGCTTCGAGCGTGCGCAGGTGGCCGCGCTCGTCGAGGATCTTGACCGGCGCCTCGGGTAGCGGCGGCAGGTCGTCGGGGTGCAGGATCGCGGCCTCGGACAGGTTGGCCGGCGCCTCGTCGGGCGCAGGCGGGTTCACGCCCGAGATCGACGGGAAGTCGTGCGGCTGGAGATAGGCCCCGTCAGCGAGCACGATGGCGCGATAGACGGCGTTCTCGAGCTGGCGGACGTTGCCGGGCCAGTCGAAGGTCTGGAGCAGGCGCAGGGTCTCAGGGCTGGCGCCGGCGACGCGGCGGCCTTCCTCGACGTTGAAGCGGCGCACGAAATGCTCGACCAGGGCCGGGATGTCCTCGCGGCGTTCGCGCAGGGCCGGGGCCTCGATCGGGAAGACGTTCAGCCGGTAGTAGAGGTCCTCGCGGAAGGCGCCGCTGTCGACCTGCTGGCCGAGATCGCGGTTGGTGGCCGACAGGATGCGGACGTCGACCTTGACCGGCCGCTTGGAGCCGACCGGGTCGATCTCACCTTCCTGGAGGGCGCGCAGCAGCTTCACCTGCATGTCCGGCGGCAGCTCGCCGACCTCATCGAGGAACAGGGTGCCGCCGTCGGCCTCCTTAAACTTGCCGAGGTGCTTGTCGGTCGCGCCGGTGAAGCTGCCCTTCTCGTGGCCGAAGAGAATGGATTCCACCAGATTGGCCGGGAGCGCCCCGCAGTTGACCGCCACGAAGGGCTTGCCGGCGCGGGCCGAGGCGCCGTGGACGGCGCGGGCGATGACCTCCTTGCCGACGCCGCTTTCCCCCAGGATCAGCACCGGGATGTTCGATTGCGCGGCGCGCTGGCCGAGCCGCTTGACCAGCTGCATGGCCGGCGACGACCCGACAAGGTCGTCGAAGCAGAGGCGTCCGCCCTGATGCTTCTTCAGCCGCGAGACCTCGGCGGTCAGGTCGCCCATCTGAAGGGCGTTGCGGATCGAGATCAGGATGCGCTCGGGCGAGGCCGGCTTGACGAAGAAGTCCTGGGCGCCGGCGCGCATGGCCTGAACGACCGTCTCGATGCCGCCGGTGGCCGTCAGCACGATCACGGGACAGGCGACGCCGGACAGGCGCGCCTCCTTGAGGGTCTCGAGCCCCGTCATGCCGGGCATGACCATGTCGAGCAGGATCACGTCGATCCCGCCGCGCGCCAGCCGGTCGAGCGCCTGGGGTCCGGATTCGGCGCCTTCGAAGGCGAAGCCCTCGCGCTCGAGGACCGCCTGGATCAGCCGCCGCTGGGTCGGATCGTCGTCGACGACCAGGACCGTCTTGGCCATTAGAGCTACCCCATCATCTCGGCCATCGCCTCACCGGGCGTGGCTCGTTGTGGGACAGTTTCTAGCCGCGACGCGTGAAGATCGGGTTTACCGGAAAGCCAACGTGGCTAACGGTTTCTTGACGTCAGTTGAGCTTTTCGGCGGGCCTGGGCGAGAGCGCGGGCGGAAGCGGCGCACACGGCACGCCGTCGGCCTCCAGCGCCCGGACCTCGGCGGGCGTGGCCTCGCCGTAGATGGCGCGGCGCTCGCTGTCGCCCTCGTGGATGGCCCGGGCCTCGCGGGCGAAGGCGTCGCCGACGTAGTCGAAGTTCGACGCGATGTGCTCGCGCACCTTCGAGGCCGCCTGCATCATCATCGACTGGAGCTGGGCCGGCTCGGGCGTGTCGCGCGAGGCGCGGACCGCCGGCGCCATGATCTGCTTCCTCACCCGGCGCGAGGCGCAGAAGGGGCATTCGACCAAGCCGCGCGCCGCCTGGTCGTCGTAGTCGTCGGACGAGCCGAACCAGGCCTCGAACGGGTGCTCGTGCTCGCAAGCCAGGGCGTAGCGGATCATGGCCCGGCGAACTCCCGCTCATGGGACAGCTGCGGGATGGCGGCCCGCGCGCGGCCGACGGCCGAGAGGTCGAGGTCGGCGAACAGCACGCCGGGCGCGTCATGGTCCAGCACCGCCAGGACCTCGCCCCAGGGCCCGACGATCATGGAGCGGCCCCAGGTCCGGCGTCCGTCCTCGTGGTCGCCGCCCTGGGCGGGCGCGAGGATGAAGCAGCCGGTCTCGATGGCCCGGGCGCGCAGCAGCACCTCCCAGTGGGCCTCGCCGGTGGGCCGGGTGAAGGCGGCCGGGACAGCGATGAGGTCGGCGCCCGCCCGGGCGAGCGCCCGGAACAGGCCCGGGAAGCGCAGGTCGTAGCAGACCGTCAGGCCGAGCTCGCCCCAGGGCGTCTCGGCCACCACGGCGCGGTCGCCGGGCCGGATTCCGGCGGACTCGCGGTGGCGCTCGCCGGTCGGCAGGTCGACGTCGAAGACGTGCAGCTTGTCATAGGCCGCGACGACCTCGCCCTGAGGGTTGATCAACATGGATCGGTTTGCCGCGCGGGGATCATCCTCCGCGCCGGAAGCCACGATGGCCGAGCCGACCAGCAGCCAGACGTCGCGCTCGGCCGCCAGGGCCTTGAGGCGCGCCACTACCGAATCGGCGCTCGCCCCGGTCAGCAGCGCCGCCTTCTTCGCGGGATCCCGCTCCATGAAGTTGGAGGCCTCAGGGGTCAGGATCAGATGCGCGCCGCCGTCGGCCGCCTCGGTCACGAGGGGCTCCAGCTCCGCCAGCGCACGGCCCGGGTCGGCGGGGGTGCGGGTCTGGATCAGGGCGACGCGCAGACGCTCCATCAGGCCGCCAGCAGTTCGTCCAGCTTGCCCGCGCGGTCGAGCTCGTGGAGGTCGTCGCACCCGCCGACGTGGCGGTCGCCGATGAAGATCTGCGGATAGGTCATGCGGCCCGAGCGCTGGCGCATCTCCTCGCGCTTCTCGGGATCGATCGAGGCGACGATCTCCTCGTAATCGACGCCCTTCCTCTGCAGGAGGGCTTCGGCGCGCGAGCAGTAGGGGCAGAACGGCTTGGTGTAGATGACGACCTTGGGCACGGGGAGGAACTCCGGAAAGTCACTGGGGCCCTAGATAATGCGTCAGTCGCGAGAACGCACCCGGGCGACCACCGCCACGTCCACGGCGCGCGCGCCGGCCGCCAGCAAGGCCTTGGCGCAGGCGTCTGCTGTGGCCCCAGTGGTCAGGACGTCGTCGACCAGCAGGATGCGGCGACCCTTGACCTCCTTGGCGCGCGCGGGCGGCACGGCGAAGGCGCCCTTGACGTTCAGCCGCCGGCCCCGGCCCGACTTGCCGCCCTGGCTGTCGGTCGCGCGGGCCCGGACGAGGGCGTCGGGCAGGTAGGCCAGCCCCGCGGCGCGGGCCAGCGGCCGGGCGATCTCGGCGGCCTGGTTGGCGCGGCGGGTCAGGAGCCTGAGCGGATGCAGCGGCACCGGCGCTATCGCATCGGCCTCGGCCAGCAGGGGCGCGGCGGCGCGCTGGAGCCAGCGCACGAACAGGGGCGCATGCTCCAGCCGGTCGGCGTGCTTGAAGGCCAGGATCAGGTCGCGCGATCCCTCGTCATAGACGCAGGCCGCCCGTGCGCGGGCGAATACGTGCGGCTTGGTCTGGCACGTCAGGCAGCGCGCGTCGCCCAGCGGGCCCGGATCGTAGTCGAAGCTCGCGCCGCAGCCGTCGCAGACCGGATCCTCGAGGAAGGTGACCTTCGACCAGCCCTGCTCCGACAGGCCCGAGGCCAGCGGGCGGGCCCCGCCATCCAGGGTCACCGGCGGCATGACGACGTCCAGCAGGCCGCGCTTCAGGCCGCGCACGCGCGGGCCGGGTTTCAATCGGTCGAGCCAGCCGCCATCTTGGCCTGGCATGAGCGCCCCTCCCCGCCTCTTTGACCGAACCTTGCGCCGCCGACGCCTGGAGCGCGCGGGCCGCGTCGGCCTGGCCGACTTCCTCAAACGCCGCGCCGCCGAGAGCGCGGTCCAGTCCCTGCTGGCGATCATGCGGCCTTTCCCGCTGGCCGTCGACCTGTCGGGGTCGGGAGACCTGCTGGTTCAGGCGCTTGCGGAGGAAGGCGCGGGCGAGCGGGTCGGGCGGCTGATCCGCGCCGATGCGGTGCGCTCTTCGGGCGCCGAGCTGGTGCTGGATGAGGAGGCCCTGCCCTTCGCGGACGAGAGTCTCGACCTCGCGGTCTCCCTGCTGTCGCTGCACTGGACCAACGACCTGCCCGGCGCGCTCACCCAGATCCGGCGCGCCCTCAAGCCCGACGGCCTGTTCCTGGGGGGCCTGTTCGGCGGGACGACGCTGAACGAGCTGCGCTGGGCCCTGACCCAGGCGGAGGTGGATGTCACGGGCGGGGCCGGTCCGCGCGTCTCGCCCTTCGCCGACGCCTTCGACGGGGCGGCGCTGCTGCAGCGGGCGGGCTTCGCCCTGCCGGTCAGCGACCTGGATCGGGTGACGGTCCGCTACGCCGATCCCTTCCGACTGATCGCTGACCTGCGCGCCATGGGCGAAACGGGCCTGCTGGCCGAGCGGCCCCGGCCGCTCACGCGCGCGGTGCTGACGCGGATGGCCGAGCTCTACGCCGAACGGTTTGCGGGGCCGGACGGCCGCATCCCGGCGACCTTCGACATCATCAGCCTGACCGGCTGGGCGCCCCATCCGGACCAACAGAAGCCGCTCAGGCCCGGCTCAGCCAAGATGCGGCTGGCCGATGCGCTGGGAGTGCAGGAGCAGGGGACGGGCGAGACGCCCGTCTAGCCGCCCGCGACCACCAGGGCGGCGAGCGCCAGGACCACGGCGGCCAGGGCCAGCACGATCGTCGCGCCGTCGCGGCGGGGCTCGGCCTCGATGACGACGGGCGGCTGGGGTGGGGTTTCCACCAGGCGGATGACGCCCTTAACCGCGCGCTTCAGCTCGGCCAGGCCGTCGCGGACCTGGGCGGTGGGGCCGAGCTCCTCGCGAATCCAGCGCTCGACCACGGGGCGGGCGGCGTTCCACAGATCGTGGTCGGGCTCCAGCCGGCGGGCGACGCCCTCGACGGTGACCATGGTCTTCTGCAGCAGGACCAGCTCGGGTCGCAGGCGCATGTCGAACAGGGCGGTTATCTCGAACAGCTGAGCCAGAAGACGGCCCATCGAGACCTGACTGGCCGAGCGGCCGACGACCGGCTCACCGACGGCGCGGAGCGCCTGGGCGAAGGTCTCGACCGAATGGTCCGGCGGCACATAGCCCGCCTCGAAGTGAACCTGGGCTATGCGGGCGTAGTCCCTCGTGATGAAACCCCACAGGATTTCCGCGAGATAGCGTCGCTCGCCCGGGCCCAGACGTCCGACGATGCCGAAATCCACCGCCGTCAGCCGGTCGGGCGCGGCCACGAACAGGTTTCCCTCGTGCAGGTCGGCGTGGAAGGCGCCGTGGTCCAGCGCCTGGCTGAGGAAGGCGCGCACCACCTTGTCGGCCAGTGAAGCGCGGTCGAGCCCCGGCTGGTCCAGCGCCTCGGGCGAGCTGAGCGGCATGCCCTCCGCCCAGGTGAGGGTGAGCACCCGCTTGCCGACGCCGTCCCAGACGACCTCGGGCGCGGCCATGTAGTCCGACTGCGCCATGATCTCGCCGAGCTCGGACGCCGCGGCGGCCTCCAGCCGCATGTCGAGTTCGAGCCTGAGCGCCTTGGCCACGGTGACCACGAACAGGCGCGGTTCCAGCCGGCGCGAGGCGGGGATGCGGCCTTCGACCAGTTCGGCGGCGGCCAGCATGGTGTCGATGTCGGCGGCGACGCGGCGCTCGATCCCGGGCCGGAGCACCTTGACCGCCACGCGGCGGCCATCGGTCAGGGTGGCGGGGTGCGCCTGGGCCAGGGAAGCTGCGGCGACGGGCTCTTCGAATGTCGAGAACAGGCTCTCGACCGGGAAGCCGAGCGAGCGAGCGATTTCGGCGCGGGCCTGGTCGGTCGGGAAAGGCGGCAGGCGGTCCTTCAGGCGGCTGAGGTCCTCGGCGAAGACGGTCCCGAAGACGTCGGCGCGGGTCGACAGCACCTGGCCGAGCTTGATGGCCACAGGCCCCAGCCGCTCCAGCGCGCGCGCCAGGCGCTCACCGGGACGCCCTGCCCGGGCCTGGGCGCCCGAGAACAGGCGCAGGAACCCGGCCAGCGCCCGGCCCCACCAGGGCAGCAGGTGCTGGATCTCGCGCGGGACCAGCGCGTCGTGCCGGACCAGCACCCAGCCGACGCCGATCAGCCGCAGGTAGGAGCTCGGCCTGGACGCCATGCGCTAGACGGCCCAGCCGTGGTGGAGCGCCGCGACCCCGCCGGAATAGTTGGTGAAGCCGACGCGCGAGAAGCCCGCCTCGGCGATCATGGCCGCGAAGGCCTTCTGATCCGGGAAGCGACGGATGCTCTCGACCAGATACTGGTAGCTGTCGCGGTCGCCGGTCACGGCCTTGCCGATGCTCGGGATGGCCTTGAACGACCAGGCGTCATAGGCGGCCCGCACGGCCGATGCGGTGGGGCGCGAGAACTCCAGGCACAGGAACCGGCCGCCGGGTTTCAGCACGCGGCGGGCCTCCTTCAGGGCGGTGGGGACGTGCGCCACGTTGCGGATGCCGAAGGAGATCACATAGGCGTCGGCGCAGGCGTCCGGCAGCGGCAGGCTCTGGGCGTCGCCGACAGCCCAGCTCATCTCGGGCTCGGAGCCCTTGCGCACCCCGGCCGCGATCATCTCGGCGTTGTAGTCGATGACGTGGACCGCCGCGTCCGGGCCGCCCCGGCGCTGCTGCGCGCGGCGGGCCATCCTGGAAAAGCGGCGCGCCATGTCGCCGGTGCCGCCCGCGATGTCGAGGATGACCTCGCCCGGCTGGGGGTTCAGGCGGTTGGCCGCCATGTCCTTCCACAGCCGATGGACGCCGCCGGACATGAGGTCGTTCATCAGGTCGTAGCGGCCGGCCACGCTGTCGAAGACGCCGCGCACCAGGCGCACCTTCTCGCGCGCGTCGACGTCACGGAAGCCGAAGGTCGAGGTGTCGGTCGGGCCGGTCATGGCGCGAGGCTTTAGACCCTTCTCAGGACGGGGTCACGGGCTCGCGCGGGGTGACGTCGCCGACCCGGGCCGGGGCGCCCGCGAACTCGTCCGCATAGGCCGGGGCCAGCAGGGTCCGGAAGGCCGACTGCGGCACCACGATCTGGTAGGTCCCCTCGGCGTAGGGGCCGACGTCATAGGGATTGATCAGGAACTCCAGTCCGCCCGCCTTGCCGGCCGTGGCCGAAGGCGCGAGCGCGAAGGTCGTCTCCATGGCCCGCGGGCAGGACCACATCTGATCCTCGCCGCCCAGCGTCAGATTGGACGGCTCGCCGGTGCGCGCTGCGCGGGCGGCGTTGATGGCGTCGCACAGGGCCCGGTCCAGCACGGCCATGTCGGCGCCGCGCCGGAACAGGGACGCGGCCGCGATGCGGCGATCCAGCGCCTTGTCCCAAAGCAGGGCGGTGAAGGTGGTCATGCCGTGCGCTCCGCCGGTGTATTCGGACGTCTGGGCGGCCAGGCTGAACAGCTTGCCGGTCTCGGCGGCCACGCGCCAGTCGACGGTGCGGTTATAGGGGGGCAGGCCCTGGTCGCCGCCGTATTCGGTCCGGTCCGCCTGGGCGCCGTCGAGGAACTCCCGAAGGTTGGCGACCGCGTCGCCGTAGAGGCTGGCGTGCAGGTCGCGATACCGGGCGATCCCCTGCGGCAGGGTCAGGCTGACCTCGGCGTACTCCGTGTCGCGCGCATAGGTCAGGGGCGCGGCCTGGTCGGCGGGCGTGACCTCGGCCTTGGGCTGGGCCTCGGGCGCGGTCGGGGGCGGGGCCTCCTCGCGGCGCTGGCAGGCGGCGAGCGCCAGTACGGTGCAGGCGGCGAGAAGGGCGGCTCTCATGGTCAGCTCCATGGATGGACGGCTCCGAGCGTGATGGCGGCGAGCAGGATCAGGCCAGCCTCGCGGTTCGACTTGAACAGGGCAAGGGCCAGCGCCGGGTCATCGGGCCGCAGCCGCGCGACCTGCCAGGCGAGATGGGCGGCGTAGGTCACCAGCAGGACGGCGAAGCCGGGGCCCAGCCCGGCGGACATGCCCGCCACGGCCGCCATCAGCACCGCCAGGCCGTAGAAGACCGCGACACCCGTCCTGACCCCGCGTCCCAGCCGCCGCGCCGAGGACTTCACCCCGACCATGGCGTCGTCCTCGATGTCCTGCAGGGCGTAGATGGTGTCGTAGCCGAGCGTCCAGAACACGCCGCCGAGGTAAAGGAGGGCCGCTGGCCAACTGACGTGACCATACTGGGCTAAGCGTTCCGCCATCCAGATTTGGTCGCCTACTGCTTGAGCCTGGGCGACGAAGAGCCAGGCCGCAGCCGGCAGGCCGCCGACAGCGGCGGCGAACCCCATCAGCGCCCCCCAGTTGAAGGTGAGGCCCAACCAAGCCTGGGGCCACCAGGTGATCCTCTTCATGAAGGGATAGGCTGCGACCAACGCCAGCGAGGCCATGGCCAGCCCGAGCGTCACGGCATTCATGGTAAGCAGAAGCAGGAAGCTGATCAGGCAGCAGGCTGCGATGAAGGCGAGCGCCTGCTTCACCGAAATCCGACCCGCCGCCACCGGTCGATCTGCAGTTCGGGCGACTTGTCGGTCGATGTCGCGGTCGACCACGTCGTTGAAGGCGCAACCTGCCGCGCGCATGAGGACGGCCCCTCCCGCGAAGGCCGCGACCAGCCAAAGGCCAAATTCCCCAAAGGCCGTGTCGCTGGATGCGTAGAAGAGCGCGATCCCCTGCCAGCAGGGGATGAGCAGCAGCCAGATGCCGATCGGGCGGTCGAAGCGGCCGAGCTTCAGCCACGGCTTCAGCGCCTCGGGCGCATGCCGGTCGACCCAGTTCAGCGGGCGCGCGTCGGGAAGCGGGGCGGACTCCATGGCGGCCTTCTAGCCCAGCTCGGCCTTGAGCGCGCGGTCCAGCCCGCCCGAGCCGCGCACCGCCACATCGGACAGGCCCAGCCAGGCCGCCATCTCGCGCAGGTTGGCCGCGAGCGCCGGGGCGACCGCCTCGGGCCGGGCGTGGTCCTCGGTGTGGCTGGCCTGGACGCGCAGCACGCCCGCCTGCCGGTCGGCCTTCAGGTCGACGCGCGCGGTCAGCCGCTCGTCCTGCAGGAAGGGCAGGACGTAGTAACCGAACAGCCGCTTCTCGGCCGGCACATAGATCTCGATGCGATAGCGGAAGCCGAACAGCCGCTCGGCCCGCTCGCGCCGCCAGACCAGGGAATCGAAGGGCGACAGGAGCGCGCTGGCCGCCACCTTTCGAGGTTTCGGCGCCTCCGCATGGCGCCAGGCGGGCCGGCCCCAGCCCTTCACCTCTGCGGGGACGAGAACGCCTTCCTCCGCCAGCTCGGCGATGCGCGACCGCGTCTCGGCGGGGTCCATGCGGAAATAGTCGCGCAGGTCCGTCTCGGTCGCCACGCCCATGGCCCGGGCCGCGATCTCGATCAGCCGGCGCTGGGCGTCCTCGACCGGCGGGGTCGGCAGGGCGACCACGGAGGCCGGGAGGGCGCGTTCGGGCAGGTCGTAGAGCCGCTCGAAGCCGCGGCGCGTCCTGGTCGTGACCAGCCCGGCCCAGAACAGCCACTCCAGCGCCCGCTTGGAGTCCGACCAGCCCCACCAGCCGCCGGCCCCCTTCTCGCCGGCCTTCAGCTCACCCGCGGACATCGGCCCGCGCTGGGCGATCTCGTCCAGGACGTGCTCGACGAAGGCCCGCTTCTCGCGCCCGAACCGGGCCAGTCCCGAATAGATGCCGACCCCGGCCTCGGCGCGCGCCATGCGCCAGCGAAACAGGGGATGCAGCGCCAGCGGGATCAGCGAGGCCTCGTGTCCCCAGTATTCGAACAGCCGCCTGCGGGGCCCCCAGGCCAGCCCCTCCAGATCGGACTGATCGTAGGCGCCGAGCCGGGCGAAGGGCGGCAAGTAGTGCGACCGCGCCAGCACGTTCACCGAGTCGATCTGGATCAGACCGACCCGGTCGAACACGCGCATCAGGTGGGACCGGCCCGGGGCGGCCGGGCGCCGGTCGCCGAACCCCTGCGCCAGGAGCGCGATGCGGCGGGCCTGAAGCGCGGTGAGGGTCTCTGCGGCCATGCCGCCTTTGTAGCCGGAGCCGCGCGGCTGTCTTCCCGGTTTTCGCGCTGCATCCGAAGGCGCTATCTGGTCTCATGATCCGCTTGTTCCTCGACCAGGTCCTGTCGCCCGGCGCGCGCCTGGAGCCCTCGCCCGACCAGGCTCGGTACCTGACCGGCGTGATGCGCCAGGGTGTCGGCGACGAGGTCCTGCTGTTCAACGGACGCGACGGCGAGTGGCGGGCGCGCCTGGCCGAAGTCTCCAAGCGGTCCTGCGTGCTGGAGGCGGTCGAGCGCACGCGCGAGCAGGCCGGCACGCCCGATCTGGAACTGGTCGTGGCCCTGGTGAAGCGGGCGCGGCTGGAGACCATCGTCGAAAAGGCGGCCGAACTGGGCTGCCGCCGCGTGCGTCTGGCGATCAGCCGTCGGACCCAGGCCGACCACACCCGCGTCGACCGGCTACAGGCCATAGCCGTCGAAGCCTCGGAGCAGACCGGCCGTCTCGACGTCCCCGAGATCGTCGCGCCGGAGAAGCTGGATCGTATCCTCGACGCCTGGCCGCAGGACCGCCGGCTGATGTTCAGCGACGAGGGCGGAGACGTGCGCCCGGCGCTCGAGGCCCTGCCCCGAGAGGCCGCGCCCTGGTCTATTCTGATTGGGCCCGAAGGCGGCTTCGCGCCCGAGGAGCGCGAGCGGCTGCGGGCCTCGAGCTTCGTCACGCCGGTCGGGCTGGGCCCGCGCATCCTGAGGGCGGACACCGCCGCCATCTCGGCCCTGACGCTGTGGCAGGCCGCGCTCGGCGACTGGGCCTCTTGAGTCCGGGCCCGGCTTCTCCCATCTACCCGCCGGGCTGGAGAGGATGATGACGCCGATGGCTGACACCGGAGCCGGGGAGCGTCCCCTCACGATCGACGACCTGACCGCCGTCCTGGCGGGCGGCTGCAAGCCGAAGGACCAGTGGCGCATCGGGGCCGAGCACGAGAAGTTCGGCTTCGTGAAGGCCGACCTGCGCCGGCCCTCCTACGACGAGCCTTCGGGCATCCGCGCCATGCTGACAGGCCTGCAGCGCTTCGGCTGGACCCCGGTCGAGGAGGGCGGCCACCTGATCGCGCTCGAGCGGGGCGGCGCCTCGGTCAGTCTGGAGCCGGGAGGCCAGTTCGAGCTGTCCGGCGCCCCGCTCGAGGATATGCACCAGATCTGCGACGAGACCGGCCGGCACCTCATGGAGGTGAAGATGGTCGCCGACGAGATCGGCCTGGGCTTCCTCGGCCTCGGCTTCGACCCCCTCTGGGCGCGGGCCGACATCCCGATCATGCCCAAGGGCCGCTACGACATCATGCGGGCCTACATGCCCAAGGTCGGGTCGCTGGGCCTGGACATGATGCTGCGCACCTGCACCATCCAGGCGAACCTCGACTATGCGTCCGAGGCCGACATGGCGCTGAAGTTCCGCGCCTCGCTGGCGCTTCAGCCGATCGCGACGGCGCTCTTCGCCAACAGTCCCTTCACCGAGGGCAAGCCGAACGGTTTCCTGTCGGCGCGCGCCAACGTCTGGACGGACACCGATCCGGACCGGACCGGCATGCTCGACTTCGTCTTCCAGGACGGCTTCGGCTTCGAGACCTACGCCCAGTACGCGCTGGACACCCCGATGTATTTCGTGAAGCGGGACGGCCGCTACATCGACGCCTCGGGCCAGTCGTTCCGCGACTTCATGGAGGGCCGCCTGCCGGCCCTGCCGGGCGAACTGCCGACGCTGAAGGACTGGGGCGACCACCTGACCACCCTGTTCCCCGAGGTGCGGCTCAAGACCTATCTGGAGATGCGCGGCGCCGACGGCGGGCCATGGAGCCGTATCTGCGCCCTGCCGGCGCTGTGGGCCGGGATCCTCTACGAGGACGCCTCGCTGAACGCCGCCTGGGACCTGTGCAAGCACTGGGACGTCGAGGACCACGAGCGCCTGCGCCGGGACGTGACGCGGCTGGGCCTGAAGGCCGAGGTCGCCGGCCGCTCGGTTCGCGACGTGGCCGTCGACATGGTCGCCATCGCGCGCGACGGCCTGAAATCGCGCAACCGCCTGTCCGGCGGACTGGTGGACGAACGCGGCCATCTGGCCGAGCTGGAAGAGATCGCCGACAGCGGGGTCACGCCGGCTGAACGGCTGCTGGAGCTCTACCACGGCCGCTGGGAAGGGGACCCGGCCCGGATCTACGCCGAGTTCGCCTACTAGGCCTCAGAAGAGGCCGCTCAGCAGGTACCACACGACCAGCACGGCCAGGATCGCGGCCCACAGGACGAGGGGATGCTTCGCCCAGCGCGGCAGTCCCGCCGGCCTGGGCTTCTTCGGCTTCGGCCGGCGCAGCGGCACGACATTGTCCACACCGCGGTCAGCGAGGTTCTGGCGGCGCACCCGCTCATCCGCCTCACGGCGGCGCTGACCCAGGCTCGTCGGCTCGCGGTCGGTCATGGTGTGCTCCCCGGCGGTTTCTAGTCGATCCACAACACCGAGGCGAACACCGCCGCAAAGACCGCCAACGCCCAGATCACGGTCCGCCGCCGGCCGGCGCGCGAAGACATCCGTTCGGACACCGCCTGAAAGCGGCGGTTCAGGTCTCGCAAGCTGCGTTCGGCCGCGTCATGCCGCGAGCCACGGACGGGTTGTGGGACAGGCGCCATGCAAGAATCTTCCGCGCCTTCGCCTAACGCCTGGTTTCCGCTAAGCCCGACGAAGACCAGGGAGCAGGATCATGGGCGACATCCGCATCGGCGTCGGTGGCTGGACCTATGAGCCGTGGAGGGGCGGCTTCTATCCGCAGGGCCTGACCCAGAAACGAGAGCTGGAGTTCGCCTCGCGCGCGCTCACCTCGATCGAGATCAACGGCACCTACTATTCCAGCTTCAAGCCCGACAGCTGGATGAAGTGGCGCGACGAGACGCCGGACGGCTTCGTCTTTTCGGTCAAGGCCAGCCGGTTCACGACCAACAGAAAGGTCCTGTCGGACGGCGCGGCCTCGATGGAGATCTTCCTGAACCAGGGCCTGACCCTGCTGGGCCCCAAGCTCGGGCCGATCAACTGGCAGTTCATGGCCACCAAGAAGTTCGACCCCGAGGACTTCGAGGGCTTTCTGAAGCTGCTCCCCCGGGAGAAGGACGGCCTTGAGCTGCGCCACGCGCTCGAGGTCCGCAACGCCAGCTTCGACTGCCCGCAGTTCTATGATCTGGCCGCCAGGTACGGCTGCGCCATCGTCTACGCCGAGGACGACGAGGCGCCGGAGTGGCCGCGCATCGACCAGCCGACCGCCGACTTCACCTATGCGCGCCTGATGTCGAGCCGCGAGGACGAACCGACCGGCCTGACCTCCAGCGAACTGGACGCAATCGCGGAGCGCGCGCGGGCCTGGGCGGAGCGCGGCGATGTCTTCGCCTACTTCATCTCGGGCGCGAAGGTGAGGAACCCGTCCGCGGCGGTCGCCCTGATCGAACGGCTGAAATAGGCTTTCCCTTGAGCCCGCTGGGGCGCATGCCTAGCTGAGCAGCTCGCTCCCTGGAGGCCTCCCCCATGCCCATCGCCACCCGCGCCTATGCCGCGACCGCCGCCGACCAGCCGCTGTCGCCCTATCGCTTCGACCGGCGCGATCCAGGGCCGGACGATGTGGCCATCGAGATCAGGTTCGCGGGCATCTGCCACTCGGACCTGCATGTGGTGAAGAACGACCTCGGCTCGACGCGCTATCCGATCGTGCCCGGTCACGAGATCGCGGGCGTGGTCACCGCCGTCGGATCGAACGTCAGCCGCTTCAAGGTCGGGGACCGGGTCGGCGTCGGCTGCATGGTCGACAGCTGCCGGACCTGCCCGTCGTGCCGCGAGGGGGAGGAGCAGTACTGCGTCCCCGGCATGACCCAGACCTATGGGTCGAACGATCCCAAGGGCGCCGAGGTCGGCCAGACGATCACCCAGGGCGGCTATTCCGACCGGATCGTGGTCGACCAGAACTATGTGCTGTCGATCCCCGACGCCCTGCCGCTCGACGCCGCCGCGCCCCTGCTGTGCGCGGGCATCACCACCTATTCGCCGCTGCGCCACTGGGGCGTCGGGCCGGGCAAGAAGGTGCTGGTCGTCGGCCTGGGCGGGCTCGGCCACATGGCCGTGAAGCTGGCTGCCGCCATGGGCGCCGAGGTCACGGTGCTGTCCACCTCCGACCGCAAGAAGGCCGACGCCGAACGCATGGGAGCCAAACACTTCCTGATCAGTTCGGACGCCGCCGGCATGCGGGCGGCCGCCGAGAGCTTCGACCTGATCATCAACACTATCTCGGCCACCAGCGAGATCGCCACCCACACCGGCCTCTTGGCCCGCGACGGGACCATGGTCATGCTGGGCCTCTCGACCGAAGGCATGCCGGTCTACGCCCTGTCGCTCTTGTGGCGGCGCCGGTCGATCGCCGGCTCGCTGATCGGCGGCATCCGCGAGACGCAGGAGATGCTGGATTTCTGCGCCGAGCACGGCATCGCCTGCGATATCGAAACCATCGCGCCGAGCCAGATCAACGAGGCCTATGAGCGGATGCTGAAGTCCGACGTCCGCTACCGCTTCGTCATCGACATGGCCCGGATGGACTGAGCCCTTACGGCAAAGCTCTGATCCTCCGCGACATTCCGGCGCCTGACGGGCGGCGGCGTCCCGTGTCATGCTCCGCCCGACTATCCCCGTCGGGAGGGGCGAGAGGTGTTCAGGGCAATCAGCCTGGCCGTAACGGCCGGAGCGTTCGCGATCGTTGCGGGCGCGGCGGGAACGCCGGCCGCCCAGACGCTGACCGAGCCGTCGATCGATTACGCCGTCACGCCTATCGTCGAGCCTTCCGGGCTGCGCGGGGTCGAGATCAGCCTGACCTTCGAAGGCGACCGTGACGGCCGCTCCGAGGTGCGCCTGCCCGAGGCCTGGTCCGGCGCCGGCGGACTGGACCGGGACATCGTCGACGTCCGCGCCGAGGGCGCCGAGGTGCGCCGCGACGGATCGCGCCTGATCCTGCGTCACCCGCGCGGGGCGCCCGTGCGCCTGTCCTATGTCGTCGCGCCGGACTGGATCGGACCGCAGCGCGCCGGGATCGAGCGGCCGTACCGGCCTACGGTCACCGCCGACTGGTTCACCCTGGTGGGCTGGACGGTCTTCGCCCGGATAGCGGGCCGCGACGACGCGACGGTGCGCTTCGGCTGGGGCGACACGCCCGACGGCTGGGCGCTGGCCTCGGACCTCGATCACGCGGACGGCGCTCAGCTGAGCTTCCGCGACTTGGGCGACAGCGTCCTGGTCGGCGGGGCGGGGATGCGGGTCGTCTCCACGCCCGTGGCGGAGGGACAGGCGCGCGTGGCCGTGCACGGCGACTGGAGGTTCTCTGCAGAAGAACTGGCGTCACGGTACGCCTCGGTTGTTCAGGCGTCATCGGACTTCTGGGGCGACGCCGGCCAAGCCTATCTGCTGGCCCTGACCCCGATGGACGGCCCGGCGGGCGCCGGCGTGCAGTCGGGTCTGGGCCTGGGCGACGGGCTGGCCATATGGCTGACGCCGGATCAGCTTCTCGACCAGGCCAACCATGTCATCGTCCATGAGCAGCAGCACGCCTGGCTGCCGGACCGCGTCGGCGGCCTGTCGCGCGGCCCGGGCGAGGTGATGGACTTCTGGTTCTCGGAGGGCTTCACCGACTTCTATGCGCTCAGGACGGAACTGCGGCTCGGCCTGTCGACACCCGAGCAGCATCTGGGCGACCTGAACCGGGTCCTGGCGCGCCATGCCTCGACGCCGACGCGGGGCGTGGGCGGGGCGGTGCTGGCCCGGGCCTTCTTCAGCGATCGC
>CBIHLR010000003.1:0-35629 GCA_966210875.1 uncultured Brevundimonas sp. | reverse complement strand
CCTCGCCGGCCTGTTCGACGATCTGGTCGCCCGCCTCGATCAGGACGAAGGTGTCATCGCCCGCCCCCCCGACCATCGTGTCATCGCCGCCCTGGCCGAACAGGGTGTCGTCACCGGAGTTGCCGTTCAGGGTGTCATTGCCCAGGCCGCCGCGAAGGGTGTCGTCTCCGCCCAGGCCGTTGATGACGTCAGCTTCCTCCGTGCCCCAGATGAGGTCGGCGCTGGGCGTTCCATTGAGGGTCGTGGCGAGCGGCTGGAGCCGCACCTGAAAGACGTCGAAATAATTTTCGAGGTCGCCCACGTATCGCGCGTAGGTCAGGATCACTTCCCCGGACGGAAGTACGGCCAGCCCCGGTTGTTCTCCCGGCGCCTGGACGCTCTTGCGAACATTGAAGGTCGCCCCTTTGGGGCTGCCGTCCGCAAAGAAGGCGCGCGCCTCCACGACATTCGAGCCAGCGCCGGAGAACTGATCCCAGGCGACCATGAAGCCGCCGTCGGGAGTGGCCACGACCGAGTGGATCAGTTGCGCTCCCGGAGGGGCCGCCTGGACCAGCACGCGGTCCCCGAGAGGCTCTCCGTCCGGCTTGAGAATCTGGGCGTAGAGGCCGTCGGTCTGCGTCCACACCAAGGCAAGCCCACCCTCGGCGAGGCGGACCACCTCAGGCGCCGTCGTGTCAGTGTCGCGCGGGATGCGAAACGTCTGCCCGATGCGCGTTCCCTCGCTCGCGAAGGACTGGATCGCGATCGTGCCTCCGGTTGCCTCATTGTATGCGCGCCATACGGCCACAAAGCCGAAATCTGTCTCGATCAAGCTAGGCAGGGTGGCGTCGAGGTCGTCGTCGAGCCGCCAAGGCTCGCCTTGCGCTTGGCCGGCCGCGTCGAACCGCTTGCTGAACACGCCAGACCAGGGTTCGCCAGCGTGCTGCACCCAGGTGACCACATGCCCCCCCTCCGGTAGGGGCGTCACGCGCTGTGAATGGCCAACGCCGTTCACTTGCGTCTCCGGGCCTACCGGCTCACCAGCGCCATCGAAAGCCTGTGCGAACACGCCCAAAGTAGCCGCGTCGGCGGGCAGGTTACTTGGAGACGTACTGTCCCACGTCACCACAAAGCCCCCGTTGGCGAGCGCAGTCACCTCGGGATTGCGCTGCGACATGACCGTGGTGGTGTTGACCAGCCTTTGCGGGCCAACGGGTTCACCCTCGGTATCGTAGCGCTGGAGGTAAATGCCGTACCCAGTGTCCTCGGGGCCAGCCCCGCTCCACACGGTGAGATAGCTGCCATCAGCGAGCGTCACCGTCTGGGGAGCAGACTGCCGGCTCCAGGTGAAGCCGTTGACGCGCTCCTCCTGCGAAACCGTGTACGACATTCTTTTAATTCCAATCCGCTACGGCGGTCATGCGTAGCTTGACCTCGCGCTCGCAACAAGCCGACGCCCGACGGTGGCTGTTCAGGTCAATGCGGTTTCGAGCATTTCTAATGACCCCAGGCCGCGTGGTGAGCGCCGGCTCGAGGCCGCGACCACGACGGCTGATTGCGCAGCAGACGGCGCAGCAGCTCCAGGGGGGCCGCGGTACCCCGGCGCTTCTGGACCACCAGATCCAGCACCTCGCCTTCGTCATCGACAGCGCGCCAGAGTTACGGGTCACCTCCGGCCTGGAAGCGGTGTCTCTTGAACGAAAGGGGAGTCACGAGACCAAGTCCCACAGGCCGCTCAGGCAGCCCTCGGTGGAGACTTGTTCGCGTTGGACTGACAGCACCGGCAGCCTCTTCTCCCCATGTGACGATGACGTGCGCAGCCGCCGCGAGGCTCAGCGTTAGGCACGCGCCCGCACGATCCGGCGCGCCTCGTTGCGGATGTGGTCGAGGTGGACTCGGGCGACGTCGCTTCGCAGGCTCGGGGTGAGGCCGCCGAAGTTGTGGTGGCCGATGAGGTCCAGGCCGGTCACGGCGGCCAGGTGGCGGTCGACCTGCGCCTGCAGGGCGGAGACGCCAGTGTCCTGGACCCACTGTTGCGGTGCGCCGGTTGAGGTGAAGACGACCAGTCGCTTGCCGCCCAGCAGGGGCTGGTTGCCCTCCAGGCCGGAAGCCGAATAGCCGAAGCCCATGCCGAAGACGCGGTCCACGTACCCCTTCATCATCGCCGGCGCGCTGTTGAACCACAGGGGGTGGAAGAAGGCGAAGACGTCCGAACCGGCCAGCGCCGCGCGCTCCCGTCTCACGTCGGGTCTGGCCGAGAAGCCCTGATGGTCGGGCAGCTCGCCGGCCCTGAGCCGCGGGTCGAAGTTCAGACGGTAGAGGTCCCGGATCGTCACCTCCGCGCCGGCCGCCACGGCCGCCTCGGCGAAGGCCCTCGCGGCGGACATGGTGAAGCTGCGGCTCCTGGGATGCGCGGCGATCACGGCGATGCGAAGGGGTTTGCTGGCCATGCTGACAGCCTAGATCGCTCGGCGGGCGACTCCTTGATCTGCCTCAAGCGCGATCGGGCCGAGGTTGACTACAGTAAAGCTCGTCGAGGAGATCGTCATGGTACAGGACATGTCTCCTGGCTCCCGCACGGCCATCCAGGCGGCCCATCACCAGATCGGCAACAGTCTGCAATCGGTCGCCAGCCTGCTGAGGCTCGAAGCCAGGACCGCCCCGCCCGAGGCCGCCGGCCTGCTGAAGGAAGCCAGCCGCCGCGTCGGCGTCGTGATGCGCCTGCACCAGCGCCTGCAGGAGGGCGAGGGCGACAGTGTCCATCTCGACGACCTGATCGGCGATGTCTGCCGTGACGTGGCCGCGCTCGACGCGCTGGACCGGCTTGCCTGCGTCGAACTTCAGGCGGATGTCTGCGTCGCGCCGTCGAGGATCGCCTCGTCCCTGGCGACGATCACCGCCGAGCTGGTCGGCAACGCCCTTGAGCACGGCCTGCAGGACCGCGCCGGCCGCGTGGAGGTGGACCTGACGCGGACGCCGTCCGGATATCGCCTTGTCGTCGAGGACGACGGCGTCGGCCTGCCTGTGGGCGGCGGCGACGGTTTCGGCCTGTCGCTCGTTCGCATGCTTGTGGGACAGATGGGCGGGCGCATCGTCTTCAACTCCGCGCCTGGCGGCCTGCGCGTCGAGGTCGTCATCGAGCGGGGTCCGACCTAGTAGATCACCCCGTCGGACTCGTCCTCCAGACTACGCAGATAGGCGGTCAGATCCTGGATCTCCTCGGCGCTGAGGTTCACATCGGGCATCACGGGATGGCCGGTGGTCATCCGCCCGCGGAACTCCGGGTCATCGAAGAGGAGCGGAGCTCGCGCACGGAATCCGCGGAAGGGCGGGGCCTCTGCGTCCGGACTGGCGTCCTCGCGCCCGATGGCGTGGCACGTCGCACAACGGTCCTGGGCGATGGCCTGTCCGCGCATCTCCGCCAGGAAGTCGTCCGGCGGTGGGGTTTCGGACGGCTGGCTGACAAGGACGAACAGAGCCGTCAGCAAACAGAAGAGCGAAGCCATGGAATCCTCCAGCTCAGCCAAGGAGGGGCCACCGGCGGCTGGGACGCCATGATCTGGATCAAGCGTCGGCCGCCCGAGAATTGATCGAGATCAGGGCGCTCCGCCTCGTCTCGAGCGAGTCTGCCCGCGGCGGAATCTCGCCTGCAGTCAGGAGAAGTCTCATGGACAGGGATCTGAACATCCGTGACGACGTGCTCGAGGAATTGGAGTTCGAGCCGCGCGTCGAGGCCGAGAACATCGGCGTGGCCGTAAGCGACGGCGTGGTGACGTTGAGCGGCCACGTGCCGAACTACACCCAGAAGCTGGCGGCCGAGTCCGCGGCCAAGCGCGTCAAGGGCGTGCGGGCGGTCGCGGTCGACATCGAAGTGCGCCTTCCCTTCGACGGCAAGCATGACGACGACGAGATCGCCAAACGCGCCGCCAATGTCCTGACCTGGAGCGTCGAGGCGCCCAAGGAGGGCGTGAAGGTGTCGGTCGAGAACGGCTGGGTCACGCTGAAGGGTCAGGTGACCTGGGCCTATCAGCGCAGCGAGGCCGAGCGCTCCGTCCGCCAGCTGGCCGGCGTCCGCGGCGTCTCCAACCTGATCGCCATCCAGCCCCGTCTGAAGTCGACCGACATCCAGTCTCAGCTCAAGCGGGCCTTCCACCGCAGCGCCGAGCTCGAGGCCGGACGCATCAACGTGGGCGTCGAGGGGGGCAGGGTCACCCTGACCGGCAAGGTCTCCAACTGGTCCGACCGGCGGGTGGCCGAGACCGCCGCCTGGTCGGTGCCCGGCGTGACTGAAGTCGTCGACCGACTGACCCTCTGATCCAAGAGCGGTGCGGCCCCTGGCCGCTCCGCGACCTGCTGGGAGCCGCCGATGTCGGACACGAGCCTCCGGACCGAAACCCGCGACGCGGCCAGTCCGGCGGAGCTGGCACGACATCTGGCCGGCGCGCCGTTCATCTATGGCCTGGCGGCGCCGCTGGCGTTGCTCGATGTCTGCGTGAGCCTTTACCAGGCGGTCTGCTTCAGGCTCTGGGACGTGCCCCGGGTGCGCCGGCGGAACTATGTGACGTTCCGCCGGGCGGAACTGCCCTATCTCGACGTCATGCAGCGCGTGAATTGCGGGTACTGCAGCTATGCGAACGGGGTCCTGGCCTACGCCCAGGAGATTGCCGCCCGCACCGAACAGTACTGGTGCCCCATCAAGCACCCTGCCCCGCCGCCCGTGACGCACGAGCGTTACGCGCGCTTCGTGCCCTACGGCGATCCTCTGCAGGTCAGGGAACGCATGCGCGACCTGAGGGACGATCTCCAGGCCGACGAGGATTGACCGACATCAAGGCCCATCGAGGAGGGCCGGCGCATTCTGGCGTATCTTCAACGCCCATCAGGGAGATCGCCATGTCCGCCCAGACCTCTTCCGGCGCCGCGCCCCAGCCGGCGGCCGAGCCGTCGTCCTTCCGCAGCCTGTCGCATCAGACGGTGCAGTTCTTCGCACCCCTCCAGCGCGAGATCGACCGGGCGGTCGCCGACTTCGGCCGCGGCCTGGACCGGCTCGACATGTTCGCGCCGGTCCCGAACGTCGACTATGCGGAGACCAAGGACGGGATCGAAATCACCGCCGAGCTTCCCGGCCTGACCAAAAAGGACATCAAGGTGACCTTCGAGGACGACGTCCTGACCCTGGCCGGCGAGAAGCGCGCCGAGCAGAAACGCGAAGGCAAGGACTACCGTTTCGTCGAGCGCCGCTTCGGCGCCTTCGCCCGGTCGATCCCCCTGCCGCGCGGTGTCGACGCCGCTCAGCTCAAAGCCGAGATGAAGGACGGCCTGCTCCGGATCACCGCGCCCAAGCCGGACAACGGCGACAGCCGCAAGATCGAGGTCACGGTGGCCTGAGCCGCCTCGGGCACGGAGACGGGCGACCGGCGATCGCCGGTCGCCCGCGCCCTGATCAGCGATCGTCCTCCAAGGCGAAGGTGATCTTTGCGTTGATCCGGTAGGTTTCGATCGCGCCGTTCTTCACCGTGGCCTGCATGTTCTCGATGTAGATCGAGCGCACCTGCCGGAGCGTTCGCGCGGCGTCCGCGACCGCCTTCTTGGCCGCGTCCTCCCAGCTGACGGAGGACTCCGCCAGGACTTCGACAACCTTCAGCATAGCTGGTCTCCCGTTCCATTCGGCCGCGTTGGGCCGACGGCCAGGATGACGCGCCGCCGGGCGCGAGGCCTTGACCTCCCTCAAAGCCCCGCCCCGTGGATCGATTGATCGAGGTCAAGGCGCGCCCTGGGCGGCGCGCTCAGTGTAGCTCCGGTTCGCAGGAGACGCGCATGAGCTACAAATCGATCCTGGTGCTGGCCTTCGGGCGCGGCGACGGACCTGCGATCCAGGCCGGGGCCTGGCTGGCTGCCGAGCATGGCGCCGTGGCGCATGTGCTGCCCGTGAACCCGGACATCGCGTCGGAACTGGCCGCCAGCGCGGCGGCGTTCGGCGGGGGCGTGCCGGCCGCGGCCTTCGACGCCGCCGAGCAGATCAACCGGGAAGCCCAGACCCGCATCGAGAAGGCCTGCACGGCGGCCGCCAAGCAGGCGGACCTCGTCCTGGCGCCGGGGCTCGAAGGGCCCCGCATGGTTCTTCACGAACACGACCGGCTGGTGTGGAGCGCCATCGAACGCGCCTGCGTCCTGGCCGACCTGGTGGTCATGTCCGGTGATCTGCTCAAGCTGGAGCACGATCGGGCGGTCCAGCTGGCGGAGGAGGTGCTGATGCGCCAGCGCCAGCCGCTGCTGGTGGTGCGGGGATCGCCCGAACGCATAATCGGCCGCGCCCTGATCGCCTGGAACGGGCGCATCGAAGCGGCCCGCGCCGTGCGCGCCGCCCTGCCCCTCTGCGGCGGGAGCTGGGACGTCGACATCGTCAGCCACGGCGATGAGGAGACGGCGGCCCGACCGGGGATGGAGGCGCTCGCGGCCTATCTGAAGCTTCACGACGTCGGAGCCGCCGACTGCAGTCGCCTTGAAGGCGAGGACGCCGGCCAGGCGATCCTTGACGCCTGCGCCGCCCGCGATGCGGGCCTGCTGGTCGCCGGCGCCTATGGCCACTCCCGTCTCCGGGAATTCGTCCTGGGCGGCGTGACCCGAACCCTTCTCCAGGCGACGGACGGGCCGTCGCTGCTGCTCGCACATTGAGGACCCGATGGACCTGCAAGGATCTGCGCTCGTAATCGTCGCCGACGGAGCCCAGGCTCGACTTTTCGAGGAACGGGTGCGCGGCGGACCGCTCAACGACATCTCGCATCGGCTGGGAGATCTGTCGTCCGAGCATCCCCGCGCCAGCCATCATTCAGGCCGCGTCTTCGACCGCTTCGGCACGGGTTCGCATACGACCGGACGCGAATCGCCGAAGGTCCGGGAAGAGGCGGATTTCGTCCGCAGGGTCGCCGAGCGAGCCGAGGCGATCATGCGGGATGACGACTTCGACACGGCCGTGCTGATCGCCGCTCCGCGCGCGCTCGGAGGCCTGCGCGCCGCCTTTTCCAAGACGATGTCGAGGAAGGTGGTCGCTTCGCAGGCCGCGGATCGCTGCGCCGCGACGCCGGAGGAGATCCGGGCGGCCCTGCGCGAAATCCGGCTGAGCGCCGCCTGAACGCTTGATTCAAGTCATGCCGCGGGACCGCGAAAGGTCGCACCCTGCCCGCGCAAAGGAGACAGAGACATGGCCAAGAAGACTGAGATGCTGAACCGCGACATCCATGAACTGGTGTCGGAGATCACCGAGGATCTGCGCCAGGCCGCCGACAAGACGGGCGACGAGGCGGCCGAGGCCATGCGGCGATCCTCCAAGGCGCTGCGCAAGGCCGCCAAGCGGCTCGGCGAGGAGCTGCAGGACGTTGGCGAGGATGCGGTGGAAGGCGTGAAGGCGCACCCGATCGCCACGGCCGCCGTCATCGCGTCGGCCGCGGCCCTGATCGGCTTCGCCCTGTCGCGACGCGCCGGAGAGCACTGAGCGGCATGGCGGCCTATTCGCACATCCGCCTGGAGCTGGCCCGCGAGCCGGGCCGGCCTCTGGGCGATCCTGATCTCGGCTACGACATCGTCGCGCCGCTGGACGCGCAAGGTCGGCTCGATCCCGCCGGCTGGCGGCGCGATCCGTCGCATTGCCGGGTCCGCCGGTTCCGCGAGGGGGAGACCGAGGCGGTCGGGACCCTCGCGCACGTGTCCGGCGGCCGCTGGGTCTTCGACTTCGGAGAGGAGGATCGCCTCGACGAGGCGGGCTACCGGCTCGAACAGGAGAGCTTCCAGCCCGGCGAATATGTGTCGATCCGCATGACGGACGGCCAGCTCCACCCCTTCCGGGTGGTCAGCGTTCGCGACGCGGAGCCCGGCTGACGATGCCCCCGCGCCAGGGTCCATGGGCGCCGGCGGTCGCCATGTTCGTGGCATCGATCCCGCCCCTGCTGATCGCCGTCATCTTCACCCTGATCGTGGCGCGGGGGGCCTATCATGGAGGTCAGGCGGCGCGGGAGGAGACGCTGATCGCGGCCGTCCTGCTGCTGTTCATCGCCGCCGCTGTGGTGGATCTGGTCCTGTTCCTGGCCCTGTCGCTGTGGGGCCGGTTCAATCGCGGGTAAGACGCGACCCGCCTAGAAGAACTCGCGCACCACGCGCCGGACGCTCTCCACGGCTTCATTGACCTTCGCCGGATCGAGATCCGCGTCCACCCCACCGAAGTTCACGTGATCGAGCACCTCCAGGCCAGTGGCGCCGGCGATGCGGTTGTCGAAGGCGGTGCGCACCGCCTCCCAGCCTCCGCTCTCGACCAGCCAGGTGTTCTCCGAGCCCGACGAGGTCACGCTGATGAGCTTGCGGCCCTTCAGCAGCGGGTCAGTGCCGCCGTTCTTGATGGTGCGATAGCCGAAGCCGGCGGTGAATATCCGCTCGACATAGCCTTTGAGGATGGCCGGCGGTCCGCCGAACCAGATCGGATAGAAGTAGGCGAAGATCTCGGCATGGCGCAGCCGCTCCCGCTGAGCCTCGACATCCGGCGACGGCCGGGCGCCGTCCGCCCCGGGGATCTCCGCCAGCTGAAGGCGCGGGTCGAAGTCGATTGCATAGAGGTCGATGAGGTCGGCGCCATGCCCCCGCTCGCGGACCGCCTCGACGTAGGTCTCCGCCAGCAGCCGGATGAAGGAGCGCGGCTTGGGCTGGGCGAGGATGACGGCGTGGTTCACGGGCGAGGCTCCTTCCGAAGCCCCAGCGGCTCACGGGCTCGAGGGTGCGCATGTGAGCCAGAATATCCGCGATCTCGTCCGGCTCCAGCTCGAAGGTCGGCATCACCGCATCGTGGGACACGATGATCCCTTCCGCGAGGGCCTCCTCGAGGTTCTCGACCGGATAGCGGCCGGGAATCGTCCGGAACGGCGGCGCATACGGCAACGGGCTTTCGCCCTCGGGACCCACGGCGTGGCAGGTCCCGCAGCGCTCCTGGGCCAGCCGCTCGCCTCGTATGGGCGAGACCTGCAGGTCGGCCGGGGGGCCCTGCCGCTGTCCGGGGGGGATGATCAGCGACAGCAGAAGCGCTGCGATCCAGAACACGCTTAGGCCTTCCGGGACCAAGCGGACACGAAGGCCAGGGTGACGCCGAAGGTCACGAAGACCGCGACGATGAAGCTGACGACGATCTGGGATTCGATGGGCATTTCGGTCTCCTCCGGGGTCAGGCGGCCAGCTGGCGAAGGGCCTGCGGGTCGCAGATGCGCATTTGCCGAAGCGTGGTGAGGCGGATGACCTTCGAGGCCTGGAGCTGGGAGATCATCCGGGACACGGTTTCGATGGTGAGGCCGAGGTAGTCGGCGATGTCCTGCCGGCTCATGGGCAGGTCGACGATCTCCTGGTCGGCCCTGCGGGCGAACTGGGCCAGGACCGCCGCAACCCGCTCGATGGCGCTCTTGCGACCGATCTGGATGAGGTGCGCCTGCATCCGGCGCAGGCGATCCGACCCTGCGCGGCGCAGCGCCTCGGAGATCATCAGGTCGCCGCCGGCGGCCGTCTCGAGCGTGCGGCGGCGGATGACGAGGATTTCGCAGCCGCTCAGCGCCTCAGCGGAGAAGGCGTGCTCTTCGCCTTCGTCCAGACCCAGCACGTCGCCGGCGAAGTGGAAATCGCCAATCTGGCGACGTCCATCCTCGGCCAGACGCGAGGTCCGTACCGTGCCGGAGAGCACGCGATAGACGTATTCGGCGGGCGCGCCCTGGGTGAAAATCTCCACCCCGTCGCGGACGGTTCGAATTTCGCCCAAGGTTGCCAGCGGATCATTTGCGGCGACCGGAGGGTCGATTTGATTTGCAGCGGTCATGTCCGCCTCCCCTGTCGCAGCAAGGGGTATCGCGGCCGCTCCGGCCTTCATATTCGGGCTGCTTCCATAAGGATATGTACGTAAGGTGACAGACATAGCGCCCGATCGGCGCAAGCTTCGCTCTAAATGGGGGTCATGATCGACCGTCGGTGGATCAATTGGGGTCTCGTCGCCGCGCCGGCCGCGGCGGCGCCGATGGCGCTGTGGCTGACCCAGGACGGCACGCGTCCCGGCCTGGTCTATCTGGCGATGGCGCCGATCGTTTATGCGGCGGGCCTGTCGGGCGGCCTGACCACCGCCCTGGGGTCGACGTTCGTCGGCCTATTGACGCTGTCCGGGCTTCTCGTCTTCCGCGGAGGCGATCCGCCCTGGCTGGCCTCGGCGATCTTCGCCGCCCTCGGTCTGATCGCGGGATTGTCAGGCGACCGTCTGGCGCGGGTGAGTCGTCGGGCCGCTGACGCGAATCGCGAACTGCGCAGGCGCGAGGCGCATCTTGAATCGATCCTGGACAGCGTGCCGGACGCCATGGTGGTGATCGACGACCAGGGTTTGATCCGCTCGTTCAGCCCGGGCGCCGAGCGGCTGTTCGGCTACAGCACCGCAGAGGTCTTCGAGAGGAACGTCAGCATGCTGATGCCCTCGCCGTATCGGGAACAGCACGACGGCTACCTCGAACGCTACCGGCGCACAGGGGAACGCCGCATCATCGGTATCGGGCGGGTCGTATCGGGGGAGCGCAAGGACGGCTCGACCTTCCCTATGGAGTTGGCCGTGGGAGAGGTCGAAGGACTAGGCGAGCGGCTGTTCACGGGCTTCGTCCGAGACCTGTCGGAACGCCAGCAGACCGAGGCGCGGCTGCACGAACTGCAGGATGAACTGGTCCATGTGACGCGGCTGACGGCGCTGGGCGAAATGAGCTCGACCCTGGCGCACGAACTGAACCAGCCCCTTTCGGCCATCAGCAACTATCTGAGCGGGCTCACCCTGATGGCCGATCAGCCAGAAGGCCTGTCCAGCAAGAAGGCGCGGGACATCCTGGCGCGGACCAGTGAGCAGACCCATCGGGCCGGTGAAATCATCCGCCGGCTCCGCAACTTCGTCGCCAAGGGCGAGGCCGAACCGCGGCTTGAAAGCCTCTCGAAGCTGATCGAGGAGGCGGTGGCCCTCGCCTTTGTGGGCGGCAAGGAGCTCGGCGTGCGCCTGCAGGTGCGCCTGGACCCCAAGCTGGACGACGTCCTCGTCGACAAGGTCCAGATCCAGCAGGTGCTGCTGAACCTCATCCGAAATGCGATGGAGGCGATGGCCGTTTCCGAGCGCCGCGAGTTGCTGATCCGGTCGGAGCGGGCCGAGGGCGATTTCGTCCGGATCGTGGTGACCGACACCGGGCCGGGCCTGCCCGATGAGGTCTTGAGCCATCTTTTCCAGCCCTTCGTGACAACCAAGGCGCACGGCATGGGCGTGGGCCTGTCGATCTGCCGCACCATCGTGGAGTCCCACGGCGGCCGGATTCAGGCCAGCAACCTCCCCGACGGCGGGGCGCGATTCGAACTGACGCTTCCGCTTCTGGACGACGATGAGCAGGCCGATGAACCGTGACGGAATGATCCTCGTCGTCGACGATGACGATGCGGCCAGGGAATCCCTGACCTTCCTGCTGGACGCCGCCGGCTATCAGGCCAGCGCGTTCGCAAATCCGCTCGACGCTCTCGGCGCCGTCGACGGCCATACGCGCTGCGTCATCACCGATGTTCGCATGCCCGAGATCAGCGGCCTCGAACTGGTCGAGCGGCTGAAGCGCGCCCATCCCAAGCTGCCGATCGTCGTCATCACCGGGCACGCGGACGTGGCCATGGCGGTCGAGGCCATGAAGAAGGGGGCCTCCGACTTTCTGGAGAAGCCGTTCGAGCACGAGACCCTTCTGAGGGTCCTCGGCCAGGCGCTGACAGCCGTGTCGTCGTCGACCGACCCTGAACTGGAGCGGCGCCAGGCGACCCTCTCGGCGCGCGAGCGGCAGGTTCTCCGCGCCCTTCTGGTCGGCCAGTCCAACAAGGAGATCGCGCGCGAGCTCGATATCAGCCCGCGAACCGTCGAGATCTATCGGGCCAAGGTCATGGCGAAGATGGGCGCCGAAACCTATGCCGACCTGATCCGCAGCGGCCTGAAGGCAGGCCTCGACCAGGATTGATACGGATCAAGGCGGGCCCGCCGCGTTGAGATGAGCCTTGGGGCGTTTTCGCCTCTCTCATCCATGCACCCATGACGAAGATCCTGATCATCAACGGTAACCCCGACCCCTCCAGCGAGCGACTGTCGGCGGCTCTGGCGGAAGCCTACGCATCGGGCGCGGAAGCTGCGGGGCACGAGGTGCGCCGTGTGACTATCGGGCAGATCGATTTTCCGCTCCTGCGCTCGGCGGCGGAGTTCAACGACGGCCCGCCGCCGACGGTGATCGCGGCGGTTCAGCGCGACATCAAATGGGCCGACCACATGGTCCTCGTGTTCCCCCTGTGGCTCGGCGGCCTGCCCGCCCTGACCAAGGGCTTCTTCGAGCAGGTCTTCCGGCCTCAGTTCACCATGCGCTGGCGCAAGAACCAGATGCCCGAGGGCCTGCTGCAGGGCCTGACGGCGCGCCTTGTCGTCTCCATGGGCATGCCGGCCGTGGCCTTCCGCCTCGTCTTCGGCGCCAGCGGGGTGCGCTGTTTCGAGCGCTCGGTGCTCGGGCTGGCCGGCATCAGGCGCAAGGGAACGACCATGTTCGGCGGGGTGGGCGCCAACGATCCCGCCCAGGTGCGTCGCTGGCTGGCTCGCATGGCCGCGCTCGGGCGAGACGCGGCGTAGGCCGCGACCGCCCAGGTCCGGCGCGCGGCGCCACGACGTGGCTGTTCGATCAGGCGGTTTCCGCCCATCATCCCGCCGTCGCCAGACATCGGAGCCCGACTTGGCAGAAACCGTCCCGCCCCCCGCCAGGCCGACCCCTGCCACAGGGTCCCAGCTCCGGCGTCTCATGGCGCTGGCCCAAGGGCGGCCGCCGTTACGGACGGCCGTGGTCCATCCGGTGGACGCCCTGTCCCTCACCGGCGCCGTGGAGGCCGGGCGACGCGGGCTGATCGAGCCGATCCTGGTCGGCCCCAAGGCACGCATACTGGCGGCGGCCGAGGCCGCGGGCCTGGATGTCCGGGAGTTGGAGCTGATCGACACGGAGCACAGCCATGCCGCCGCGGCGCGGGCCTGCGAACTGACGGCGCGTGGCGGGGCCACGGCCCTCATGAAGGGGGCCCTGCATACCGACGAACTGCTGGAGGCCGTTGTGTCCCCGCAGTCCGGCCTGCGCACTGACCGCCGCATGAGCCACGTCTTCGTGCTCGACGTGCCGGGCTATCCGCGGCCCCTGCTGATCAGCGACGCGGCCATCAACATCGCGCCCGACCTCTCCGCCAAGCGCGACATCGTCCAGAACGCCATCGACTGCGCCCAGGCCGTCGGCGTGGCCGAGCCGAAGGTCGCCATCCTCGCGGCGGTGGAGACGGTGAACCCGGCGATGACCTCGACCCTTGACGCCGCCGCGCTGTGCAAGATGGCCGACCGGGGCCAGATCGTCGGGGGCGTGCTGGACGGCCCCCTGGCCTTCGACAACGCGGTGTCGCCCGAGGCGGCCCGGACAAAGGGCATCCGGTCCCCCGTCGCCGGGCAGGCGGATCTCCTGATCGTGCCGGACATCGAGGCCGGCAATATGCTGGCCAAGCAGCTCTGCTATCTGTCGAACGCCCAGTCGGCGGGGATCGTCATGGGCGCGCGCGTGCCCGTGATCCTGACGAGCCGCTCCGATCCGGAGGAGTCGCGGCTGGCCTCGTGCGCCCTGGCGATCCTGGTCGGCCAGCACAAACCCTCGAAATACCTGCGGTGACCGGCGCCTGCCTGCTGACGCTGAACGCGGGCTCATCCAGCCTGAAGTTCGCCCTCTACGAGGCGGTAGAAGGCCTGCCGCTCGCGCTGACGGGGCAGGTCTCGGGGCTGGGGAGCGCGCCGCGTTTTCAAGCCCGCACCGGTGACACCACCCTCGACGAGACCTGGGCGGAGACACGGGATCCCGAGGCCGTCATGGCCCGAACCCTGGACTGGATCGCCGGCCGGCCCGAGAGCCGGGGCCTGGCGGCCATCGGTCACCGCATCGTCCACGGCGGACTCGAGTTCCGGGAGCCGGTCCTGCTGACGCCGGAGGTCGTCGCGCATCTGGAACGGCTCGAGCCGCTGGCGCCGTTGCATCAGCCCTTCAATCTGCGAGGCGTCGCCATGGCGGCGAGGCGCTTTCCGCAGGCGCGGCAGGTCGGCGTCTTCGACACGGCTTTCCATGCGAACCAGCCTCAGGTGGCCCGGCTCTACGCCCTGCCCCGCGACCTCATTGACCAGGGCGTCCTGGCCTACGGGTTTCACGGCCTCTCCTACGACTACATCGCCGGCATGCTGCGGGCCGAGGACGGACCGCGGGCGGGCGGCAGGGCGATCGTCATGCACCTTGGCAGCGGCGTGTCCTTGTGCGCCCTGGACCAGGGGCGAAGTCTCGCCACCACCATGGGCTTCTCCGCCCTGGACGGCCCGCCGATGAGCACCCGGAGCGGCGCCCTGGACCCTGGTGTCGTCCTTCATCTGCTCCAGACCCGGGGCCTGAGCGTGGAGGCGGTCACGGACCTGCTCTACAACCGCTCGGGCCTGCTCGGCCTGTCGGGCGAGAGCGGCGACATGAAGACGCTGCTGGCCAGCGCACGGCCCGAGGCGCGCCAGGCCCTCGACGTCTACGTCTACCGGATCGTCCGGGCGATCGGCTCCCTGACCGCGGCGCTGGGCGGTCTGGACACCCTGGTTTTCACCGCCGGCGTCGGCGAGAACGCCGCGCCCATCCGCGCACGCATCGCCAAGCAATGCGCCTGGCTCGGCGTACGCCTCGACAGCGAGGCAAATGCCGGCGGCGCCCGTCAGATCAGCCGGGCCTCCAGCGCGGTGCGGGTGCTGGTCGTCCCGACGAACGAGCAGGTGGTCATCGCCCGGGGCGCGGCCAGCCTGCTTCCCGCGCCGATCCGCCGACCTGAGGCGAACTAGGCGCCGGCGGCCTGCGTCGCCGGTCGCGGCGATGCGCCGAACAGCCATGCCATCGCCCCCACGACGACGGAGCCGATCGCCGCAAGCGCCCAGTGCGTCGCATCGATCGGCGTCAGATGCGCCAGCCGCGCCAGGACGGGAAGCTGGATGATCAGGATCGCCGAGGCGATCGTGGCCGCCGTAGCCACGAGCGCCGCCCGGGAGCGCAGCCGTGTCAGCCCGACCACCACCGCCGCCAGTGACAGGACAAGGGCGGCCAGGGCCGCCGCCCGGGCATAGGTCGCCGACTGCCCGCTCAGACCGATCTGATAGGCGACGAGCACCAGAACCGTGCCGGCCGTCGCGGCCAGGGCTATGACCGCGACCTCCCGCCGCCCGAAGAATCTGGGCCGGCCATGTCCCTGGACCCGCGCAAGCTTGGCGTCCCCCGCATGCTGCTGAAACACCAGCAGGGCCGTGGGGTGGATGATCAGCTCCAGCCAGACGATGTGCGACGGCAGGAGCAGCAGCGGCTCCCCCATCGCCGGCACCACCGCGGCGCCAAGGACCAGAGGCGCGTGGACCATCAGCAGATAGGCGAAGCTGAGCTGCAGGTTCCGGAACAGCTGGCGGCCTTCCTGAATGGCCGAGACAAGGGTGCGGAAGTCGTCGTCGAGAAGGACGATGGCGGCGACGTCGCGCGCGGTCTGGGCGCCCCGCGCGCCCATGGCGACACCGATGTCGGCGACCCTGAGCGCCGGCGCGTCGTTGACGCCGTCGCCGGTCACCGCGACGACCTCCCCGGCTGCTCTGAGGCGCTCCACCAGGGCCAGTTTGTGGGCCGGGGCGGCGCGGGCCACCACATCGAAACCGAGATGGCCGCTGTCCGACGCCGCGAGGCGCTCTGCAAGCTGGGAGCCCTCGATGACGATGGCCTCGCGCCCGCCCAGCCCAAGCCTGCTGGCGACGGCGCGGGCGGTGCCGACGTGATCACCGGTGATCATGATGACGCGAATCCCGGCGGCCTGGGCGGCGGCGACCGCGCCCGCCGCCGCCGGCCGGAGCGGGTCCTCGAAGGCCAGCAGTCCAAGGAACTCATAGCCGCTCTCGGGCTCTGCTCCCTCCCAGTCGGGCTGGCGTCGGACGGCGCAGGCGATGACCCGGTGGGCCGAGGCGGCCAGGTCTTCGGTCCGCCTCAGCCAGTCATGGCGGACGGCGGGATCGAGTCCGCAGAGCGCCATCACCGTTTCGGGCGCGCCCTTCACCGCGATCGTGACGCCCGCCTCGGATCGGACGACAGCCGCTTCCTTCCGCCGGTCCTCGGTGAAGGGGAAGGTCGCCAGACGAGCGCCGGCGCCGGGCTGCGCCTCGGCGAGGATCGCCTGATCCAAGGGGTCGTGGCTTTCGGAGCGGGAGGCCAGGGCGGCCGTCCGCAGAAGGTCGGAAGCAGCCTGGTCAACCGCGGGGATGACGTGCGCCAGGGTCAGCCGGCCTTCGGTCAGGGTGCCGGTCTTGTCGGAGCAGATGCAGGTGACCCGGCCGATGTTCTCGACCGCGACGGCGCGCCGGACGAGCGCCCGGCGCCGGGCCAGCCGGAAGACCCCCACCCCCAGGAAGAAGGTGAAGACGACCGGGATCTCCTCGGGCAGGGCTGCGATTCCCAAGGTCGCCGCGGTCACGATGGCGTCGACCAGGCCGTGGCCCTGAAGCAGCCGGATCAGTCCCAGGGCCAGGCAGGCGACAAGGGCGGCGACGAGCAACTGCCGGACCAGTCCGCCGATCGCCTTCTGAAGCGGTGTCCGATCTCTGCGGCTGTCCTGGACCGAGCGGGCGATCTGTCCGTAGACGGTTTCGGCGCCGGTAAAGGCGATGCGGCACCGGGCCGAGCCGGTCAGAAGCCGCGAACCGGCGCTCACCCAGGCCGCATCCGGGAGCGGCATTCCGGCGCCGGGGGCGGTGTCGGCAGCCAACGCATGCTTGTGGACCGGCATCGCCTCGCCGGTCAGGCTGGACTCGTCGACCTGGAGGTCGCTTCCGGTCTCCACCAGGCCGTCCGCCGGAAACCAGGCGCCCGCCTCGACCTCGACGAGATCGCCGACGACCAGCTCGCTTGCCGGGATATCGATCCGTCGCCCGCCGCGGATCACCCGGGCGCGCGCGGCGAGGCGCTTGCTCAGACCCTCGGTCGAGGCCTGGGTCCGCCAGTGGAGGTAGGCGTCCATCCCCGCGATGGGCGCCAGCGCCGCGGCCAGGATAGCCGCCTCGTCCCAGTCCCCGATCCAGGCGAACAACAGCGCGACGCCCAGCAGGAACCAGACCATCGGGTCCGTGGCGGTATCGGCCGCCAGGCCCAGCCAGCGATGGCGCCGGGCTTCGAGAATGCGGTTTTCGCCGTAGCGCGCGCGCCGGGCGCGCACGTCGTGTTCGTCCAGTCCGCCCGCGTCTTTCCACAGGCCTGCCAGGCGATGATCGGGAAGGGCGCGGCTCATGGGGGACTCCTCGCCTCGCCCCTAGGAAGACGGCCGCTCGCGCAGGCGGTCTCCGTCCGACACGAACTGGCCCGGGTGCAGCACGACTCGGTCTCCGGGCCGGAGACCGGAAACGACTTCGGCCATCTCTCCATTGCTCTGGCCGATCTCCACCTCCACAAGGCGAGCCCGCCCCTGCTCGACCGTGAACACCGCCCAGCGCCCTTCATGCCGAAACAGCGCGGCCACCGGCGTCCGCACGACCGAACCGGACCGCCAGACGGTCACGGCGACTTCCACGCGATAGCCATGCCCGGCGGCCGACCAGGCGGGGGGAGGATCGACCGGCTCCAGGATCACATTGACCCGCTGTTCTTCCACGCCGAGCGCGGACACGTCGAGGAAGCCGAAGGGCTCGACCTGGCGCACCCGGGCGGCGATCGACGGGCCGCCCCAGGCGTCGATCACGGCCGGGGCTCCCGCAGAGATTCGCGCCGCGTCGCTGGACAGCAGTTCGGCCACGACCTCAAGCCGGTCAGGATCGCCGATCTCCAGGATCGGCGCGCCCTGGGCCACGACACGCTCGCTCTCCACCAGCACCCTCAGGACCCGACCGGCGGCCGGCGCGCGGATCGTCACCGTGCGGCCCCCGGACGCGCCCAGGGAAGGTTCAGCCAGACGTGCCCGCGCCGCTTCCAGGTCGGCGTCCCGGACGCCGACGCCCGCCCGGGCGTTATGGACGGCGGCTTCGGCCGTACGCATCTCCAGACGAGCCCGGTCCAGCGCCGCCTGGGAAGCGACCGAGGCGGCGAAGAGCCGCTCCGTCCGCTCAGCGTCGAGGCGGGCCTGGGCCAACTGCGCCTCGGCGCGCTCCAACTCGGCCTGGGCCAGGGCCAGGGCGGCCTGCATTGCGCGGACGCCGGCCTCGAGTTCGCTTCGCGAACGTTCATCGACAAGAGGAGCCGGGCCTGGCTCGATGACGGCCAGGACCTCGCCGGCCTGGACCTGCTCTCCGGCTCGATTGCCAATCCGCATCAGCCGTCCGGCCACGGGCGTGGAGACGACATAGATGTCACGTACCCGCGTATGTCCCTCGTCACGGACCGAGACTACCAGCGGCCCTCGGGTCACCTCGCCGATGTCGACGAGCACCGGCTGGGGGCGGAAGGCCCAGGCAAGCAGGACGGCGAGCGCCAGGGCGACGACGACCCAGAAGACCGTCCGAAACTTGAGCGTGCGCCGGATGCCGTTCACCTGATCACTCTCCGGTCTTCAGGGCCGCGGCCAGGTCGAGGCGATCGATCTGACGGCGCACCAGCAGGCTGGACACGATCGTGATGGCCACCACCACCCCGCCCGCCGCGCCGAAGGTGGCCGGCGCGATGACGAAGGGCAGGCGGAACAGGTCCGAGCTCATGGCCACCGAGAGATACCGGGACAGCAGGGCTCCCGCCGCCGCGCCCAGCGGCAGCGCCAGCAGGGTCAGGAACGCCACTTCGCCCAGCAGGATGTAGGAAACGTCCGCCCGCGAAAAGCCCAGCACCCGCAGGGAGGCGAGCTCTCGCTGCCGTTCGGCGAAGGAGATGCGCACGGTGTTGTAGACGACGCCCGAGGCGATCAAGCCGGCGAAGAAGATGTGGATGAAGACGGCCCGGCCCAGGTTCTCGTCGAGCATGGCGGCCAGGCGCCGGACCGCGTCCGCCTGCAGGCTGACGCCGACGACCGCCGGCATTTCCTTGAAACGCGCATAGAGGTCCTCGGCCCGGGCCGGGTCGATGGTCAGCCAGGCTCCTGAAACCCGGGGCCCCTCCTCGAGGGCCCGGTTCAGGTCCTCGATCGACATGCGGGCGCTCGACCCCACATAGCTGCTGACGACGGCTGAGACCGGAAGCTCCAGAAGGGGTCTTCTGCCCTCGGCGACCTGGGCGTCGACGGTGTCGCCCGCCGTCACGTCCAGGGTCGCAGCCAGGTCGCTGGACAGGATCAGGCCGCCGGGCGGAGGTGAGATCGTCCGGTTCCTCGCATCGACCACTCGCGAGAGCGTCGCGTCGAGCGGAGCTCCGGTGATGACGGCCCGCTCCTCGCGCGCTCCGTGACGCAGCCGGACAGGCACGACCCGAAAGCCTTCCGCGGCGAGCACGCCCGTTTCGCGCGACAGGCTGAACAGGGCCGCGCGTGACCGGGGCTCGACGAAGCTGACGGACACGTCGTGAGGATTGGACACGCTGAAACTGGAGGCGATCATCAGCCTCATGCCGTCCATCATGGACGAGGTCGCGATCAGCAGCCCGCCCGAGGCCGCGACCCCCGCGATCGTCAGTCCGGCTCGCCAGGGCCAGCGCACGATCTGTCGGAGAATCATCCGGGATTGCTGGTCGATCAGCGGCATACGGGTGATCCGCGCGCCCAGCGCCTTCGAGTAGTCGGGCGGCGGGGCCGGTGTCATGGCCTCGGCCGGGCTGAGCTGCGCGGCGCGACGCACGGCCAGGGCCGCGCCCCCCATCACCGTCGCCGCCGCCACCCCGACGACCAGGGCGTAGTCCGCCGGATCCGCCCGGAACAGCAGGTAGGGAAAGCGATAATACTCCATGTAGAGCTCGGCCATGACCTGGCCGAGCCAGGTTCCCGCGGCGCCCCCGATCAGGATGCCGACAGCCGTCATGGCGCCTACCAGCTTGAGGAAGTGCGCGACGATGTCGCGATCCCGGTAGCCGAAGGCCTTCAGCAGTCCGATGCTCGCCCGCTGAACGGCGATCAGCCGCGTCACCACGACGTTCACGAGGAAGGCGGCGACCAGCAGGAAGATTGGGGGCAGCACCCGTCCCATCGTGGTCAGCTGGTCGATCTCGCTCGACACGAAGGCGTCGGAGACCTGGTCGGCGCGACCATAGGCGCCGGGCGCGCCGTAGGCGGCCAGCAGGCGATCCAGAGCATCGATCACCGCGGGCTCCGAGGCGTCGCGGGACAGCCGGACCACCGCCTCGTTGAAGGCTCCGGCCTGGTTGACGGCCTGGGCGAGGGCCGCGCGACGCATCCACAGCACGCCGAACAGGCGGTCGTCGGGCACGAACTGCCCCGGCGCGATGGCGTAGACGTGCTCGGGAGACAGGGCCACGCCGACCACGACGATCCGGCGGCGCCCGCCGTAGAGCGTGACCGGGATCGCGTCGCCGATATCCAAACCGTGGGCGTCGGCGAACGATTTCAGAACGACGGCCTCGTCGCGCTGCCCGGCCGTCGGCAGACGGCCGCGAACGAGGTGCAGGCGATTGACCGAAACCTCCTCCGTATCGGGCAGTGAGATGATCTCGCCGCTGGCCGGGGCGCTCATCCCCTCCATGGCGAACAGGGCCGGCGCCCGGATCCTGGCGGCCGCCGCCTGAACGCCGTCGATGGCCCGGATATCCTCGATCAGGTGCAGCGGCGCCCTGACCGTCGGCGCCCAGACATCGGCGAACAGATTGGCCTCGTAATAGGCGCGCCGCGTGTCCTGCAGAGAACTCAGCATGCCGGCCGCCATCAGGTGCACGGTCACGCCACCGGCGATGACGAAGGCGATGGCCAGCGCCTGGACCTTCATGGCCCACAGCTCGCGGACCAGTTTCCGGTCCAGGCTGCCCAAAGCGGCGAAGGGCCCGGTCACCAGGAGATCTCGCTGGGCAGGCGCCGGGTCCGGTTCTCCTCGACCTTGCTCACCCGCCCGTCGGAGAAGACCACCACGCGGTCGGCGATGCCGGCGATGCTGGCGTTGTGCGTGATCAGGAGCGTGGTGGCGGCGAGATTGTCGTTCACCGTCTTCAGCGCTTCCAGCACGCGGACCCCCGTGGCGAAGTCGAGCGCTCCCGTGGGCTCGTCGCAGAGCAGGACGGAGGGCTGCTTGGCGACGGCGCGTGCGATGGCCACCCGTTGCTGCTCGCCCCCGGACATCTGAGCGGGAAAATGGTCGAGCCGATCCTCGAGACCCACCATCGCCAGGGCGTCCTCGGGCTTCAACGGCGCCTCGGCGATCTCGGTCACCAGGGCGACATTCTCGCGCGCCGTCAGGCTGGGCATCAGGTTGTAGAACTGGAACACAAAGCCGACGTGGCGGCGGCGGTATTCCGTCAGTTCCCGCTGGTTCGCGTGGGCGATGTCCTGACCACGAAAGAGGACCTCGCCGCTCGTCGGCGCATCCAGGCCGCCGAGGATGTTCAGGAAGGTCGACTTGCCGCTACCCGAAGCGCCGAGGACGACGACCATTTCGCCGTCCGGCAGATCCAGATCGACTCCGCGCAGGGCATGCACCGCCGCCGCTCCCGACCCGTAGACGCGCGTCACGCCACGCGCCTGAAAGCACAGGGACGACGGCGCTGCAGACCGGCGGGTACGGGTCACGGTCGTCCTACAGGGCGGACAAGCGGTCGGGCGCGGCGCCTGCTACACATGGGGTGCGGTCCCTGTTGATCGCGGTCAGGATCGGCGGCCCCGGCACGGGAAGCCGTGATCCAGATCAAACGGCCCCTCCGGCAGGGCTCGGGGATTGACCTGGGTCAACGACCGGCGGCCGTGCCTCCCGCAGGGTCCGGTGCGCGATCGACCGCGCGCCGCCGGGGAGATTACGGGCATGGCCAAGGCCGCCGACGACGCGCGCCGGCGCTGGCTCGCAGGGCGCGGACCCATCACCCACACGGCCGCCACCCGGCGACGTGTCTCCAGTCTGGCGAGGCGATACGGGCCTGACTGGACCTATGCTGTCCTTGCGGCTGCCGACCGGCTGACCAGCGCCGCCATGTGGGTGGTCGCCCACATGACCTACGCCGAGCGGGTCGATCTTTCCGGCGCGCCTCTCCCGGCCGAAGCCTTCAAGGCGAACCCGCAAGGCCACACCGGCGGTTCGCTGAATGTCGTCCCAGCCTATGTCGGCTATCTGGCGGCGAACGTGCTGAGCGCGACGACGCGGGGCTGGCTGCTGGGACAGGGCCACTGCGTCGCCGCCATCGAGGCGGTCAATGCGCTGGTCGGGAACCTCTCCCCGGCACAGGAAGGCCGGTACGGACCGACCCAGGCGGGCCTGTCAAACCTGGCGCGGGATTTCTACAGCTACGAGATCGGCCCCGACGGCCGCCCGGTGCGCCCGCTCGGCAGCCACCTCACGCCGTTCACGGGCGGAGCCGTTTCCGAAGGCGGCTACCTCGGCTTCGCCGAGATCCAGTACGTCCACATGCCGCTGCCCGGCGAGAGCCTGGTCGCCATCCTCAGCGACGGCGCCTTCGAGGAGCAGCGCGGCGGCGACTGGTCGGAACGCTGGTGGCGCGCGGCCGACTGCGGCCTGGTCGCCCCGATGATGGTGCTCAACGGCCGGCGCATAGAGCAGCGCACCGAAATCGCCCAGGACGGAGGCGCGGCCTGGCTCGGCCGCCATCTCAGGGCCAATGGCTTCGACCCGTTCGAGATCGACGGCCGCGACCCCGCCGCCTACGCCTGGGCCATCTTGGAGTGCGAAGCTCGGCTCGACGCAGCGGCGGAGGGCATCGCCGCGGGGCGGGCCGCCTACCCAGTTCGCCTGCCCTATGTGATCGCATCCACGATCAAGGGCTTTGGCTTTCCCGGCGCGGGGACACTGGCGGCCCACAACCTGCCGCTCCCGGGCGTTCCGTGCGACGACGTCAAGGCGCGGCGACTGTTCAACGAAGGGGCGGCCGGCCTGTTCGTGCCGGAGGCCGAACTCGCGGAGGCGCGCCGGGTGTTCGACATCCACGCCAGCCAGGGACGCCCGCGCGAGCGGGACAACGTGTTCACCCGTCGATGTCCGCCGACGCCGGTCCTGCCGCCGACGCCCGACCTAGCGAGCGCAGAGGCGATGTCGCCGATGGCCGCGATCGACCGCTGGTTCGTCGATCTCGTCGAGGCGAACCCCGGTCTGCGCATCCGCATCGGCAACCCGGACGAGCTGCGAAGCAACCAGATGGGCCGCACTCTGGAGCGGTTGAAGCACCGGGCGAACCGGCCTGAGCCCGGCGCGCCTGAAGCGATCGACGGTGCGGTGATCACGGCGTTGAACGAGGAGGCCGTCGCCGGGGCGGCGTTGGGCAACAAGGCCGGTCTCAACCTGATCGTCTCCTACGAGGCCTTCGCGGTGAAGATGCTGGGCGTCCTCCGACAAGAGATCATCTTCGCGCGGCAGCAGAAGGAGGCGGGGGTCGAAACGGGCTGGCTGGGCGTGCCCCTGATCGTGACCTCACACACCTGGGAGAACGGCAAGAACCAGCAGTCCCATCAGGACCCGACCCTGCCGGAAGCGCTGCTCGGAGAGATGGCGGATGTCTCGCGCGTGTTCTTTCCGATCGACGGCGCGACGGCGGTGGAATGTCTCAAGTCCGTCTATCGCGACCGCGGCGTCATCGGCTGCGTCGTGGCGCCCAAGTCGGCGATGCCGCTTCGCCTTTCCGCAGCGCAGGCCGCCCGGGCTCTTGCGGAGGGCTACGCCGACCTGGTCGCGCACGACGATCCCGCAATCCAGCTCATTTCGGTCGGCGCCCATCAGGCCCAGGAATGCGTGCGGGCTGCGGCGCGCCTCGCCAAGGCCGGCGTGGCGACGCGCGTCACGGCCATCCTCGAGCCCGGCCGCCTGCGCGCGCCGCGCGACGCGCACGAGGGACAGGTCACCCTGACTGACGACCAGCTCCGGCGCGGGTTTCCTCGCCGGCTGCCGCGGATCCTCTCCGCCCACGCCCGCCCAGACCCCTTGCTCGGCCTGCTCCGTCGCATTGACGAAGGGCCCGAACGGATGCGCGCGCACGGCTATCTCAACAGGGGCGGGACGCTCGATCCCTTCGGCATGCTCTTCGCCAACCGCTGCACCTGGGCCCATCTGCTTGGCTCCGCCGCCAGCCTCCTTCGCAGGGAGGCGGGCGCCTTCCTCGCCGCCGACGAGGCGGCGGCCGTCCTGGGCCAGGGCGATCCGAACGTGCTCCGTTAGCGGCTTGACCAAGGTCAATGCGCGGGGGCCAGCTTCGGCCAGGCTGTCGGAGTTGCGGGAGGTGCGGCCTTGAGCTTGACGCTGACATGTCTTGGCGGAGCCGGCACGGTGACCGGGTCCCGCCATCTGCTGGAGTCGGAAGGAGGCCGAATCCTGATCGACTGCGGCCTGTTTCAGGGCCTGAAAGCCTCCCGGGAGATGAACTGGGCGCCGTTTCCTGTGGACCCCAGGCGGATCGACGGCGTGGTGCTCACCCACGCCCACCTCGATCATTCCGGATACCTGCCGCGCCTCGTTCAGTCCGGATATGCGGGCGAGGTCGTCTGCAGCCCGGGAACCGCCGACCTGGCGGAGATCCTCCTGCGCGACGCCGCCAAGCTGCAGGAGCGCGACGCGGAACGGGCGAATCGGCACGGCTACACACGGCACAGCCCGGCCCTTCCACTCTACACGGTTCGGCAGGCGGAGCGCGCCCTCAAACGAGTCCGGACCCAGCCCTTCTCGACCGAGCGCGAGGTCGCGGCGGGCGCACGGCTGAGACTGCTCCGAGCCGGTCACATCCTCGGAGCGTCCATCGCGGAGCTCAGCTGGGGCGGGCGCAAGGTCGTCTTCTCCGGGGACCTCGGCCGCTACGATGACGCCGTGATGAAGGATCCCGAGCGGGTGGCGCGCGCCGACTACCTCGTGGTCGAGTCCACCTACGGCGACCGTCTCCATCCGCCCCAGGATCCCGCCGACGCCCTGCTGGAGGTGGTCCAGCGCACCGTCGCCCGCGGCGGCACGGTGATCATACCGTCGTTTGCGGTGGGCCGCGCCCAGCTGCTGCTGCATCACCTGTGGCGGCTGAAGCGCTCGGGCCTGCTGGGCCTGGTCCCCATCTATCTCGACAGCCCGATGGCCGTCGACGCCACCGCGCTGATGGTGGCGCTGGGCGATCACGGCCTGTCGCCGGACGAATGCCGCGCCAGCTGTCACGTCGCCGAATACGTGCGGGACGTGGAGGCGTCCAAAGCCCTGAGCGCCAACTCCATGCCGAAGATCATCATCTCCGCCAGCGGCATGGCGACCGGCGGGCGGGTGCTGCACCATATCCGCGCGTTCGGCGGCGACCCCAGAAACACGATCCTCTTCTCCGGCTACCAGGCGGTTGGCACCCGTGGCGCCAAGCTGCTCGCCGGACAGAGGGACGTGCGCATCTTCGGCCAGTGGTTTCACGTCCGCGCCGAGATCGCCGACCTGCCGATGCTTTCGGCCCACGCCGACGCCGACGAGATCATGCGCTGGCTTTCCGGGTTCGAAGCGCCGCCGGTCGAGACCTTCATCGTCCACGGAGAACCCGCAGCCTCCGAGGCGCTGCGGGACCGGATCAGTCGGGAGCTCGGCTGGCGGTCCACGGTCGCGGTGCAATCCGCGGCCTATTCTCTCCCATGACGCCCGCCGCCCCGCCGCCGGATCACACGCTGCGGGCGCGACGCCTGGGCCTGATCACGCAGGACGAGCCGGTCGTCCTGGTGCGGGCCGACTCCTATGTGGGCCGCGCCGAGGGCGTGGCCCCGCGGTCGCAGGTGCTGGTGACGTCCCGGAAGGGAGCCGTCACGGCCACTCTCTATCATGTGACCTCCGACCTGCTCGGGCCGATGGAGATCGGCCTTTCCGAGGCGGCCTGGCGACGCCTGTGCGTCGAAGACGGCGACGAACTCGCGGTCTGTCACCCGCCTCCCCTGGAGTCCTTGACCGGTCTGCGCCGGCGCATCTTCGGCGAGCGGCTGAGCGAGCGGGGCTACGCGGCGCTGGTCGGAGACATCGTGGCCGGGCGGTACACCGACGCCCATTTGGCGGCCTTCATCGCGGCCAGCGCGGCCTTTCCCCTCGACCTGACGGAAACCACCCACCTGACGAACGCCATGGTGAACTCGGGTCAGAGGATCAGCTGGTCCAGGCCCCTGGTCATCGACAAACATTGCGTCGGGGGGCTGCCCGGCAACCGGACCAGCCCCATCGTCGTGGCCATCGCAGCCGCGGCCGGACTGATCATCCCCAAGACGTCGTCGCGCGCGATCACCTCCCCCGCCGGCACGGCAGACGTCATGGAGGTCCTTATGAAGGTGGATCTGGACATCCCCCATGTCC
Organism: uncultured Brevundimonas sp.; assembly: GCA_966210875.1. Taxonomy (GTDB): domain Bacteria; phylum Pseudomonadota; class Alphaproteobacteria; order Caulobacterales; family Caulobacteraceae; genus Brevundimonas. Next base: position 9,180 of record CBIHLR010000003.1, on the reverse strand, counting down.
GCAAGGTGGTCGAGGCCGAGGGCGGCTGTCTGGTCTGGGGCGGCCGGATGGAGCTGAGTCCCGCCGATGAGGTCCTGGCCCGCATGGGGCGGATGCTCGAGATGGACGTAGAGGGCCAGCTCGTCGCCTCCATCCTGTCGAAAAAGGTGGCCGCGGGCGCGACGCATGTCGTCATCGACATCCCGGTCGGGCCCACCGCCAAGGTGCGTACGCCGGCCGCCGCGGCGTCGCTCATCGAGCGGCTGGTGGCCGTGGGTCGGGCCCTGGACCTGGAGGTGCGGTGCCTGGTCAGCGACGGACTTCAACCGGTGGGCCGAGGCATCGGCCCGGCGCTGGAGGCGCGCGATGTGCTGGCCGTGCTCGGGCGTGAACCAGACGCGCCGACGGACCTTCGCGAACGGGCCCTGGCGGTCGCCGGCCTGGTGCTCGAGTTGGGACGCCTCGCCTCGGGAGGCGGCGGCGTGCAACTGGCCCGAACCATCCTCGACGATGGCCGCGCCCTGAAGAAGTTCGAGCGCATCCGGCGTGCCCAGGGTGGTGTCCGCGCTCCGACCGACGCCCCCCTGCGGCGCGACTGGCCGGCGCCGACCAGCGGCGCCCTGGTCCACATCAACAACCGCAAGCTGGCCCGGGTGGCCAAGCTCGCCGGCGCCCCGGACGTCAAGGCCGCGGGCCTCGTGAGGCACGTGAGCCTGGGCGCCTCGGTGGTGGCCGGCGAGCCGCTGATGACCGTGCACAGCGCCGCGGAAGGCGAGCTCCAGTACGCTCTGGACTACGCCCGCGCCAACCCGGACATTTTCGGGATCGAGACATGAGCTGCTTCGTCGCCATGCCGGGCAACGAGGCGATGGCCCGGGCGCTCGCGCAGGCGACCGGGGGCTCCTGGCTGCGGGCCGAGGTGCGCCGGTTCCCTGACCGCGAAAGCCACGTGCGTCTTTCTGAGCCGGTCGAGGGGCTCAAGGTGGTCGTGGTCTGCACCCTGGATGACCCGGACCCGAAGACGGTTCCCCTGATCCTGGCGGCCGGAGCCGCCCGGGACAACGGCGCGGCCTGCGTGGGGCTGGTGGCGCCCTATCTGGCCTACCTCCGCCAGGACGCCGTCTTTGGAACCGGAGAGCCGTTGAGCGCCCGACACTACGGACGCCTCCTCGCCGGGGTCTTCGACTCCCTGATCACCGTGGATCCTCATCTGCACCGGATCGACCGGATTGGCGACATCTTCCCCGGCCCGGTGGTGGCGGTGCAGGCCGCGCCGCTCCTCGCCGACTGGGTGCTCGCCAACGTCCAGCGGCCCGTGGTGATCGGACCTGACGCGGAAAGCCGCCAGTGGGTCGCCGAGGTCGCCGAACGCGCGGGCGCGCCCTGGACCCTTATGGAAAAGCAACGGCTGGGCGACGAAACGGTCCGTCTGCGCCTGCCCGACCTGTCGGAGTATCGCGGGCGGACCCCCGTCCTGGTCGACGACATCATTTCGACGGGAGTCACCCTGACCCAGGCCGCCATGGAACTGCGACGGCTCGGCTTCGCGCCGCCCGTGTGCCTGGCCGTCCATGCGCTGTTCGCCGCAGAGGCGGCCTGGTCCAGCCTCCGGGCGGCGGCGAGCCGGGTGGTGACCACGGACACCGTGCCCCACCCGTCCAACGGCGTTTCGATAGGCCGGGCGATCGCCGAGGCCCTGCGCGGATAGCGACGGCTGGCCTCTGTCCCTCAGCGAAAGGCGGGCCCGAGGCCGATTCCCAGTCGCTTGAACACCAGAGCGGCGGGGCAGAAGCCGGTGAACGCCGCCTGGATCATGTTCAGGGCCGCAAAGACGGCGAGCAGAATCCAGGCCGGATGGACCCAGCGAGCGAGCGCGATGCTGGTCAGCACGACCAGACCGGCGAAGACGAACACGGCCTTGTCGACGTTCATGAATGCATCTCCGGCTGTCGAACGGTGGGGCGCAGCTTGGGCGCGCCGATGAGGTCGAGGACGAGTTTCTCGTAGATCGGCTCGCTCTGGCCGGACTTCACCTTGTGGAGGAAGTACTTCTCGAAGGCGATCTTGGCGGCGTGGACCCAGCCGCCGCTGGCCGACCAGTTGATGTTGCGCGGCGGAATCTGCGGCTGGGCCATGAAGGCGACGCCGCCGTCGCCGAAGTCGGCCAGACAGATGGCGTTCCAGGTCGCTTCGTGCGTCGGTGCTTCGCCCGACAGCAGCTGCTTGAGATTGGCCGCTACGGCGGAAACCATGCTCTCGATCATGAAGCCGGTCTTGGGCACGCCGACCGGTACGGGCGTGGGGCCCGTCGGCGGGATGGCGATGCAGACGCCGACGCCGAAGATGTTCGGATAGGTCGGATTGCGCTGGTGCTTGTCCACCAGGATGAAGCCGCGCGGGTTGGTCAGGCCATCGACGCCGCGCACCGCGTCGACTCCGCGGAAGGCCGGCAGCATCATGGAGAAGCTGAACGGGAGGTCGTGGGTGGCCTTGACCTGCCCGCCCTCAGCGACCTCTTCGACATGCATCACGCCCGCATCGACGGACGTCACGCGGGCGTTGGTGATCCACTTGATGTGCCGCTGGCGCATCTCGCTTTCGAGCAGGCCCTTGGTGTCGCCGACGCCGTCCAGGCCGAGGTGGCCGACGTAGGGCTCCGACGTCACGAAGGTCATGGGGACGCGGTCGCGCACGCGGCGACGGCGCAGCTCGGTGTCGAGGATCATCGCGAATTCGTAGGCCGGGCCGAAGCACGAGGCGCCCTGCACCGCGCCGACCACTATGGGCCCCGGGTTCGCCACGAGGGCGGCGAAGGCCTCGCTGGCCCCGACGGCATGGCCGACGTGACAGACTGACTGCGTGTGGCCATCGGGTCCGAGCCCGGGGATTTCGTCAAAGGCCAGTTCGGGTCCCGTCGCGACGACGAGATAGTCGTAGGCCAGCACACGGCCGTCCTCGAGCTCGAGCTGATTTTCCTGCGGGCGCACCCTGGCGGCGCCCACGCCGACGAACCCTATCCCCCGCTTCTCCATCACGGGCGGCAGGGCGACCTCGATGGCGTCGCGCCGGCGCCAGTTGACCGCGACCCACGGGTTCGAGGGCACGAAGTGGAAGGTCTCGCCCTTGGAGACGACGGTCAGTTCGACACGGTCCCCAAGGACATGCCGCAGCTCGTAGGCGGCGATTACGCCGCCGAGGCCCGCTCCCAGCACGATGACGACAGGCTTGCTCACGCCAACCTCCATTTTCGAGCATTCCTCCCAGAGCCGACCGAGACCCGCCTTGAGATGGATCAAGGAGCCGCAGAGCGGTCAGCCGCAGCCTTGTCGGGGCTTGCGTCTATGATTAGCACTATCTAATATTAGGGCAAGCTAATTATGGAGCAGCCTGTGCGAGTCCTGCCGCCCCCCCTTCTTCTTGTCGGCGCGCTCGTGGTCGCCGTCTCGCTGTCGGGATGCGGCGGACACGAGGACGCTCCGCCGGCGCCCGCCGCGGCCCAGGGCGAACGCCTCACGGTGGTTCGCGCGGCGATCCCCGACATGAAGGCCGTGCCGGCGGTCGTCGCCTCGCGGGATCTCGGCGAGGCCCGCGCCCGCATCGGCGGCGTGCTGGTTCGTCTGGACGTGCGCGAGGGCGACCAGGTGCGTGAAGGCCAGGTGATCGGCGTGGTCGTCGACGATCGCATCGGCATGCAGACCGCCGTCCAGGATGCGCTCGTCGCGGCGGCCGAAGCCGAAGCCGGACGGGCCCGCGCCGACTTGTCGAGAATCCAGTCCCTGTTCGATCAGGGAATCTACGCTCAGGCCCGGCTCGACCAGTCCCGCGCGGCCTATGAGGCGGCGGCGGGCCAGGCTCGGGCGGCGCGGGCCCAGCGGGCCGCCACGGCGGAGCTCGGGGCCCAGGGACGGATCCTGGCCCCCGCCGCAGGTCAGGTCCTGACCGCAGATGTGCCTGAGGGCTCCGTCGTGACGCCGGGCCAGTCCATCGCCACGATCACCGCCGGGCCCCTGGTCGTGAGGCTCGAGGTTCCGGAGGCGCAGGGTCGCCTCCTGAGGATGGGACAGACAGTCGAGGTCGAGAGCCTCGCCCAGCCCGGCGTCATCACCCAGATCTACCCGGCCGCCACCGCCGGCCGCATCGTCGCCGACGTGGCGGCGCCCGGCCTCGACCAGCGCGGCGTCGGCCAGCGGCTGGAGGTGCGGCTGTCCCTCGGCGAGCGCCAGGCCATCGCCATCCCCCGCCGGTTCGTCGCGACCCGTTTCGGCATCGACTATGTCCGCACCGTCGGTCCCGGTGGGGCGGCGGTCGAGGCGCCGGTCCAGCTGGGCGTCGACCTGCCCGACGGCCGGGTCGAGGTCCTCTCCGGCCTGGCCGAAGGCGACGTCGTCGTGCCGGCGGAGGCCCGCTGATGCGACTGGGCCTTTCCGGGCGCCTGACCCAGGCGACCCTCAAGTCACCGCTGACGCCCCTGATGCTCCTGGCGGCCATCGCCGTCGGTCTCATGGCGCTGCTCAGCATCCCCCGCGAGGAAGAACCGCAGATCAGCGTCCCCATGGTGGACGTCATGGTCGCGGCGCCGGGCCTCAACGCGTCGGACGCCGTCGAACTGGTCGCCGAACCCCTGGAGGCCATCGTCAACAGCATCGACGGGGTGGAGCACGTCTACACCCAGGCCGAGGACGACCGGGTCATGGTGACCGCCCGCTTCGAGGTCGGCTCCGATCCGGACGACGCTGCGGTACGGGTGCACGAGCGCATTCGCGCCAACTACGGCGACATTCCTGTCGGCGTCAGCGAGCCGATCATCACGACCCGCGGCATCGACGACGTGCCGGCCCTGATCCTGACCCTGACGCCGGCCCCCGAGGCGGTCGGACGCTGGAGCGACCAGGCCCTCTACGAGGTGGCCGGTCGCCTGCGAGCGGAGATCGCCAAGGTCGACAACGTCGGCCAGACCTTCATCGTCGGCGGGCGACCGTCGGAGATCCGCGTCGAGCCGGATCCCGCCCGCATGAGCCTGCGGGGCGTTCCGCTGTCGTCCCTGCTCGAGACCGTGAGCCAGGCCAATCGCAGCTTCCCGGCCGGCGCGGTGCGGGAGGACGGCTCTGCCGCCGCGCTCAGGATCGGCGAACGCCTCCGTACTCCCGAAGACGCCTCGCTCCTCACCGTCTCGTCGGTCGGCGGCGATCCGGTCTATCTGCGGGACGTGGCCGACATCGTGCTGGCGCCGCGCGAAGACCAGGCGCGGGTCGCCCACTATGCGCGCGGCGAAGAGGGGTGGAACCGCACGCCTGCGGTCAGCCTGGCCGTCGCCAAGCGGCCCGGCGCCAACGCCGTCGTTCTGTCGCACGACCTGCATGCGCGGCTCGACCAGCTCCGCGGCTCGCTGATCCCCGAAGGCCTCGAGGTCGTGATCGCGCGCGACTACGGCGAGACGGCGAACGAGAAGGCCAACGAGCTGCTCTTCCACCTGGGCCTGGCCACGGTGTCGATCGTCGTCCTGATCGGCTTCGCCATCGGCTGGAGAGAGGCGGCGGTGACCGCCGTGGTCATCCCCACCACCATCCTGCTGACGCTCTTCGCTTCGAACCTGATGGGCTACACCATCAACCGCGTCAGCCTGTTCGCCCTGATCTTCTCGATCGGCATCCTCGTCGACGACGCCATCGTCATCATCGAGAACATCGCCCGCCACTGGGCCATGAACGACGGCCGCAGCCGCGCCGAAGCCGCCGTCGAGGCCGTGGCCGAGGTCGGCAATCCGACCATCGTGGCCACCCTGACCGTGGTGGCGGCGCTGCTGCCGATGCTTTTCGTGTCCGGCCTGATGGGTCCCTACATGGCGCCGATCCCGGTCAACGCCTCGGCGGCCATGGTCTTCTCCTTCTTCGTGGCCGTGGTGCTGGCGCCCTGGCTGATGATCCGACTGGCGCGCCGCGCCCTGGCCGCCGGCCATGGCCACGGGGAGAGCGAAGGCTGGATCGGACGGCTCTATCGGCGTTGGGCCAGCCGGGTCATCCGCACGCGCCGCAGCGCCTGGATGTTCCTCGGCGCGGTCGGGATCGCGACGCTGCTCGCCATGTCCATGTTCGGCCTGCGCGCCGTGCCGGTGAAGCTGCTGCCTTTCGACAACAAGTCCGAACTCCAGGTCGTTCTCGACATGCCCGAGGGCACGAGCCTGGAGATCACCGAACGCACCCTGGCGGCGGCGGCGGTCATCACCCAGGGCGTGCCGGAAGTGATCGCCATCCAGAGCTATGCGGGGACCGCGGCGCCCTTCAACTTCAACGGGCTGGTGCGTCACTATTTCCTGCGCGACCGGCCCGAACAGGGCGACCTGGCGGTGGCGCTCAGCCACAAGGGGGAACGCGATCGCGCCAGCCACGCCATCGCCATCGATCTGCGCGAACGGCTGTCTGAGCTCAGCCTGCCCGACGGCGCCTCGCTCAAGGTGGTTGAGGCCCCGCCCGGACCGCCGGTGCTGGCCACCCTCCTGGCCGAGGTCTACGGCCCCGACGCCGAGACGCGCCGGGCCGTGGCTCGCCGGATCGAGGCGATCTTCCGGGACGAGCCCTCGATCGTCGACGTCGATAACAGCTTCGGCGAGCGGCGGCCGACGCTCCGGCTCACGCCGGTGCGCGAGCGGATCGAGCGCTTTGGGCTCCAGGAACGCCAGGTTCACGACACCGTCGGAGCTCTGATGGGCGGATCGACCCTGGGCTACGCGGCGCGCGACGAGGGTCGGACCCCGGTGGAGATCGCCGTGCGCCTGCCCCAGTCGGAAAGGACCTGGAGCGAGACCCTAGCCACCCTGCCGGTGGCGGTCACGACCTTGGGCGGCGCGCCCCGTCTGGTCGAGCTCGGCGAGGTGATCGAGGCGCGCCGGGAACTCGCCAGCTATCCGGTCTATCGTCGGGACGGGCGCGACGCCGAGATGGTCATGGCCGAGCTGGCCGGCCGCTACGAGGCCCCGATCTACGGGATCCTGGCCGTGGGCGACGCGATCGAGGCGGCGGACTGGGGCGATACGCCCCGCCCCGAGGTCCGCCTCAACGGCCAGCCCGACGATGAAAGCCGCCCGACGGTGCTCTGGGACGGCGAGTGGGAGATCACCTGGGTGACCTTCCGCGACATGGGCGCGGCCTTCGGGGTGGCGCTGGTCGGCATCTACATCCTGGTGGTCGCCCAGTTCCGCGACTTCCGCCTGCCGCTGGTGATCCTGACGCCCATCCCGCTGACCCTTATCGGGATCGTGATCGGTCACATGCTGTTCGGAGCGCCGTTCACCGCCACCTCGATGATCGGCTTCATCGCGCTGGCGGGCATCATCGTGCGGAACTCCATCCTGCTGGTGGACTTCATCGAGCATGCGCGAGCGACCGGACGTCCCCTCAAGGAGGTTCTGCTGGAAGCCGGCGCGATCCGCTTCAAGCCCATCCTGCTGACGGCGCTCGCGGCCATGATCGGGGCGGCGGTGATCCTGTTCGACCCCATCTTCCAGGGCCTGGCGATTTCGCTCCTGTTCGGGCTGATGTCCTCCACCCTGCTGACGGTCCTGGTGATCCCGGCGATCTATGTGGCGCTGAAGGGCGGTGAACCGGCCGCTGGTGAAACCGTCACATGACCCAGGCCACATCACCCGCCACCGCCACGCCCGAAGCTCTCGCCCGGCTGGAGGCGGACGCGGCGCGCCGCCCACAGGCAGAAGTGGTTCACCTTCTCCGCTGGCGCGCGTGCCAATCATCGGATGAAGGTCTCAACTGGTCCCTTGAGAAAGTCGCCAGGTTTTCGTGAGCCCCTTGGCCGGGGTCCTAGGGCCGTCCCGCGCCGCGCGGCTGCTTGCTGATCGCCTTCCAGACGTCGTCGGGCGCGACGCGCATGATGAGGCCGATGGTGCGCAGCGGCTCCCCTTCGCTGAACAGTCGCCGGGCATATTTGACCTGCACTTCGGACAGGGTGGCCGTGCGCGGACGCCGAGCATGGCCGGTGTCGGCCGCCTGCCGGTGGCTCGACGCGAAGGCGACGAGGGTGCGCATCGCCTCGGCGACGGGTTCGAGGGGGGAGATCACAGAGGTGTTTTCGGCCTCCACAACCTTGATGGTCACCCCGGTCTCAAGCAGCCCTCGCACCAGACGCAGCAATTCGGGCAGTGAGCGCCCAAAGGCGTCCAGGCCAGTCACGTGCACGGTGGCGCCGGCTCCGAGACCCGCCACAAGCTGATCGAGCTGCTGACGACCGCGGGCGTCATGGCTGATACGCCAGAAGGCGCCGGCGCCGGCCGAGGCCAGCTGGCGCTCCTGCTGCCCTTCGGACAGGGCCGCGCCCAGATGAATCAGGCCGATGCTCCTCGCGCCGAGGTCCGCATCGCCCGCTTCGCTCGAATGTTCTTCGACCGCCATCATGAGGATGGGATAGCGGGGCATTGCGACGGAGCGTCGACCCACCGGTGAAGGTTTTTCGGCACGCTTGCGTCGCTTCGGGCACGACCGCTTGCCGATTACACGCACGGCCTGTGTCACACGGCCACAATCAATACCCGCTACGGCAGCCGCGTGACCGAGTTCATCACCGCCCTGCCGCTGCTGCATCATCCCGTCTTTCTGGGAGTGCTCGGGACGATCGTCGGCAGTTTCCTGGCCCTTGTGAGCCGGCGGCTGCCGGCCGGCGAGCCCGTCGTTGCCGCCAGATCCCGGTGCGTCGCCTGCTCCCGGACTCTGGCGCCGGCGGAGCTGATCCCTGTCATCAGCTGGCTGGCCCTGCGCGGCCGTTGCGCCGGCTGCCGCGCGCCGATCTCGCCTCGCTATCCCCTGATCGAGGCCTCGGCCGCGTTCCTGGGCGTCTGGGCGGGGCTGGCCCAGCCCGGGTGGGCCGGGCTGGCGGGCGCGCTGTTCGCCTGGCAGCTGCTTCTGCTGGCCGTCATCGACGCCGAGCATTTCTGGCTTCCGGACGTGCTGACCCTGCCGCTGGTCGGGACGGGGCTGCTGGCCGCGGCCCTGATCGAGCCGCATCTGCTCGGCGATCGCGCCATAGGCGCCGTGGTCGGGTTCGTGTCGCTGTGGCTGGTCGCCTGGGCCGTGCAGCGGCGCCAGGCCCGCCACGCCGGCGGCTTGCACGACGCCCCGCCCGCCGCTACAGACCCCGCCGTCATCGGGGAGTAGCCGCCCGCGCCTTTCAGCGGGGTTCGCGTCAACACACTTTCCC
>CBIHLR010000002.1:0-40887 GCA_966210875.1 uncultured Brevundimonas sp. | reverse complement strand
TCGAGGCCGGCAGCCTTGCGGCGCCCATGCTCGGGGTGGAGGGCGACTGCCCCGATGTCCCGCGCCTGGCCGGATGGCGCCCGGCGCCGCTGGGGCTGGAGCTGACCGACGCCGCCGGCTTCGCCGTGCTGAGCTTCGAGCAGGTCGGGCCGCAGGAGTACCTGTCGTCAGCCTCGGGGGCGCGCCTGGTCCGGCGCTAGTCAGGTCGCGTCGATCGGATCGGGCGGGTAGCCGAAACGGTCGGCGATGCGGCGATAGGCTTCCGACTTCAACACCCTGCGCCGGAAGCTCGGCGCGAACGGCCGACGGGGGGCGCGCTTGACCTCGGTCCATTCCTTGCCGCGGCCGCTGTTGCCGCTGAGGGAGATCTCGGCGAAGGCCGCCTCACGGCCGGCGACGTAAGGGACCCCCAGTCGTTCGCAGAGCCGCCGGGTGACGGCGGCCGGATCGGCGACAAATGCCTCGTAGGTCTCGATCTCCTCGGGATCGAATTCGGCGAGAAAGGCTTCGACGCGCGTGCAGTAGTCGTCGAAGTTCTTGAGGTTCTTGGCGAAGCCCGAGGCCTGCATGCTCAGCCAGGCGTCCACGGGATCGCGCAAGGTCGCCGCCCGCTTCAGTTCGGCTCCAGCCGGCAAGGCGCTCTCGATTTCGAGGCGTCCGGTCGGATCGGGGCCGAGGAAGTCGCTGTGGGCGTGGTTGCGCAGGACCAGTCGCCGCTCAGCCTTCAGGCAACTGCGCCAGACCACCTCCAGGCGTCGCCGGAACTCTTCCTGCTGGCCTTCGGCGTCCGGTCCGATCTCGGGGTAGTTGGCCAGCAGTTGCGGAACCGGGTCGAACGGGTTGAACAGGATCCGCCGCGGCGCCCGCGGATGGACCTCCGACAGCATCACCGCGTCAGGCATGGCGGCCAGGGTTCGGGCGATCAGGGTGCCGCCCGAGGAGGACAGATGGTGCAGGACGCCGATCGTCCCCGTGGGCTGGGCCGCCGCCTTGGTCATGCCTGGGAGCGCCAGTTGGAGACGCAGGGGATGCGTCGCCGGTCCGCGCGCGCGGCGTAGCGTTCGGCCACTTCGCGCACTTCCTCGAGCAGTCCGACATCGAGGCGGATCGGGTCGAGCCCCATGCCGATGAAGCCGTCGTTGACCACGTGCAGTTCGTTCTCGTCCGCCTCGCGCCGCGGATTGGAGACGTTGGCCACGGTGGCGCCCGCCATCTCGGCGACCATCCTGGCGAGGTCGCGTACGCGGTGTGTCTCGGTCATCTGATTGAGGATCCGCACACGCTCGCCGCGCGCCGGCGGACGGGTGAGCGCCAGCTCGATGCAGCGCACGGTGTCCTGGATATGGATGAAGGCCCGCGTCTGGCCGCCGGTCCCATGCACCGTCAGCGGATGGCCCACCGCCGCCTGCATCAGGAAGCGGTTCAGCACCGTGCCGTAGTCGCCGTCGTAATCGAAACGGTTGATCAGCCGCTCGTCCTTGCGGGTCTCTTCGGTCTGGGTTCCCCAGACGATGCCCTGGTGCAGGTCGGTGATCCGTAGCTCGTCATTCTTGGCGTAGAAGGCGAAGAGCAGCTGATCGAGCGTCTTGGTCATGTGGTAGATCGAGCCCGGATTGGCCGGGTACAGGATCTCCTGCTCCACGGGCCCCGAGGGCGCGTCGACCGTGACCTTGAGGTAGCCCTCGGGGATGGCCATGCCCGCCGTGCCGTAGCCGTACACGCCCATGGTGCCGAGGTGGACCAGGTGAATGTCCCGCCCGCTCTCGACGATGGCGGCGAGCACGTCGTTGGTCGCGTTGATGTTGTTGTCGACCGTGTAGCGTTTGTGCTGGGCCGACTTCATCGAATAGGGCGCAGCGCGCTGCTCGGCGAAGTGGATGACGGCGTCCGGCGCCTCGTCCTTCAGCAACTGGAGCAGCCGGTCGTAGTCCTTGCCGACCGTGAGGTTCACGAAGTCGATCGTGCGGCCGCTGACTTCCGTCCAGGCGGCCAGCCGCTCCGAGATCGGCCGGATGGGCGTCAGCGACTCGACCTCCAGTTCCACGTCGATCTTACGGCGGGACAGGTTGTCGACGATGGTGACGCGGTGGCCGCGGGCGGACAGGTGTAGGGCGGTCGGCCAGCCACAGAAGCCGTCACCGCCAAGGACTAGGACGTGCAAGGGTCGCGGCGCTCCAATCGTGGTCGGTCCGTCTTAGTCGCATGTTCCCATCGACGACAAGCGGATGCGCCTGGCTGTCGCGGATGGTCAAAGGCGGCGAGGCGGCGCATCTGCTGGCAAAGAGGTAAGATGCCCTCGCTTAAGTTGAGTCCCGAGGCTCGTCGCTACCTATACAGGCATCCACGAGGTCGTGCTCGGCGCCCGCGCTTCCTACGCAGGTTAGACCTTGCTCGCCTTCCCGATATCCCCTTGAAGGGACGAGCGCGCGCCGGCGAGAGGTAATTTGATGACGAGCGTCTTGGCCGACGAGCGCCCGCGGAAGGCACCAATGGCGGGGCTGACCCACCTCCAGCGGCTGGAGGCCGAGAGCATCCACATCATGCGCGAGGTGGTCGCCGAGTGCGACAACCCGGTGATGCTCTATTCGATCGGCAAGGACTCGGCGGTGATGCTGCACCTGGCGGCGAAGGCGTTCGCGCCGTCGCGCCCGCCGTTCCCGCTGCTGCACGTCGATACGACCTGGAAGTTCAAGGCCATGTACGCCCACCGCGACGGCTATGCGCGCTCGCTGGGCTTCGACATGCATGTGCACGTCAACGAGGACGGGCTGAAGCGGGGCGTCAATCCGTTCAGCGTCGGCTCGGCCATGCACACCGACGTGATGAAGACCGAGGGGCTGAAGCAGGCGCTGGACAAGTTCGGCTTCGACGCGGCCTTCGGCGGCGCGCGGCGCGACGAGGAGAAGTCGCGGGCCAAGGAGCGGGTCTTCTCCTTCCGCTCGGCCAATCACCGCTGGGATCCGAAGAACCAGCGGCCGGAGTTGTGGAATCTCTATAACGCGCGGAAGCGCAAGGGCGAATCGATCCGCGTCTTCCCGCTGTCGAACTGGACCGAGCTCGACATCTGGCAGTACATCTATCTGGAGAACATCCCGCTGCCGGACCTGTATTTCGCGGCCGAAAGGCCGGTCGTGGAGCGCGACGGCACGCTGATCATGGTCGACGACGACCGCATGCCGCTCAATCCCGGCGAGGAGCCGCAGATGCGCATGGTGCGGTTCAGGACGCTGGGCTGCTATCCGCTGACCGGCGCGGTGGAGAGCGAGGCGGCCGACCTGCCCTCGATCATCCAGGAGATGCTGCTGACGACGACGTCGGAGCGCCAGGGGCGGGTCATCGACCACGACCAGGCCGCCTCCATGGAGAAGAAGAAGCAGGAGGGCTATTTCTGATGGCCCACCAGGACGATCTGATCGCCGAGGACATCGAGGCCTACCTCGACAAGCACCAGCACAAGAGCTTGCTCCGCTTCATCACCTGCGGCTCGGTGGACGACGGCAAGTCGACGCTGATCGGGCGGCTGCTCTACGATTCCAAGATGATCTTCGACGATCAGCTGGCGGCGCTGGAAAGCGATTCCCGGCGGGTCGGGACGCAGGGCGAGAACATCGACTTCGCGCTTCTGGTCGACGGCCTGGCCGCCGAGCGCGAACAGGGCATCACCATCGACGTGGCCTACCGCTTCTTCTCCACCGAGAAGCGCAAATTCATCGTGGCCGACACGCCCGGCCACGAGCAGTACACGCGCAACATGGTCACAGGCGCCTCGACCGCCGACCTGGCCGTGATCCTGATCGATGCGCGCAAGGGCGTGCTGACCCAGACGCGGCGGCACTCCTATCTGGCGCACCTGCTGGGCATCCGGAATCTGGTGCTGGCGGTCAACAAGATGGACCTGGTCGACTGGTCCAAGGACCGGTTCGACGAGATCGTCGCCGACTACGCCGCCTTCGGGCGCGAGCTGGGGATCGGCGGCTTTCTGGCCATTCCGATCTCGGGGCTGAACGGCGACAATATCGCAAGCAAGTCCGAGGCGACGCCCTGGTATTCGGGCCCGAGCCTGATCGAGCACCTGGAGACGGTCGAGCTGGACGAGAGCCGGCTGCAGGCCGCGTCCTTCCGCCTGCCGGTGCAGTGGGTGAACCGTCCGAACCTCGATTTCCGGGGCTTCTGCGGGGAGATCGCGTCCGGCGTGGTGCGGCCGGGCGACCGGGTTCGTATCGCTCGCTCGGGACGCGACAGCCGGGTCAAGGACGTCTGGCTGGCCGACCAGCGGCTCGAGCTCGGCGTGGCGGGCCAGTCGGTGACCGTGACCCTCGAGGACGAGATCGACTGCAGCCGCGGCGACATCATCGCCGCCGCGGACGACCCGCCGGAGGTGGCCGACCAGTTCGAGACGACGCTGGTGTGGATGCACGAGGACCACCTGCTGCCGGGCCGGTCCTATCTGCTGAAGATCGGGGCGCGGACGGTCACGGCGACGGTCACCGAGATCAAGCATCGGGTCGACGTCAACTCGCTGGAGCACCTGGCCGCCAAGGAGCTCGAGCTCAACGCGATTGCGGTCTGCAACGTCTCGACGGACCAGCCGCTGGCCTTCGATCCCTATGAGACGAATCCGGGCACGGGCGGCTTCATCCTCATCGACCGGATGTCGAACGCCACGGTCGGCGCGGGCATGATCCATTTCGCCCTGCGGCGCGCCCACAACATCCACTGGCAGGCGCTGGACATCGATCGCCAGGCCCGCGCCGGGCTGAAGGGCCAGAAGCCCGCGGTGCTGTGGTTCACCGGCCTGTCGGGCGCCGGCAAGTCGACCATCGCCAACCTGGTCGAGAAGAAGCTGCACGCCGACGGCCGGCACACCTATCTGCTCGACGGCGACAACGTCCGCCACGGGCTGAACCGCGACCTGGGCTTCACCGACGCCGACCGGGTCGAGAACATCCGGCGGGTGGCCGAGGTGGCCAGGCTGATGGCCGACGCCGGCCTGATCGTGCTGACCTCGTTCATCTCGCCCTTCCGCGCCGAGCGGCGCATGGCCCGCGACCTGATGCCCGAAGGCGAGTTCTTCGAGGTCTTCGTCGACGCGCCCCTGGCCGTGGCCGAGGAGCGGGACGTGAAGGGCCTCTACAAGAAGGCCCGCTCAGGCCAGCTGAAGAACTTCACCGGCATCGACAGCCCCTACGAGGCGCCCGAGGCGCCGGAAATCCGCATCGACACCACCGCCATGACGCCGGAGGAGGCGGCCCAGGCCGTCTGCCAGGCGCTCACGCGCGCGGGCGTGCTGAGAGGCTGACCGTGGAGGACTTCTGGGTCTTCTTCGCGGTCGGCTTCCTGGCCCAGCTGGTCGACGGCGCCATGGGCATGGCCTACGGCGTGGTCTCCGCCAGCATGCTGATGACCTTCGGCGTGCCGCCCGCCAATGTCTCGGCCAGCGTCCATGCGGCCAAGGTGTTCACCGGCGCGGCCTCCGCCACGTCGCACACGCTGGCGCGCAACGTGGACAAGGGGCTCATGGTCCGGCTGGCCATCGCCGGCGTGGTCGGCGGTGTCGTCGGGGCCTATGTCCTGACCGGCATCGACGCCTCGGTGATGCGGCCCGTGATGGCCGCGTGGCTCGGCCTGATGGGATTGTTCATCCTCTGGCGCGCCTGGCGCGCCGCGCCGCCGCGCACCGTGCCGTTCAAGGCGCCTCTGCCGCTCGGCTTCGTCGGCGGTCTGATGGACGCGCTGGGCGGCGGCGGCTGGGGTCCGACGGTGACCTCGACCCTGATCGGCGCCGGCTCCTCGCCGCGTCACGCGATCGGCACGGCGAACACGGCGGAGTTCTTCGTGGCCGTCGCCACCTCGATCGCCTTCCTGACCGCGCTGCTCACGGGGCGCTGGGAGCAGGCGGATGATCTGCTATCGCACGCCTGGGCCGTCGGCGGCCTGATCGCGGGCGGCGTGCTCGCCGCGCCGTTCGCCAGCCTGATCACCCGCTTCCTGCCGGTGCGCGGCATGATGTGGGCCGTGGGCGTGCTGGTCGTGGCGCTCTGCGGCTACCAGTTCTGGCGGGTGTTCACGGGCTAGGCCTTGCCCGGCCGGAAGTGGGCCCAGATGCGTCGGGCCAGGGCCTCGTTCACGCCTTCGACCTTGACCAGGTCCGCCACCTCGGCGCGAGCCACGCCGCGCGCCGAGCCGAAGGCGTGCAGCAGCGCCTTCTTGCGGCCGGGCCCCACGCCTTCGATCTCGTCGAGAGGATTGCGCTTGATGTCCATCGACCGGCGCTTGCGGTGCGCGCCGATGGCGAACCGGTGGGCCTCGTCGCGCAGGCGCTGGAGGTAATAGAGCGCCGGGCTCTTCATCGGCAGCATGAAGGGCTCGCGGCCCGGCATGAAGAAGCGCTCCATGCCCGCGTCGCGGTCCGGCCCCTTGGCCACGCCGACCAGGGGGATGTCCTCAAGCCCCAGCTCGGCCATCACCGCCATGACCGCCGAGAGCTGGCCGGCGCCGCCGTCGATGAGCACGAGGTCGGGTCGGATGACGTCCTCGACGCCCTCTTCCTCTTCCTTCACCAGCCGGCCGAAGCGGCGGCGCATGACCTCGGTCATCATGCCGAAGTCGTCGCCGGGGGTGAGGTCCTGACCGCGGATGTTGAACTTGCGGTATTGGTTCTTCTGGAAGCCCTCGGGGCCGGCCACGATCATGGCCCCGACGGCGTTGGTGCCCTGGACGTGGCTGTTGTCATAGACCTCGATCCGCTCGGGCGGGCCTTCAAGCGAGAAGGCCTCGACCACGTCGGCCATGATCTTCGCCTGGGCCGAGCCCTCGGCCAGCTTGCGGCCCAGCGCCTCGCGGGCGTTGGTGAAGGCGTGATCGATGAGCGCCTTGCGCTCGCCTCGCTGAGGCCGCTCGATGGAGACGACGCGGCGGCCGTCCACCTGCCGGGCCATCATCGAGAAGGCCTCTTCCAGCAGCTCCTTCTCGAACGGCATGACGTTGACCAGCACCTGCCGGGGCACGGGCTTGTCCTCGTAGAACTGGCCGAGGAAGGCCGAGAGGATCTCGGGGTCGGTGTCCGTCTTGTCGACGCGCGGGAAATAGGCCCGCCCGCCCCAGTTCTGGCCCGAGCGATAGAAGAATACCTGGACGCAGGCCTGGCCGCCCTCGGAGTGCAGGGCGAAGACGTCGGCCTCCGCCACGCCCTCGGCCGAGACCGAGTTCTCCATCGAGATGGCCGACAGCGCCCGGATGCGGTCACGCAGGCGGGCGGCGCGTTCGAAGTCGAGGTCCTCGGACGCCTGCTGCATCTCGGCCGACAGCCGGCCGAGCACGGCGCGCGACTTGCCGCGCAGGAACTGCTCGGCCTCTTCGACCAGCTCCATATAGGCGGCCGGCTCGATCAGCTGCACGCAGGGCGCCGAGCAGCGCTTGATCTGGTGCAGCATGCAGGGTCGCGTCCGGCTCTCGAACACGCTGTCCGAGCAGGAGCGCAGCAGGAACGCCTTCTGCAGGGTGTTGAGCGTCCGGTTTACCGCCCAGGTCGAGGCGAAGGGCCCGAAATAGTCGCCGGGGATGGTGTGGGCCCCGCGGTGCTTGCGCACCTGCGGCGCCGGATGATCGCGCCGGATCATCAGCTCGGCGAAGGACTTGTCGTCCCTCAACACCACGTTGAACCGCGGCTTCAGCTTCTTGATGAAGTTGCTTTCGAGCAGCAGGGCCTCGGTCTCGGTCTTCGTCGAGACGAACTCCATGGCGCGCGTAAGCGCCACCATGTGGGCGATGCGCTGGGTGTGGAAGCGGCCCTGCGCGTACTGCATGACGCGCTTCTTCAGGCTCTTGGCCTTGCCGACGTAGAGGCAGTCGCCCTCGGCCCCGTACATCCGGTACACGCCCGGCCCGTCGGGCGCGCGGCGCGCCTCGTCGCGGATCAGGTCGGCGGCCTTCAGCGGGTTCGGGGTCTCCTCCGTCATCGTGGCCTATGTAGGCTTACGAGCGCCGGACCAGAAGGACGCCCGCGAGCACCAGGGCTACGCCGGCCACGCGGCCGAGGTTCACCGGCTGGCGCGGCGCGCCGAAGGCGCCGAAGTGATCCAGGATCAGGCTGATAGCCAGCTGACCCGCCACCATCAGGATGATGGTCATGGCCACGCCGATGCGGGGCACGCCCCAGGTCGCCGAGATGACGAAGATCACGCCGAAAAGACCGCCGATCCAGGCGTACCAGGGCAGGGCCCGCGTGACCTCCCAGTCCGGTCGCGTCTGGCCGATCAGGGCGATGACGGCCAGCGCCACGGTCCCCACGGCGAAGGACACGAAGGCGGCGTTGACGGCCGAGCCCACGCCCGTCGCCAGCCTAGCGTTGATGGGCGCCTGCAGGGCGGTCGCGCCGCCGGCGAGGGTGATCAGGAGCATGGCGAGGAGCGGGTGCATGTCCTCGCCTTAGCAGAGCCGCGCCCGTCGCGCGCGGGCCGGATGCGCGGCGCCGTCAGGATTGGACAGATGCCGCCAAGCGTGACCGTGCCATGATGCCCCTCACGACATGGAGCCGGGACATGCGCCTGAAGATTTTCGCCGCCGCGACCGCGTTCGCCGCCCTCGCCTTCGCCGGCTCTGCGGCCCAGGCGCAGTCGAGCTTCGACCTGCTGGCCGAGTCGGTGGACTCGATGCAGCGGCGCCTGTGGGGGACCTGGTACTCCGAGCCCCTGGCGACCCAGATCGGAATCCTCGCCTCCAGCCAGCACGCCGACTTCACCATCACGCCCTCTTCGGCGGGGTACGGGACGCTCCAGGCCTATGCGACCTGCGGCGGCTGCAGCGATATCGACCTGTTTCTCTGGGACGCCTACGAGCGGACCTGGGTGGCGCAGGACAACGCCGTGGACGCCACCCCCTCGTTCCGTCACACGCCCGTGCCGGGGCGCAGCTATGTGATCCGGGTCAGCATGTACGACTGCCCGATCAACTCGTGCTGGTACACGATGACGGCGGTCCGCTAGGCCAGCCGCTCCCCGAACAGCCGCAGCATCCGGGCCCAGCCGTCGGCGGCGGCCGCGGCGTCGTACATGGGCCGGTAGTCGGCGTGGAAGCCGTGATCCGTGCCCGGATAGACGATGATCTCGCTGTCCGTCCGGCCCGCGGCCGCCAGCGCCTGGCGCATCGTCTCGACGCTGTCGAGCGGGATGCCCTGATCGTTCTCGGCGTAGAGGCCGAGGACCGGACAACGCAGCTGATCGGCGATCTCGTTCGGATAGAGCCGGTCCGCCTCGGCGTTCTGCGCCGGACGCACGAGGCGGCCGTACCAGGCCGCGCCCGCCTTGAAGTCGTGGGCCGCGCAGGCCATCCACACCACCGTCCCGCCCCAGCAGAAGCCGGTGATCCCGGCCTTCGAGACATCGGCGAACGGCGTGGCCGCCAGATAGCGCAGGGCCGCGCCGGTGTCGGCCATGACCTGGCCGTTCGGGGTGGCGCGCACCACGGCCATGATGTCGGCGAAGTCGGTCATCAGCGAGGGGTCGCCCTCGCGCGCGAAATAGCCCGGCGCCATGGCGACATAGCCCTGCTTGGCCAGGCGCCGGCAGACGTCCTGGATGTAGGCGTGCAGGCCGAAGATCTCGTTGACGACGATGACCACCGGATGCCGGCCCGAACGGTCGGGCCGCGCCAGATAGGCCGGCAGCGACGGCGGATAGTCGATGGCGTCGCCCGCCGTGAAGCTGACCTGATCGGTGACGATGCCCTCTTCGTCGGTCACGACCGGCTGCGCCTTGGCCGACAGGGCTGCGGCGGCGTAACCCGTGAACATCAGCCCGCCGAGCGTGCGGCGGGTGAGGTTGAGCGTCTTCGGACCCTCGGGGGTCGGCAGGTGATCCAGCGGCATATCTTCTCCTCCAGGCTGCGGCGCCCGCGGCGCGCGCGGCAGATACGCAAGGATGGGCCGGGCGGCCGCAGAGGCGCGCCGGCTAGCGGCCTTCCAGCTCGTCGGCGATGCGGTCCATGCCATAGACGTCACGCAGCGCCGCGGTGATGGCCTGGGCGGTGACGATGACGCTGCGGTTGACGTTGGGGTCGTAGCCGAAGGCGTTTCTCTGACCCAGGAAGGTCGAGTCGAAGTTCGCCCCGATCACCTCGCCGTCGGCGTTGATGGCCGGGGAGCCCGAGTTGCCGCCGATGGTGTCGGTCGAGACGGCCATGTTGAAGCGGGTGTCCATGTCCAGCTCGTCGCGGGCCGCGCGCCAGCGGGGCGCCACCTCGAAGGGATGGGCGCCGGTTGCCCGGTCGAACAGGCCGCCGAAGGTGGTGAAGGGCTCGACCGTGCGGCCGTCGTACGTCCAGCCCTCGACGCGGCCGAAGGTCAGGCGCGGGGTGCGGGTCGCATCGGGATAGAGGCTGTCGCCGTAGACGGCGAAGCGGGCCTCGGCCAGGCGCTCGGCTGCGCGGTCGGTCGGGCCCTCGACCCGCTCCTCCCACTCCGCCCGGGCCTCGCGGCCCAGGCTCTCGGTGGCCAGGACGAAGCGGATGAGCGGATCGTCCGAGGCCTCGACGGCCGCCAGGCCGCCGTCCCACAGCGCCTCGCGGACCGCCGGATCGGCCAGTGTCGTTCCGGCGATCAGGCGCTCGGCCAGACCTTCGGGGCTCTCGTCGCCCAGCAGGGGCCGGATACGCGGATCGTCGACGGTGAGGATTTCGCGGGTCTTGGACAGCCACCACTCCAGCTGGATCTCGTTCAGCTCGGGATAGGTGGGATTGGCGGCCACCGTCTGGGCGCGAAGCAGGCCCAGCCGGCTGTCGGAATATTCCGGCAGGCGCTCGGCCGCCGGACGTTCCCGCTCGCGCGCCGCGCGCACCAGGGTCCGCGCCCAGGAATAGAGCTGCGACCCGCCGCCCGCCCGGCCCTCGAGGAAGAAGTACGCCGGATAGAGCTCGGCGTAGTCGTCCTGCAGGGCGGCGATCTCGCCCCACGGGTCGCCGATGCGCTCGGCCAGGGCCGGATCGGCGGCGACGCGGTCGCGCAGCTCTTGCTCGGCTGCGGCGCGGCCCGCCATGAACTCGGTGTCGATCAGGGCGCGGGCCTGTCCGCGGCCGCGCTTGTAGCTGTTCTCCACGCCCGACAGGGTCGAGCCGGCGATGAAGGCCTGCTCCTCGCCCTCGGCGGCGTAGCGGATCAGCCGGCCGCGCAGCTCAGACCGGGTCAGCTGGTCCAGCGGCAGGACGACGTCGCGCACCGTCTCCAGCTGTTCCATGGTCAGCAGGCGCTGGGTCGACCCCGGGCTGCCGGACACAACCACCAGTTCGCCCGCCTGCGGCGGCCCGGCGTCCCAGCCGAGGTGGGTCGGCGTCTGCATCGGCCGGCCGTCGGAGTAGAGGCGCAGGAAGGCGGCGTCGAGCGAGAAGCGCGGGAAGTTGAAGTTGTCCAGGTCGCCGCCGAAGCTGCCGGCGGCCTCCTCCGGCGCGAAGGCCAGGCGGACGTCCTCGTACTTCTCATAGGTGTAGAGCTTGAACTGGCCGCCGCGGTACAGGCTCACGACCTGGCAGCGCAGCTCCGTGCGGCCCGCGCAGGCCTCGGTCTCGATGGCGGCCATCATGGCGTCCCGCGCCTGGGTGAAGGCCCGGCCTTCCAGCCCCTCGCCGGCGGCGCGGACCCGTCCGGTGACGTCCTCGATGCTGATCAGCACCTCCGCCTGCATCCCCTGGCAGCGCAGCTCCTCGTCGCGCGACGCGGGCAGGAAGCCGGTCTGGGCGTACTGGTTGTCCGCCGTCGACAGGTTCTGGACGCAGCTTTCGACGCAGTGGTTGTTGGTCAGGACCAGCCCCTCGTCGGACACGATCGAGGCCGAGCAGCCGGTCGACAGCCGGATCGACGCCGCCCGGACGCGGTCCAGCCAGGCCTGGTCGATGTTCGCGCCATAGGTCTGGTTCACGCGCGCGATCGGGAAGTTGTCGTAGGTCCACATCCCCTCCTCGGCGGCGGGCGGCGAAGCGGCGAAGGCGAGGACGAGGGCGGACGCGGCGATCGACTTCAGGCGCATGGGGAACTCCGACTTGTAGGGTCGGAGAAAGTCGTAACGGGCTAGGGGGCGGGGGTCGAGTCCGCGGGCAGCGCCAGCGACGCACGGAAGAAATAGCCCTCGCCGTCGCTGATGTCGTCGACGCGCCAGCCACGGTCCTCCAGCACGAGGATGACCAGGCGCTGGGTGACCGGAGGCGCGTTCTCACCGATGAGGAGCTGGACGAATTCTTCCTCGGTCACGTCTTCGGGCTTGAAGGCGAAGGCGACCCCGCTGGTCACCCGCGTCGGCGACTCCTCGCGCGTGATCTGGAGGATGAGAAACAGGCCTTCAGGATCCTGGCAGTCGCAGAAGGGATCCGCGTCGAGGCCGGGCGTCAATCCATCGCCAGGCCAGCGGGCCCGCGCCGCCTCGATGGCGGCGATGGCGTCGCGACTGAACACCGTCTCCATGTCGCGACCGAAGGGGTCCAGCGCCGCGTGCGTCTCCGCCGAATAGATCCAGCTGACGAGGCACCCCGCCGCATCCCACGGCTCGACCACACCCTCTTCTTCGTACCTATGGAGGCATTCCTCCTGGGTGTAGACGTCCTGGCCGGACAGCGTGGCGGCGAAAAGCAGTTCCAGCAGCATCGACGCCCTCCCTTCGGCGCGGCGACATTACAGCGTTCGGCAGGGCCGGCATCTGACCGTTGCTGACTGTGCAGGCCGCGCGGCCTCTGCTAGAGCCTCAGGTCATGACCGTTCGCGCCGTTCGCCCGATTTCGATTAGCCGCCCGGCGTAAGCCGCGGGGCCGCCCGCCGCTCGCGCCGGGGTCGAAAATCAGCTGCGAACGATCACAGACGACGAGAACGAGTCCCTCATGGCCGACGCCGCCACTGCTTCCACTGCCCGCGACTATCGCGACACGGTCTTCCTGCCGGAGACGCCCTTTCCGATGCGCGGCGGCCTGCCCCAGAAGGAGCCGCTGATCCTCGAACAGTGGGGCGATCTGTACGGCAAGCTCCGCGCCCAGCGTCAGGCCGAGGGCGCGCCGCTCTATGTGCTGCACGACGGCCCGCCCTATGCGAACGGCGACATCCACATCGGCCATGCGCTGAACAAGACGCTGAAGGACTTCGTGGTCCGCAGCCGGTTCCTGCTTGGCTACGACGTCGACTACGTGCCCGGGTGGGACTGCCACGGCCTGCCGATCGAGTGGAAGATCGAGGAGAAGTTCCGCAGCCAGGGCAAGCGCAAGGACGAGGTCTCCAAGTCGGCCTTCCGCGCCGCCTGCCGCGAGTACGCCGCCGGCTGGATCGACGTGCAGAAGGAGCAGTTCAAGCGCCTGGGCGTCACCGGCGACTGGGCCAACCGCTACGCCACCATGGATTTCGCCACCGAAGCGGCGATCGTGCGGGAGTTCTACAAGTTCAAGAATTCTGGCCAGCTCTATCGCGGCTCCAAGCCGGTGATGTGGAGCCCCGTGGAGCGCACGGCCCTGGCCGAGGCCGAGATCGAGTATCACGACCACGTCTCGCCGACGGTGTGGGTGAAGTTCCCGGTCACCGGCATGACCGACGACCATCCGGACGACCTGCTGTCCTTCCAGTCGGCCACGCCCGCGATCGTCATCTGGACGACCACGCCCTGGACCATCCCGGCCAACCGGGCGATCTCCTACGGCCCCGACATCGCCTATGGCCTCTACGAGGTCACGGCCATGGAGGAGGGGCTGGAGTTCGAGCCCTGGGCCAAGCCGGGCGACCGGCTGATCCTCGCGGACAAGCTGGCCGAAGACGTCTTCAAGGCGGCCAAGATCGCCCACGCCGTGCGCGTCTATGACATCGACCCGGCGGGGCTGGAGTGCGCCCACCCGCTGGCCGAGCTGGACGCCGGCTACCGCTTCAACGTGCCGCTGCTGGACGGCGAGCACGTCACCGACGACGCGGGCACCGGCTTCGTCCACACCGCGCCGGGCCACGGCGCCGACGACTTCGAGGTGTGGAAGGCCCACGGTCATCACGAAGTGCCGGACACGGTCGATCCGGACGGCGCCTACTATGAGCATGTGCCCCTGTTCGCCGGCCTCAAGGTGCTGGAGACCGAGGGCAAGAAGACCGGCAGGTTCGGCCCGGCCAATCCGGCCGTGATCGAAAAGCTGATCGAGGCCGGGACGCTCTTGGCGCGCGGGCGGCTGGAGCACTCCTATCCGCACTCCTGGCGGTCCAAGGCGCCGGTGATCTTCCGCAACACGCCGCAGTGGTTCATCCGCATGGACCGGCCGCTGGCCGACGACGGGACGCTGCGCGAGAAGGCGCTGTCGGCCATCGACGCCACGACCTTCCACCCGGCGGGAGGCAAGAACCGCATCCGCTCTATGGTCGAGACCCGCCCCGACTGGCTGGTCAGCCGCCAACGCGCCTGGGGCACGCCGCTGGCCATGTACGTGGACAAGCAGACCGGCCAGCCGCTGCATGATGACGCGGTGGACGCCCGCATCCTGGAGGCCATCGAGAAGGGCGGCGCCGACGCCTGGTTCGACACGCCCGACAGCGAATTCCTCGGCGTCCACGACCCGGCCAAGTACGAGAAGGTCGAGGACATCCTCGACGTCTGGTTCGACTCCGGCTGCACCCACGCCTTCACCCTGGAGGGCCGCGAGAACACGCGCTGGCCCGCCGACCTCTATCTGGAGGGCTCGGACCAGCACCGCGGCTGGTTCCAGTCGAACCTGCTGGAAGGCTGCGGCACGCGCGGCCGGGCGCCCTACGACGCAGTCCTGACCCACGGCTTCACGCTCGACGAGAACGGCGAGAAGATGTCGAAGTCCAAGGGCAACACCACCGACCCGGCGACGGTGATCAAGGAGTCGGGCGCCGACATCCTGCGCCTGTGGGTCGCCTTGGTGGACTACGCCGAGGACCAGCGGATCGGGAAACAGATCCTCCAGACCACGGTCGACGCCTATCGCAAGCTGAGGAACACGGTGCGCTACCTGCTCGGCGCCCTGGCCGGCTTCGAGGAGGCCGAGCGGCTCGAATACGGCCAGATGCCGCCGCTCGAGAAGTTCATCCTGCACCGGCTGTGGGAGCTCGACCGCGACGTGCGCGCGGCCTACCGCGACTACCGCTTCCAGGACGTAGTGCGGCCGGTGCTGGAGTTCTGCTCCGGTGACCTGTCGGCGCTCTATTTCGACATCCGCAAGGACAGCCTCTACTGCGACCGGCCCGACAGCATCCGCCGCCGCGCCTGCCGCACGGTGATGGACGCGGTGTTCGAACGGCTGACGGCCTGGCTTAGCCCCCTGGTCCCCTTCACCATGGAGGAGGCCTGGACGACCCGCTCCCCGGACGCCGGCACCAACTGCGCGCGGGTCATCCCCGACACGCCGGCGGAGTGGCGGAACCCCGACGAGGCCGCGCGCTGGGCCGAGGTCCAGTCCGTGCTTGAGGTCGTCAACGAAGCCCTGGAAGCCGCCCGCCGCGACAAGCTCATCGGCGGGGCGCTCGACGCCTGGCCGACGGTCACCGGTCCTGCCGAGGCCTTCGCCTGCTTCGAGGGGCTGGACGCCGCCGAGGTGTTCCGCACCTCCGGCGCCGAACTGGTCGCGGGGAGAGACGCCATCTCTGTCGAGGTCAAAATCGCCGACCATCCCAAGTGCGCCCGCTCCTGGCGGCGCGTGCCGGACGTGGGCTCCGACCCGGACTATCCCGACCTGTCGGCCCGCGACGCGGACGCGGTCAGGCAGCTAGACGCCCGGGTGGCCTGAGCCCTACTCCGGGGCGTGGCAGACGGCTTCGAGGTTGAAGCCGTTCAGGTCGCGGACGAAGGCGCCGTAATAGTTCGGGTGGTAGATGGCCCGGATGCCCGGGGCGCCATTGTCGGCCGCCCCGGCCTTCAGCGCGGCTTCGTAGAAGGCGTCGACCTCGGCGCGCGTCCGCGCCTGGAAGGCGAGGTGAAACCCCGCGTCCACCGTCTGGCCCTCGCCGATCCAGAAATACGGCTTGTGGTCCGAGCCGAAGCCGCAGGCCCAGCCCGACGGGTTCTGTTCGGGCGTCACCTCCATGATCTGGACGATGCCCAGGGGCTTCAACGCCGCAGCGTAGAAGGCCTTGGAGGCGGTGTAGTCCCTCACGCTCACGCCCATATGATCGATCATGGCTGGCCTTCCTCAGCGGTTGAAACGCGGCGTCCGTTTTTCCAGCGCCGCGGAGACGCCTTCGTGATGGTCGTCGGTCTGATGCGCCAGCGCCTGGATGGCCGCGGACATCTCCAGCAGCTGGTCGAAGCCGGCCTCGCGACCCTGGCGGAGCAGCGCCTTGGCCATGCGCAGGGTGTGGCCCGGCTGGGCGGCGATCCGGTCGGCCAGGGCGAGGGCCTCGGGCATCAGCGACTCGTGCGAGACGACGTGATTGACCAGTCCCCACGCGTGCGCGGTCGCGGCGTCGATGGTCTCTCCGGTGAACAGCATCTCCGCGGCGCGCGCATAGCCGACGTTACGGGGCAACAGCCATGCGCCGCCGTCGCCGGGGATCAGGCCCAGCTTGACGAAGGGGACGCCGAATCTGGCGTCGCTGGACGCCAGGCGGATATCGGCCAGTCCGGCGATGTCGCAGCCCAGGCCCATGGCCGGGCCGTTCACCGCGGCGATCAGCGGAATCTCCAGGCCGTAGAGCGACCGCACGATGCGATGGACCACGCGACGGTAGCGCTCGCGGATCTCGGCGCCCGAGCCCGCGAACAGGCCGGTCCGGTCCCGCATGGCCTTCAGGTCGCCGCCGGCGGAAAAGGCGCGGCCCGCGCCCGTCATGACCGCGCAGCGGATGGAACTGTCGGCGTTCAGGGTCTCGCAGGCGACGGCGAAGGCCTCGCCGTCCTCGGGGTCCGGCAGGGCGTTCAGCCGCTCCGGCCGGTTCAGCGTCAGGAGCGCGATCGCGCCCCGGCGTTCGATCTCGATCAGGCTCATCGCGGCGCCTCCCGGCCGATGGTTAGGCCCGCGGGGGCCTCCAGACAAGCGAAGGCCCCGGCGGGGGAACACCGGGGCCTTCTGGGGAGGTGATGAAGAGCAGGGGGGGGGCTGGGATCAGGCCGTGCAGGCGGCCCGTTCGGCGGCCAGCCGCTCCGCGTCCGCACCGCTGCGGGCTTCGGAGGCGGCTTCGGAGCGCGCATTGGTCGCGCGTTCACGGATGTGGTCGGCGCGGCCGCGGCGTTCGGCGCGAAGCTGGTTGTTGAGGGTCTCGGCGTCGAGGCCGGCGCCTTCGTAAAGGCCGGCGCAACGGGCCAGGGCGACGAACTCGCTGTCGGAGAGGCGGTCGGCCTGGGCGTTGGCGGCGCCGGCGAGGGCGGCCGAGGCGAGGGCGAGGGAGGCGATGAAGAGGCGCATGTGAAGTCTCCGTCTGATTTCCTGAGCGCCGGGGGAAGCGCGATCAAGAAATGCGGCAGAGGCCCACCATACTCAAGTTAAATGGAGGAAAAGTATTGGCTGTATTCTAGCCGTATACATTGCAGCCCTGTAACGGGAACTGCGATAACATAAACATCGTGTAATGCGGGTGTGGCTTCAAGCGGCCATCACGCCCTGGTCCATTTCCGCGTGGGTCAGGTTGGCGCGCTCGAACTTCGCGCCGTCGGTTTCCGCTTCGATAAGGCGCGCGCGGGTCAGGTCAGCACCGGACAGATCCGCGCGCTTGAGGCAGGCCCGCGTCAGGTCGGCGCGGACGACGCGGCCGGCGCCGACCTCGAGCGGGCCGAGTTTCGCGCCGGTGAGGTCGGCGCGGGTCAGCATCGCCTCACGCAGCTTGGCGCCGCGCAGGTCCGCGCCTGTCAGCCGCACATTTCTGAGGTCAGCCCCGGTGAGATCGGCGCCCTGCAGCTGCGCGCCGGTCAGATCCATGCCGAAGAAGATGGCGCGCGGCGCGTTCAGCGCCGTCAGCTGGGCGCCGGTCAGCCGGCCGGCGGCGCGGAAATCCACGCCCTCGCCGCGGAAGAAGGCGCCCTTCAGCCCGCCGCTGTCGCACCAGTCCAGGTGGTCCTTGATCAGCTCGTCCAGCGGCCGCTCATCGACGAAGACGACTTCGGGCGGCGCCTTGAGCGCGCCTTCCATGTCGGTGTTGCTGAGCGAGGCGGAAGCCATGTCGGCCCCGTCGAGCATGGCGCTGCGCAGCGAGGCGCCCGTCAGGTCGGCGCGGGACAGGTTGGCGCCGGACAGGTCGGCCCGGTCCATGCGCGCGTTCTTCAGCTTGGCGCCGCTCAGGACCGCGCCGGTCAGCTTGGCGTCACGGAAATCGGCCGCGATGGCGGCCAGTTCGCCCATCTGGGCGCCTTCGAGGTTGGCGCCGGCCAGGATGGCGTAGCTGAGTTCGCCCGCCTTCTTCTCGTGAGTCAGGATCTGGAACCCGTCCTTGCGGTTCTGCACCGCGGCGCGGCCCTCGCGGAAGTCGCAGCCCATCAGGTCGGCGTTGGTCAGGTTGGCGCCGCGCAGGCATACGCCGCGCAGGTCCGCCCGGGTGAGGCTCGCGTCGCGCAGGTCGGCGTCGCGCAGGTCGGCGCCGAACAGGATGGCGCCGTCCAGCTGGGCGGCGCGCAGCAGGGCCCCGCTCAGGCGCGCGCCCGTGAGGTCGGCCTCCCGCAGTTCGACGCCCTCAAGCGCCAGGTTCGTCAGGTCGTGGTAGGCGAGGCTGGCCCTGCGGCCGTTGGGCTCGCGGCGGACGAACTTGCCGTGGGCCTCCAGAACCGCCTGGAGGGCCGAACGGTCGATGGTCTTGATCAGCTTTGCGTGCACGTCGGGGCTCCCGCAGGGGAGAATGCACGGCGGCGCTTAAGCAACCGTTCCTAGGCTGTCCGCGCGCAGGCCGCGCATCTGCCGTGCGCCTCGATGGTGACGCGTTCCAGCTCATAGCCCGATCCGGCGGCCGTCTCCCGGAGGCCGACGCCGCCCGGCGGCTCGATCTCGCGGGTGTCACCGCAGCAGTCGCAGATGAGGAAGGCGGCGGTATGGGCGCCTTCGTCCCGGGCGCAGGCGACATAGGCCGAGATGGAGGCGATCCGGTGCGCCATGCCCGCTCGCTCAAGAAAGTCGAGCGCCCGATAGACGGTCGGCGGTTTGGCGGCCTCGCCGTCGGTCCCATAGGCGGCGATCAGGTCGTAGGCCTTGGTCGGCTGGCCGGCTTCGAGCAGCAGTTCCAGCACCCGGCGGCGGGGGCCGGTGAGGCGTTCGCCCTGCTGGGCGCACCGGACCTCCGCCCGGTCCAGCGCCGTGGCGAGGGCCGCCCCGGTCAGGCCGTGGGCGCCGGCTTCCGCGTGGGCGCAGGCTTCGCTCATGCGCATCAGCTAATGGCGCCCGCGGCGCCGGGCAAGGGCTTGACCGACGGTGATGTTATTTCATAACACTCCCGCCGCTGGAGTTCGCCCCATGCCCCACCTGCGTTCCATCCTCCTGACCACCAGCTTCCTGGCGCTGGCCGGCGCCGCCCAGGCCCAGACCGGTCCCGACGCGGGCCAGGATGAGCCGACCCAGGTCGAAGAGATCGTCATCACCGGCGTGCCCTACGGGGTGACCCGCCGGGCCACCACGCTGGCGCTCGAGGTGCTCGACGAAGAGGCCCTGGCGACCGCGCCGCCAGCCACGCTGGGGGATGTCGTCAACGGCCTGCCTGGCGTGCGGTCGACGAGCTTCGCCGCCGGCGCCAGCCGGCCGGTGATCCGGGGTCTGGCCGGTCCGCGCGTGCTGGTCCTGACCAACGGCGTCGGCCTGATCGACGCCAGCAGTCTGTCTCCCGACCATCAGGTGGCCGCCGATCCGGGCGACGCGACCCGCATCGAGATCCTGCGTGGTCCCTCGACCCTGGCCTATGGCGGCACCGCGATCGGCGGGGTGGTGAACGTCATCGACAACCGTATCCCGGACGAGGTGCCCGAGGGCGGGCTGGAAGGCCGCGTGTCGGCGCAGGGGACGAGCGTGGACGACGGCTGGGCCGTCGGCGCGAGCCTCGCCGCCGGGGCAGGGCCCTTTATCTTCACGCTGGAAGGCCAGCGCCGCGAGGCGGACGACTACGACATTCCCGTCCCGGCCGAGTCGCGCCGCCAGCTCGAGGCGGAAGGCGAGGAGGTCGAGAGCCTATCCGGGACGACCCTGGAGAACAGCTTCTCGAACCTGTCGACCTATGGCGCGGGCGTGAGCTGGATTGGCGGGAACGGCTTCCTGGGCGTGGCGGTCCGCCGGACGGAATCCGACTATGGGGTGCCGGGTCACGCCCATCATCACCATGAGGAAGACGAGGACCACGACGACGCGCCCCTGTTCGCGGCCCATGCCGCGGAGGAGGAGGAAGAGGTCGTCACCATCGATCTGGTCCAGACCCGATACGATCTGCGCGGCGGCTGGGACCTGGACTGGGGCCCGTTCGAGCGGCTGAGGGTCACCGGCGGCTACGCCGATTATGAACACACCGAGTTCGAGGGCGACGAGGTCGGCACCCGCTTCCTGTCGGACGGCTGGGAAGGCCGGGCCGAACTCATCCAGGCGCCGGTCGACGGCTGGCGTGGTGCGATCGGGGTTCAGGCCCTCAGGCGAAACCTCGACGCCATCGGCGACGAAGCCTATGTGCCGGCCAGCGAGGTCACGGAACTCGGCGCCTTCGCCCTGCAACGCCTGGATCGTGGCCGGTTCGGCCTGGAAGGCGGTCTTCGCATCGACACCCGCGAAGTCGACAGCGCGGCCGGCCAGCGCGACTTCACCAACGTCTCCGGTTCGATCGGCCTGTTCTACCGCCCGTCGACCGACTGGTTCGTGGGGGTGAGCGTGGCGCGCAACGGCCGGGCGCCGACCGAGGCGGAGCTGTTCGCCGACGGGCCGCACGTCGCCACCCGGGCCTATGAGCTGGGCGACGCGAACCTGGAGTCCGAGACGGTCACCTCCCTGGAGGGCACCCTGCATTTCGACCGGGGCCCCTTCAGCATGGACCTGCACCTGTTCCACGCCCGGTACGACGGCTTCATCGACCTGCGCCCGACGGGCGTCGAGGAGGACGAGCTGCCGGTCTTCGAATATGTGCAGACCGACGCCGAGTTCTCGGGCTTCGAGGCGGAGGCCGCCTACCGTCTTTGGGATGAGGGCGAGCGCCGGACCTTCGACCTGGAGCTCGCGGCCGACTTCGTGCGGGGCTCGACCGACCTCGGGCCGCCGGCGCGGATTCCGCCCTGGTCGGTGACGGCGCGGGCCGAGATGGCGCTCGACGCCTGGACCGGCCGGCTGGAGCTGCGGGAAGTGGGCGACCAGGATCGGGTGACCGACTTCGAGCTGCCGACCGACGGCTACCGGACCCTGAACGCCTTCCTGTCCTGGGCGCCGGATCCAGAGGAGGGCCTGCTGCTCTACGTCGAGGCGCGCAACCTCAACGACGCCGAGATCCGTGAGCACACGTCGTTCCTGAAGGACCTGGCGCCCTCGCCCGGGAGAAACGTGCGGCTCGGCATGGCCTGGCGATTCTAGGTCTGAGGGAACCCGGTTTGCTCCCTCAGGCGCGCTGGGCTAGAAGCGCGCCTTCCCTTGTTTCCGTCTCGTCAGGACTCCATGACCGACTCGCCGCTGGCCGCTTCCATCTCCGGCAACGTGCTGTTCTACAAGCAGCCTGAGCCGCTCACGCCCGAACATCACACCGGCCTCGGCGTGAAGCGCGTGGACCACCCGTTCGCCTTCGTCCAGGGCTCGCACATCGTGCCGCTGACGGTGGGTGAGTTCGCTCCGGCGGCCCTGTCCTATCCGATCGTCTTCGTCGGCGAACCCAAGACGCCGCTGGCGGTCATGGGCCTGCGCCAGGGCGAGAACCTGTACATGACCGACCAGGGCGACTTCCGCGCGGACGTGTACATCCCGGGCTACGTCCGCCGCTATCCGTTCATCTACGCCAACGAGCAGGGCTCGGACCGGATGATCCTGTGCGTCGACCGCCAGGCGGATTTCGTCACCGACAAGTTCGACGTCGCCTTCTTCGAGGACGGCAAGCCGACCGAGTACACCCAGAACTGCGTCAAGTTCTGCAACGACTTCGAGACCGAGCGTCAGCGCACGACCTCCTTCATCAAGCTGCTCGAGGACAACGACCTGTTCGATCAGCGCACGGCCAACTTCACGCCGCGCAATCCGGATGGTTCGGCCGGCCAGCCGCAGAAGATCGCCGACTACTTCGCCGTCTCGGAAGAGAAGCTGGCCAAGCTGTCGAGCGAGAAGCTGACCGAGCTGCGCGACAACGGCGCGCTGGGCCAGATCTACGCCCACATCAACTCGCTGCTCGGCTGGGACCGCCTGATCGCGGTCGCCATGGACCGCGCCGCCCGCCAGCCGGTCGCCGCGAACGCCTAAGGTCAGGGATCAGGACTAGGGATCAGGGACGAGGGCGCAGGCTCTCGTCCCTTTTCTTTTGCGCGTCACCGCCTGAGGAAGACCGCCCGGGTCAGGCAGGAGAAGACCAGCCGGCCGGCTTCGTCGAGCAGGTCCTGCTGGGCGATGATGACGCCGCGCTCGTCGCCGACCGGATCCTTGCCCATGACCGTCAGCCGGCCGCGCAGGAGTTCGCCGGCAGGCGGGGTGCGCGCGAAGCGCAGGGCGTCGATGGCCAGGGACTTGGTCCGGGCCCAGGACTTGGCGCACTCCGTCTCCAGCCTGCACCACAGGGCGTAGACCATCGGATCCGGCGCCCCATGCGCCGCATCCCAGGTCGGCGCGAAGCGGCGCGAGAACTCGGCGATGGCCTCCGCGTCGACCGCACAGGCGCCCAGCGACACGACCTGGCCGACCTCGAGGTCGTCGAAATGGGTGAGGAATTCGTCGCTCACGGCTCCTCCGACACGCGGACGAGCAGCTTGCCGTCGTGGGCGCCGGTGAACAGCCGGTTCAGCGAGCCGACCGCGCCCTCCAGCCCGTCGTCGACGTGGACCTTCCACTTGATCCGGCCGTCGGCGACCCACGGGCCCATCTCGGCCCACATCTCCTTGGCCCGCGGCGCATAGTCGAGCACCAGGAAGCCCTGGATGCGCAGGCGGTGGGTGATGATCCGCGCCAGGTTCGGCGCGCGCGGGGCCGAGGTGGCGTTATAGGCCGAGATCATGCCGCAGACGGCCATGCGGCCATGCACCTTCAGCCGGTTCCAGACGGCGTTCATGATGTCGCCGCCGACGTTCTCGAAGTTCATCTCCACGCCGTCGGGCGCGAGGCGGTCGAGCGCGGCGCCCACGTCCTCGCCCTTGTAGTCGATGGCGGCGTCGAACCCGAGCTCGTCCGTCAGCCAGGCGCATTTCTGCGGACCGCCGGCGATGCCGATGACGCGCGCGCCGCGCTGCTTGGCGACCTGGCCGGCGATGGAGCCGACGGCGCCCGCGGCCGCCGAGATCACCAGGGTTTCGCCGGGGATGGGCTTCAGCACGTCGGTCACGCCGAAGTAGGCGGTCATTCCGGTCATGCCCATGACGCTGAGGTTCGCCGTCAGCGGCAGGCCGGGAATGCGCGGCGAGGGCCTGACGCCGCTCTCGTGGGCGACGGTGTAGAGCGACCATCCGCCCTGCAGCGGGGTGACGACGTCGCCGTCCTTGTAGCGCTCGGACTTCGAGGCCTCGACGACGCCCAGCGTCAGGCCGCGCATGACTTCGCCCAGACCCACGGGCGGAAGATAGCCCTCGGAGTCGTTCATCCAGGTCCGGTTGGTCGGGTCCAGCGAGAGATAGACGGTGCGGATCAGGACCTCGCCGTCCTTCAGCTCAGGAACCGGCGCCTCCACCAGTTCGAGGTCCCCGTCCTTGACCTCGCCGCGCGGTCTCTGGCGCAGCACCCACTGGCGGTTCATCGGCATCTTCGGCCCTCCGTCCTCAATCCAGACCTTATTGCGCGCCAAAACGCCCCCTTGTCGAGCCGGGCCGGATGGGGGAACGGAACAGCCATGCTTCGTCGCTTCCTGGCGCTCCTGTCCCTGGCCGTCGCCGTCCTGGCCTCACCCGTCGCCGCGCAGGGCGTGGACACCGGCCATCTGCAGGCCCAGCTGGTGCGCCAGACCCAGTGGGCCGCGCCAGGCGGGACCGTCCATATCGCGCTGGTCCAGGACATCGACGAGGGCTGGCACACCTACTGGACCAATCCGGGCGACACCGGCCAGGCGACCGCTCTGGACTGGACGCCCGCGCCGGGCGTGCGGATCGGCGAGCCCGTCTGGCCGACGCCGGAGCGCGTCCTGACCGAGGCGGGCGAGGACCGGTTCATGTCCTACGCCTATCAGGGCAGGGTGGTGACGCCGGTCCCGGTCGAGGTTCCGGCCTGGGCCCGGCCGGGGGACAGCCTGAGCATCCAGGTGGCGGCCACCTTCTACGTGTGCAGTGACACCCTGTGCATTCCGGAGGACGCCCGGCTCTCGCTGGAGCTGCCGGTGCGCGAGGGCCGTCCGCCGCTCGACGGGCGCTGGGGCGCGACCATCAGCCAGACCCTGGCCAGTGCGCCCCAGCACGGCGCCGTCGAGGCCCGAGCCATGCTGACCGGCGGGGTCCTGACCCTGTCCTTCGCGGGCGATGAACTGGCCGGGATCGACGCCGACGGCGCCTATTTCCTGCCGGCGGAGGCGGGGGACATCCACCAGGCGGCGGTCCAGCGGGTCGAGCGCGGTGCGCGCGGCCTGACCCTGTCCGTGCCCGTCAACGAGCGGCTGCTGGTTCTCGCCCGTCCGATCGAGGGCGTTCTGGCCACCCGGGCGGGAAGCTGGCGGGTCTCCGCCGAACCGGGGCGGCCCCTGCCGGGCTCGACTGGCCGCGGCTCGGCTGAGCCCGCCCCGCTGCAAGGCGCGCTCGGCCAGCCGTCCGCCAGCCTCGGCGCCCTGCAGGCGATCGGCTTCGCCTTCCTGGGCGGGCTGATCCTGAACATCATGCCGTGCGTCTTTCCGATCCTGTCGATGAAGGCGGCCAGCCTCGCCAAGGCGGCGGCGCGCCCGGCCTCGGCGAGGCTGGAAGGGCTGGCCTTCCTCGCGGGCGTGCTGGCGACCTTCCTCGTCCTGGCCGGCGCGCTCCTGGTGCTGCGCGCGGGGGGAGAAGCCGTTGGCTGGGGGTTCCAGCTGCAGAGTCCGGCCGTCGTCGCCGTGCTGGCGCTGGTCATGCTGGCGGCGGGGCTGAACCTGTCGGGGCTCTATCACGTCGGCGCCTCGGCCCAGCGCCTTGGCCAGGACGCCGCCGCCAGCCTCGAAGGTCCGCTCGCGCGGTTGCGTCCCTGGGCGGGCTCGGCGCTGACCGGCGTGCTCGCCGTGGTGGTCGCGGCGCCTTGCACGGCGCCCTTCATGGCCGCGGCCATCGGCTACGCCGTGACCCAGCCGGCCTGGCTGGCGCTCGCGGTCTTCGCGGGGCTCGGCCTCGGCTTCGCGGCGCCCTTCGTGCTCATCAGCTTCACCCCGCGCCTGCTGCGCGCCCTGCCGCGCCCGGGGCCCTGGCTGGGTCGCGCCAAGGCCGTGCTCGCCCTGCCCATGTATGGCGCGGCGATCTGGCTGGCCTGGGTGTTTCTGCGGCAGGCGGGGTCGGGGCCGACGGCCTGGCTGGTGGTCGCCGGCCTCGGCGCGGCGCTCGCCCTGTGGCTCTACGGTCGCCGCCAGACGGCCGAGATCGAGGGGTGGCGAAGGCCTCCTTCGGCGGCTGTCATCGCCGGGCTCGCCGTCCTGGCGCTAGCCACCGCGGCCTGGGCCACCGTCGCCCCGCGCGTGGCCGGATCGGAGAGCGCCTCGGCCCTCCCGTCCCGGCCCTGGTCTCCGTCAGCCGTGGCCGAGGCGCGCACGCGCGGGCCGGTGCTGGTCAACTTCACCGCCGACTGGTGCCTGTCGTGCAAGGTCAACGAGGCCCAGGCCCTGTCGTCCGCCCGCGTCGCAGCGACGCTGGAGGAGGCGGGCGCGACCTATCTGGTCGCCGACTGGACCCTGCGTGATGCTGAAATCGCGCGCGAACTGGCGCGACATGGCCGTTCGGGCGTGCCGCTCTATCTGGTCTATCCGCGCCAGGGCGAGCCCGAGGTCCTGCCTCAGCTGCTCAGCGAAGGCGCGGTCATCGCCGCGCTGGGGCGGGCTTCGGAGGCTACTGCGCCGTCTCAGGCTGCGGCGGGGTCGTGACCACCTCGACGTTATCGCGCAGCAGGTAGGACAGTTCGGCCAGAGCGTCGGCCCGGGCGTTGCTCGTCTCTGCCGTGGCCAGGGCGTCGACCCGCTGGGGCAGATCCTCCGACAGGCCGCGCAGGATGCAACGCAGGTCGCCGTCGGTGTTGCGCTCGCGCAGGTCGACGTGCCCGGCCATGTCGCGCTCGGCCAGCAGGGCGGCCTCGCTACGGAAGGCGGCGAAGTCCTCACGGCCGGCGAAGTCGGCGTCCTCGGCCGCGCCCGAGGCGATCCAGGCGTCCACGACCGCCTTAAGGGCCTGCGACCGCGAGACGATGTCCGCGTACAGCGGCTCCTCGGCCAGGGTGTGCGGCGGCGGGGCGGGGGGCTGCACGACCACGCTCGGGTCGGAGACGAGCAGGGCGGCGGCGAGGGCGAGTCCGCAGGACATGGGCGGCTCCTTGGGCTAATCCGGGCGTCCAGCGGTACGCCGCTTTGGTGAACGAGACCTTGATTCCATGACGATCGACGCCGCCCGCCAGCATTTCCACGAGCTCGCCCGCCGTGACGCCGAGGGCTCGATCCTCGCGCGCTTCTCGGCCGAGCCGGATCGGCTGGACCGGCTGAGCCTGGGAGCCGCGAGCCTGTTCCTGGACCTCTCCAAGCAGAGCTGGAGCGGGGAGGGGCTGGACGCGGGGCTCGATCTGGCGCGCGCGCTGGATGTCGAAGGCGCCCGGGATCGCATGTTCTCCGGCGAGGCCATCAATAGCTCCGAAGGCCGGGCTGTCCTGCACGCGGCCCTGCGCGCCGATGAGGGCGCCGGTTTCCAGGCGCTCGGCCAGCCGGTTTCGGGCGAGGTTGACGCCACGCGCGCGGCCATGCGCGACTTCGCGGAACGCCTGCGCGTCGAGCGCCGCATCGACGCCATCGTTCATATCGGAATCGGCGGCTCGGACCTTGGCCCGCGCATGGTCTGGGCGGCGCTGAAGCCGCTCGACCCGGTCATCGACGTGCGCTTCGCCTCCAACATCGACGGCTCGGACCTCACCGAGGCCCTCCATGGCCTCGACCCGCGCCGCACGCTGGTCATCGTCGTCTCCAAGACCTTCACGACCCTTGAGACCCTGGCCAACGCCCTCGTCGCCAAGGCGTGGCTGCAGGCCGGCCTGGGCGAGGATGTCTCGGCGCACCTCGTGGGCGTGTCGGCGGCGCCGGAGCGGGCGCGGGCGTTCGGCTGCGGCGAGGTGTTCGGCTTCGCCGACTGGGTGGGCGGCCGCTTCTCCCTGTGGTCGGCGGTGGGGCTCAGCGTCGCCTGCGGCCTCGGTTGGGTGGCGTTCGAGCGGCTGCTCGCCGGCGCGCGCGCCATGGATGCGCATTTCCGGACCGCGCCGCTGGAGCGCAATGTGCCGGTTCTCATGGCGCTGGCCCAGGCCTTCAACGTCGCGGCGGGGCGCAATGCGCGGACGGTGGCCCCCTACGCCCATCGGCTTCGCCTGCTGCCGTCCTTCCTGCAGCAGCTCGAGATGGAATCGAACGGCAAGCGCGTCGGCCCCGACGGCCGCTTGGTCGCCGGCGACACCTGCCCCGTGGTCTTCGGCGAACCCGGCACCAATGGCCAGCACGCCTTCTTCCAGCTGCTGCACCAGGGCACGGCGGTGATCCCCGCCGAGTTCATCGTGGTGGCGGAGAATCCGGAAGGCGGCGAGACCCAGGCCGCGCTGAACGCCAATGCGCTCGCCCAGGCCGAGGCCCTGATGAACGGCAAGTCCGAGACCGAGGTCCGCGCCGAGCTGGCGGCCAAGGGCCTTCCGGACGACGAGATCGCCGTCCTCGCGCCGCAGAAAACTTTTTCCGGGAACCGCCCCTCGACGACGATCGTCATGGAGCGGCTCGCGCCCGAGACCCTGGGGGCCCTGATCGCGCTATACGAGCACAAAACCTTCGTCGAAGGCGTCCTGTGGGGCGTGAACAGCTTCGACCAGTGGGGCGTGGAGCTCGGCAAGGTCTTGGCCAAAACCATCCAGGCCGAACTGGAGGGCGGGCAAGCCCAGCCGCACGATCCCTCCACCACGGCGCTCATGGCGCGCGTCAGACGCTGACAGTGGCGGCCCGCTCCGTCGCGGACTAGGGTTCGTCCAGCGATTGGGAGGCGCAACTGGGGTCTGTCCGGTTCTTGACCGCCTGTGTGGCCGGACTGCTGCTGGCGTCCGGAGCCTTGGCCTCGCCCGTGGCGCGCAACGGCGCCTCCGCCCAGCCGGAGGTCAAGGGTCCCGAGGAGACCGGCCTCGCACGCGCCGAGCGGCTGATCGCGCAGGGTCAGAGCGCAGAGGCTGAGGCGGAACTCCGAGCCCTGCTGTCCGGCGAGCTTGCGCCCATGGACGCCGTCCGCGTGCGCCTGACCCTGGTCAATCTGCTTGTCTCGCTGGACCGGCCAGCGGAGGCCGAACCCCTGGCGCGTGACGTCCTGGCCGCCACGCCCGAGGATCACCCGCTGCGCGGCTGGGCGATCGGTTCGGCCGTCGACGTGTTCAACGCGCTCGACCGTCCATCAGAGGCGCTGCCCCTCATGGAGGAGGACATTCGCCTCGCCAGCGGCCTGGACGCCCGCGCGCGCGCGCTATCGCGGCTGGGGGCGACCCTGGTCCTGGCGGGGCGGTATCGCGAGGGAACCGACCGGCTGGGCGAGGCGCTCGCCGCCATGGGCGCCGTGCGGGCCGATCCCGCCCTGCGCCTGGCGACGCTCAGCCAGATCGGACGCGCGCTCGACCTCCAGGGGCGTCACGCCGAGGCCGAGCCGCATCTCCAGGAGGCGCTGTCGCTGGCGGTCACCACCTACGGCGAGCGGAGCCTCTATGTGGCGGGGGCCCTGAACGATCTCGGCACCCACGCCTCGGACGTCGGCCGCTATGGCGAGGCCGACGCCACGCTGCGACGCGCGCTCCACCTCTATGAACAGTTGTCGGGCCCGGGCTCCGGCCAGACCGCCGCGGCCCTGACCAACCTCGGCAATGTCCACATGAACGCGGGACGCTGGTCGGCGGCCGAGCCCTATTACCGCCGCGCCGCTTCGATCAACGGCGGGCGTGACAGTCAGGTCGACCTGGCGATCGACCTGACCAACCTCGGCTGGGTCGTCCACAAGCAGGGCCGCGAAGCCGAGGCCGAAGAAATCCTGTCCCGATCGCTGGGGCTGTTCGAGGCGACGCTGGGGACCGAGCATCCCTATACGGCCACGGCCCGGACCAATCTCGCCGGCGCCCTGCGCGTGCAGGGCCGCTGCGCCGAGGCGGCGGCGATGTTCCGCGAGGTGGCGCGCGTCTATTCCGCGACCATCGGGGACGACAATCCGCTGTGGCCCTTCACCCTCAACGGCCTGGCGGCGTGCCTGGCCGAGACGGGCGGTGACCCCGCCGAGATCGAAGGCCTCTTCACCCGGGCCCTGTCGGTCTCGTGGTCGGTGCTGTCGCCGGGCCACCCCTACGGGCTCGAGCCGGCCAACGACTACGCCGCCTGGCTGATCTCGGTGGGCCGGGCCGAGGAGGCGCGCGACCTGCTGGATCGCGCCGGCGACGCCCTCCTGGACCGGACCGTGGCCCGCGCCGGCGCCGAGCGCACAGCCCAGGGCGAGCTGGCCCAGTTTCGCACCCTGTTCCAGCTGCGCGTCGACGCGGCCTGGGCGCTGGCCCAGACCGCGCCGTGAGGGTCAGCGGGTCGGCGGCTGCCCGTCCCAGTAGCGCATCGACTCGCTGATCGTCGCGCCCTGCTCTCCGACCTGGACGCTGACGACGTCGAAGGTCGGCGGCCCCCTCAGCGCATCGCCGTTGGACATGGCCCATCCCTCGGTCGGGATGCCGATCGGAGAGGACTGCATGCGCTGGTCACCGTTCTCGTCGTGGAAGGCGGACAGGGCGTAGGCGCCGGCTGGCACGTCGCGGAAGGTGACCGTCACCGGGCCGGCCGCGGGACTGTCGATGCGCTGTGCCAGGCCCGCGCTCTGCATGAACTGGCCTTCGGTCTGCAACGTGACATAGACCGTCCCGCCGCGCGCCTGGACGCCCGTGAGGGTGACCGTGACATCCCCCGCCTGGGCCGCGCCCGCGCCGCATAGCAGCAGGCACGTGGCGATCGTCGAAACTCGAACTGACATGATCCATCTCCTTCTCATCACATGAACAAGGACTTTATGATGCAAAGTATATTACGTGTCAACGTGGGCTGGGTCATTGCTCCGCTCGGCGGGGCTGACTAGGTTGCCGGCCATGAGCGCCACCCCGACCGATCCCGCCCAAGGCGTCGCCGACCTCTCTTTCGAGGCGGCCCTGAAGGAGCTTGAGCAGATCGTCGATCGCCTCGAGCACGGCGAGGCGCCGCTGGAGGAGTCCATCGGCCTGTATCAGCGTGGCGCCGCGCTCAAGGCCCATTGCGAGAAGCGGCTCGAGGCCGCGCGCCTGCGCGTCGAACAGATCGTCGTGGGCTCGGGCGGCCAGGCCGAGCGCGCCGAGCCCGCCGAATTCCAATGAGCGGGGCGGCCGAGACCATCGGCTTCGACGACTTCATGAAGGTGGACATCCGGCTGGGCCGGGTGGTGAAGGCCGACCCGTTTCCGGAGGCGCGCAAGCCCGCCTATCGGCTGGTCATAGACTTCGGTCCTGAAATCGGCGTCCGGAGATCCTCGGCCCAGATCACCGAGCACTACACCCTGGACGAGCTGGTCGGCCGACCGGTGGCCGCGGTTGTGAACTTTCCGCCGCGCCAGATCGGACCCTTCATGTCCGAGGTCCTGACGCTCGGCTTCCCGGACGCCGAAGGCAAGGTCGTGCTCGTCGGGGTCGACCGGGACGCGCCCATCGGCGGGCGGCTGTTTTGACGTCCCCAGCGCGCGCCTCCAGCCGGTCCGGCGTGGCCACGCGCCTGGCCGAGGCCGCCGACCTCGTGACCGTCGCGCTGGACGAACTGCTGCCCCGCGCCGAAGGGCCCGAGAGCCGGCTGATCGAGGCCATGCGCTACGCCGCGCTCGGGCCCGGCAAGCGCATCCGGCCCTTTTTCGCGCTCGAGGCCGCGCGCCTGTTCGACATCGACGACCGGCCGGTGCTGCGGGCCGCCTGCGCGCTGGAGTGCGTGCACACCTACAGCCTGATCCACGACGACCTGCCGGCCATGGACGACGATGCGCTCAGGCGCGGCCGGCCGACCGTTCACATCGCCTATGACGAGGCGACCGCCATCCTGGCGGGCGACGCCTTGCAGTCCTTCGCCTTCGAGATTCTGGCGCACCCCGACACCCACGACGACGCCGAGGTGCGCGCCGAGCTGAGCGCCCGGCTGGCCCGCGCCTCGGGCGCGCAGGGGATGGCGGGCGGCCAGATGATCGACCTGCTCGGCGGCCGCGAGGACCTGGGCGCCGTGGCCCGCATGCAGCGGCTCAAGACCGGCGCTCTGATCGCCTACGCCTTCGAGATCCCCGCCGTGATCGCCCGCGCGCGCGACGCCGAACGCCAGGCCCTCTGTCATTTCGCCCAGGACCTCGGCCTCGCCTATCAGATCATCGACGACCTCTTGGACGTCGAAGGCGACGAGGATCTGCTCGGCAAGGCCGCCGGCAAGGACGCCGCCCGGGGCAAGGCCAACTTCGTCACCCTGCTGGGCGTGGAGGCGGCCCGCGAGCGCGTCCGCATGCTGGGCGAACAGGCCCGCGGGCGGCTGGAGATTTTCGGCCCCGCCGCCGATTCGCTGAAAGACAGCCTGGATTTCGTGCTAGACCGCAGGGCCTGACGCGCCTCAGCCGCGCGCCCTCCCCAAGCTGTCCCGATGCCGAAAACTCCGCTCCTCGACACCGTCACCAGCCCGGCCGACACGCGCGGCCTGTCGATCCCGCAGCTGACCCAGCTGGCCGACGAACTCAGGGCCGAGACGATCGACGCGGTGTCGGTCACCGGCGGGCATCTGGGCTCGGCGCTTGGCGTCATCGAACTCACGGTGGCTCTGCATCACGTCTTCGACACGCCGAGCGACACCCTGATCTGGGACGTCGGCCATCAGGCCTATCCGCACAAGATCCTGACCGGCCGGCGCGACCGCATCCGGACGCTGCGCCAGGGCGGGGGGCTGTCCGGCTTCACCAAACGGTCGGAGAGCGAATACGACCCCTTCGGCGCGGCGCACGCGGCGACCTCCATCTCGGCGGCGCTCGGCTTCTGCGTCGCGCGGGACAAGGCGGGGAGCGACGCCAAGGTCGTGGCCGTGATCGGCGACGGCTCCATGTCCGCGGGCATGGCCTATGAGGCCATGAACAACGCCGCTGACACGACCAAGCAGCTGGTCGTTGTCCTGAACGACAACGACATGTCGATCGCCCCGCCGGTCGGCGGCATGAGCGCCTATCTGGCGGGCCTGGTGTCGGGCGGGACCTACCGGTCGATGCGCAAGGTCGGCAAGGCCGTCGCCGGTGTCTTCCCGGAGCCGCTGCAGAAGGCCGCCCGCAAGGCGGAGGAATACGCCCGTGGCATGGTCACCGGCGGCACCTTCTTCGAGGAGCTGGGCTTCTATTACGTCGGCCCCGTGGACGGCCACGACATGGAGTCCCTGGTCCCGATCCTGAGGAACGCGGCCAGGATCTCAGACCGCCCGGTCCTGGTCCACGTCGTGACCAAGAAGGGCAAGGGCTATGGCCCGGCCGAGAACTCGGCCGACAAGTACCACGGGGTGGTCAAGTTCGACGTCGTCTCGGGGACCCAGCACAAGGCCCCCTCCAACGCCCCCAGCTACACCAAGGTGTTCGGGACCGAGCTGGTCAAGCGCGCCCGGCTGGACCCGTCGATCGTGGCCATCACCGCCGCCATGCCGTCCGGGACGGGGCTCGACCTGTTCGGCCAGGCCTTCCCGGACCGGACCTATGACGTCGGCATCGCCGAGCAGCACGCGGTGACCTTCGCGGCTGGCCTGGCGGCAGGGGGCCTCAAGCCCGTCTGCGCCATCTATTCGACCTTCCTCCAGCGCGGCTATGACCAGGTGGTCCACGACGTGGCCATCCAGTCGCTGCCGGTGCGCTTCGCCATCGACCGGGCCGGCCTGGTCGGCGCCGACGGCTGCACCCACGCCGGGTCGTTCGACATCGGCTATCTCGGCGCGCTCCCGGGGATGGTCCTGATGGCCGCCGCCGACGAGGCCGAGCTGGCGGCGATGATCGCCACCTCGCTGGAGATCGACGACCGGCCCAGCGCCTTCCGCTATCCGCGCGGCGACGGCGAGGGTGTGGAAATCCCGGAACTGGCCGCCCCGCTCGAGATCGGCAAGGGCCGCATCGTGCGCGAAGGCACGACGGTCGCCCTGCTCAGCCTCGGCACCCGCCTGGGCGAGACGCTCAAGGCCGCCGAGCTGCTGGCCGCGCGCGGGATTTCCGCCACCGTCGCCGACGCCCGCTTCGCCAAGCCGCTGGACGAGGACCTGATCCTGCGCCTCGCGCGCGAGCACGAGGCCCTGATCACCATCGAGGAAGGGGCTATCGGCGGCTTCGGCGCCTTTGTTCTGCACCTGCTGGCGGAGAAGGGCGCGCTCGACCGCGGCCTCAAGGTGAGAACGCTCACCCTGCCCGACATCTTCCAGGATCACGACAAGCCCGAGGCCATGTACGTCCTGGCCGGCCTGGACGCCGAAGGCATCGCGCGTTCGACGATGGCGGCGCTCGGCGTGGACGCTTCACGAGCCGCGCGGGCCTAGCGCGGCGTCGCCTGCCCGGGCTCTGGCGGCGGCAGGGCGTCGGCCGGGCCGCCCTCGGGACGCGGCGGCGTGGCCGGGATGTCCCGCTCGCGCGGCAGGTCGGCGAAGGCCTGCCACAAGCGCTCGGTCTCGACGCGATAGCGGTCCAGCCCCAGCTCGGACATCTGGCCGGCCCAGGCGTCGGACAGCTCGCGCACCGTGCGGCCGCCCCAGTTGGGCTCCAGGGTCGAGGCCCAGCTGACCAGCGAAGCCGCGTTGGTCACGGCCAGGAACATGGTCGCGATGACGATGATCCGGCTGGTGTAGCCGCGCGCCACGTCGGCCTGCTGCTCCTCCTCGTCGGGATGGGCGTAGCCGAAGGCCTCGGGGTCGAGGTCAGCGGGATCGGTGTCGAACAGCATCGCCTTCTCCTCGTCAGAACTGGAAGTAGATGAAGGGCGCGATGCCCTCGGGCCGGATGGCCTCGACCGTCAGCACCACGACTCCAAAAAGCAGGGCCACCACCGGCGACGGCAGCTTGCTGAGCACGCCGGCCACGCCCTCGGCGGAACGCGGCGGCAGCCAGTGGATGGCCAGGCCGACGAAGGTCAGGGCCACGATCAGGGGCGTCACCAGC
Source organism: uncultured Brevundimonas sp. (assembly GCA_966210875.1). GTDB lineage: Bacteria > Pseudomonadota > Alphaproteobacteria > Caulobacterales > Caulobacteraceae > Brevundimonas. The sequence continues at coordinate 6,478 of CBIHLR010000002.1, read as the reverse complement.
ATGGGCGCGCTCCAGTTGCTTGCCAGTCCCGTCAGGAAGGCCAGCGCCGAGACGAAGGTCTCCGACCGGAACAGGATCCAGCCCAGCAGCACGACGTGGAAGGTGACGATCACCCCGATCAGGCCGGGCCGGGCGTTCCGGCGGAACAGCCGCTCCAGCGCCAGCACCCCGCCGTGCAGCGCCCCCCAGGCAATGAAGGTCCAGGCGGCCCCGTGCCAGAGGCCACCCAGCAGCATGGTGATGAGCAGGTTGCGGCAGGTCTTCCACACCGGCCCCCGGCTGCCGCCCAGCGGGATGAACAGATAGTCCCGGAGCCAGCTGGAAAGGCTCATGTGCCAGCGCCGCCAGAACTCCTGCAGCGACCAGGACCGGTAGGGCTGATCGAAGTTCCTCGGGAAGCGGTAGCCCAGCAGCGCCGCCACCCCGATGGCGATGTCGCTGTAGGCCGAGAAGTCGCAGTAGATCTGCACCGCATAGCCGTAGGCCGCGACCAGCAGGTCCACCGCCCCATAGGCCGAGGGGTCGAAAAAGACTGGATCGACGATGCGGGTGGCCAGCTCGGATGCGATCACCGTCTTCTTGGCCAGGCCCCAGGCGATCAGCACCAGGCCGTGGCAGACGATCTCCTTGCTCAGCTTCGGCGTCCGCTCGAACTGCGGCAGCAGGTGCGCCGCGCGCACGATGGGGCCCGCCACCAGATGCGGGAAGAAGCTCATCAGGAGCAGCACGTCGCCAGCCGAGTCCGCCGGCGGCGTCTTTCCGCGATGGACGTCGACCAGATAGCTGATGCCCTGGAAGGTGAAGAAGGATACCCCGACAGGCAGGATGATCTCCAAGAGCGGCAGGTCCCGCTCCCAGCCGAACTGGAGCAGGAGCGCGCCCAGCTGTTCGACGAAGAAGCCGTAGTATTTGAAGAAGCCCAGGATCACGAGGTTGAGGGTGACGCCCAGCGCGACCCAGCCAATCCTCGCCCGGCGTTCCTCGGTCCGGCTGCCCCGGTCGGCCACCCACCAGTTCATCAGGCCGCTGAAGATCAGCAGGGCGACGAACCGCCAGTCCCAGGCCGAATAGAAGACCCAGCTGGCCAGCAGCAGGAACCACTTGCGGGCGTTGTTGTCGCGCCCGAAGCTCCAGGTGACCGCATAGACCACCAGGAAGAACAGGCCGAACTGCATCGTCGGGAAGAGCATCAGTCGGCTCCCCCGCTAAGCGCTGCGAGCAGGTCCTCGGCCAGCCAGCCGCCGATGCGGTCGCCGCCCAGCCGGTTGAAGTGGACGTGGTCGCCCCGCGCCGCCGGAGGCTCCTCCCGGAACCAGCGGTCGACCGAGCATGGCCCGCCCATGCGCGCCTCCCAGTTCCAGAAGGCGACGCCGGCTTCGTTCGAGACGCGGCGTTGGATTTCCCGCACGCGCGCCAAGGCTGGCGGCGCGTACCAGCGCTCCAGCCCCGGATCGCGCGCCGCGACCAGGGCGTCGTAGGTCGCCAGCTCATCCGGCGTGAGGGAGAAGCAGTAGTCGATCGGCTGGTCGACGCCGTCGTAATAGAGGTCCGGACGGGTCATGGCCGCGTCGGGCGGGCCCATGGCGAGGATCGCCGCGCCCGGCGCGACGGCCCTGAGCAGGTTCAGCGCCTCGAGGTAGCTGCCCGCATACTCCGCCTCATCGAAGTCGCGCTCGAAGCCTTCATTGGTGCCGAAGGCGAGCAGGATCAGGTCGGGCCGGTAGGCCTGCATCTCGGCGCGCAACACCCGTCCGTCGCGCGACAGCAGAGAGCGCACCGTCTCGCCGATGACGCCGAGGTTGGAGACCGTCACCCCGCCGCCCGTTCGCGTGGTGGCGGCCCACGAGAAGATGCGGACCGGCCGGTCCCGCGCCGCCACGCTGGCGAAGGTTGTGCGCGACGTGAGGTCGAGTTGCTCGCAGCGCGGCTCGGCGATGCCGGCCTCGGCGAAGACCTGACGGATTTCTCCCCCGGCCGACACCTCCAGCACGCCCGCGCCGGGCTCGGCGAGGTAGCAGACGGTCAGCCGGTCAAAGGCCGCCTCGGGCTCCGTCGAGATGTCGATGCGCGCGCCCGGCTGGGTGACGCCGACGAAGCCCGACAGACCCGCCGACTGATCGCCGTCCCGGCGCGAGACAGCGCGCACGCCGCTGAAGGCCAGGGACGCCTGCCGCACCGTGAAGCCGTCATAGGGCAGGCCGGCGGGCAGCACGCCGCGGCCGGCTGAGCCGTGTTCGGCCTGCAGCCGCGCCCGGAAGGCGCCAGAGATGTGGTCCGCCGCGTGATGGCTGTCGCCCAGAATGAGGATGTGGAACGGCCGTTCGCGGGCGGGGTCCGACAGGACCTGGGCGGCGGGCGCGAGGCGCTCTCCGTTCTCCAGCGTCGATCCTTGTACGGGACTGCCCGGCTGCATCAGGAGCGCCGCCGCAAGAACCGCGCCGATCAAGCGTCGCTCGCGGGTCCCGACGGCGGAGTCGCCGTCGCGGACGGTCCGGCCACGGCCGCGCGGGCCTCCTCGATGTCGGCGCGCAGCTGCTCCTCCAGCGGCCGGGCCAGCACGAGGTAGCCGTTCATCGTCATGTGGATGCCGTCCTGCGCCCGGGCCAGCTGGCGCGCGCCGCCCGGTCCGGTCGGCAGATAGGCGGCGTATTCCATATTGGCGTCGCTGGTCACCGGGGCGGTGTCGATGAACGGAAAGCCGCCCGCTTCGGCGCGCGCGGCGAAGATGTCGTTGACCAGTTCTGCGCCGGCCTCCGCGCGCTCGGACCGCATGCGCGGCAGGCCGACCCAGTAGACCGCCGCGCCCCGCTCGCGCGCCAGCCCGGCCAGGGCGTCCACGCGGCGGCCATAGGCCTCGCGCCAGGACGGCTCGCCATAGGCGTGCACCTGGCCGTCGCCCTGCATGGCCTGGCGGTCGTTCGTGCCGATCAGGAAGACGGCGATGTCGATCCGCTGCTGGCCGAGTTGCTCGGCGGTGCGGTTCTGCACATTGACGTAGTCGTAGCGCGCAAGGCCCGTCGAAGGCTGGCTCAGGCGCACCAGCCGCACGTCCTCCATGTCCTGGAGTTCGCGGTACAGGCCCGCCCACAGGCCGTCGGCCATGGAGTCTCCGAACACGCCGATGGTCAGGCCGTCGCCGCGCGCCACCGCCGCGCGCAGGGCCGCCTGGTTGCTGTCGACGACCGGCGCCGCGACGGGCTGCGGTTCGGGTTCAACGGCCTGGGGCGCGGGCGCGCTCCTGACGGGCGGCGAGGGCAGCTCGAAGCCGTCGGGCATCTGCGGCACCGGCCCCCCGGCCGACCACCAGCCGTAGGCGACGCCGCCGAGCAGCCCGATCAGTCCGCCGAGCGCGAAGCCCGAGCCGAACCGGCGCTTCGAGCCGCGCGGCTGGGCCCTGTCCTCACCTTCGTACCCTGACGCCACTGCGCTCCCCCGAGCGGGATTGAGTTACCGAGACCTTACTAGCCGATGTCAGCGCGTCGCCAGAGTCCCTTCTCCGGCGGGTTGCGCAACACGGTTAACGTAGGCGGCGCGCCGCCCGCCGGCCGAGATGCGCACAAAGCGGAATCCGCGCCGGTTCAGCTCGTCCAGCAGCCCGGGCAGGGCCTGGACCATGGCCGGCCGCGTCTGGTGCAGGATCAGCACCCCGCCGTTCGACGCCTCCATGTTGGCCACTGTCCGGCGGACGATCGCGGCGCTGCTCAGGCCGCGCCAGTCGTCCGTGCCGCCCTCGGCGGAGATGACCGTCACCCCCTGCTCGCTCAGCCAGCCGCGCAGCGCCGGGCTGTCGTTCAGGCCCGGGAAGCGGAAGAAGGGCTCGACGTTCTCGGCCCCGCCGGCCGCGGCGTAGAGCGCCTCGAAGCCGCGGTCGACCTCGTGGCGCGCATTGGCCGCGCGCCAGTATCTCAGCTGCGTCGGGTGCGACCAGCTGTGGCTCGCCACCCCGTGCCCGCGCGCGATCGCTTCGCGCACCAGCTCGGGATGCATCCGAGCCCACATGCCGACGTGGAAGAAGGTGGCGGTCAGGCACCGCTCTTCGAGAATGTCGAACACGCGCGGATCGCCGCGCCAGTCGGGTCCGTCGTCGAAGGTGAGGGCGATGGTCCTCGGCGGCAGGGGCGTGCGCGCATACTGCAGGCCGCCGTAGCCGCCTGTCCGGTGCGGCAGGACCACCACGTCGGTGCGCCCCGGATAGCCCCTGTTGGTCGGACAGGGGCCGACGGCCGCCGGCTCTTCCTGCGCCGCCCGCGCCGGCGCGACGGCGTCCGGCCAGCGCCACGGCTGGCCGCGCGGCGGCAGCAGATAGGCTCCCACGCCCACCAGCAGGATCAGCAGAAGACGCCCCATACCTTCTGAGGTTGACCGCAGCCGCGCGGAGCTGTCGCGCATTTTCGCGCGCGGGGCGTCCTAGGCAGCCAGGTCGACGGTCACCGGCGCGTGGTCCGACGGGCGTTCCCAGGCGCGGCAGTCGTCATGGATGCGCGCCGAGCCGGCCACGACCGCGGGCGTCAGGCCCGGCGAAGTCCAGATGTGGTCGAGTCTCAGGCCGCGGTTCGACTTGCGGAAATCGAGCGCGCGATAGCTCCACCAGCTGGCCAGCTTGGTCGGCTCCGGGATCTGGTCGCGGACCACGTCGGAGAATCCGCCGGCGTCCTGAAGGCGTCGCAGCGTCTCCACCTCGAGCGGCGTGTGGCTGACGATCTTGGACATGTAGCGATGGTTCCAGACGTCGTTCTCGCCCGGCGCGATGTTGAAATCGCCGGCCAGCACGAGCGGCCGCTGCCTGTCGCGCGAGGCCATCTCGGCGGTCAGCTTTTCGTAGAAATCCAGCTTGTGGTCGAACTTGGGGTTCAGCTCGCGGTCCGCCACGTCACCGCCGGCGGGAATGTAGAAGTTGTGCAGCTCGATCCCCTGCACCCGGCCGCCCACGCAGCGGGCGTGGCCCTCGCGGCAGGCTGCGACGGGTTCGACATCACCGATGGGGAAGCGCGAGGCGATGGCCACCCCGTGCCAGCCCTTCTGGCCCTGCACCCGCAGGTAGGGCAGGCCGGCGTCGCGGAAGTAGGAGGAGGGGAACTCCTCGGTGCGGCACTTGATCTCCTGGAGCATCAGCACGTCCGGCTGCTGCTCCTCGATGAAGCGCACGACCTGATCGGCGCGCAGCCGCACGGAGTTGATGTTCCAGGTCGCGATTCTGAGCATGCCGCTCGTTTAGCAGAAAAAGACGCCCGGCTCGGGAGGTTCGAGCCGGGCGTCCAAGGGATCGTCTCTCACGCCGCCGCCGGGAGGGGACTGTCCGGCGACGCGGCTTCGGACCGCCGTCCGTCGCCTGTTGCCATAAAGACACGGCGCAACAGAAAAGTCAACTAGGTGTGCGGGTCCTGGAAGAGGCTGTTGGCCAGGCCCGAGGCGCTCTGCAGCGTGACCAGCTGCACCCGAGTGCGGCCGCCCTGCGCGTCCGTGACCGTCCACTCGCGCAGGCGATAGGGCGAACCGCCGAACACCATCGTGAGCGAGCCGCGCCGGTTCTGACGCCGGTCGCTGACCGTGATCTGGGCGCCGCCGCCCGAGGTGGCCTGCACCCGGTCGACCCGGATGTAGCGCGAGCCGAAGCTGACCCGGTCAGCCAGCAGGATCGACAGCGGCGTCTGGTTCATGGGCACCCGCTGGTCAGTCTCCAGCCGCGGATCCCAGCGGTGCACGAAGGTGCCGTCGGCGACGAGGATCAGGCGCGACGGCGCGTCGTACTCGAAGCGCATCCGGCCGGGCCGTCGCAGGTAGAAGGCTCCGTTCGAGGTCTGGCCCCGCGGGCCGGTCTCGACGAAACGACCGCGCACCGAACGCACCCCCTGCAGATAGCTCTCGGCCCGCTCCAGCAGGTCCCGCTGGGCCGCGGTCAGCTCGGCCTGGGCCAGCGACGGACTTGCGAGCGTCAGGGCGGTGAAGGCGCCGGCGGCGCCCATCAGGTGTCTGCGAGTCAGGCTCATGAGTCTGATCTCCTTTCGGGGTCGTCTCTAGCGGTCGGGGTTGTCGTCGCAAAGGCGGGGAGGTGGCCATTGTCCGGCGCGGGAATGAAGCGTCGTTCAGCTTCGCCGGTTCCGTCAGGCGCTGTCATTTCCGCTCAGCCGATTTCCTGTGCTAGCGAAATGTTCTGAAAGTTGCGTGGAGTAGCGTGCATGTTCGATCGCAGGGCGTGGGCGCCCGACAGCCGCATGGCCTCGGTGGACCTCGGCCAGACGCCGGCCAACCACGCCGGCCGGGCTCGCGTCGTGGAGGGCGTGCTGACTCCCGGCGAGCAGACCGCCCGTATCACCCCGGCCGAATACGGAGACCAGGACTTCATCATCGTCCCGGACTTCCTCAGCGCCAAGGAGTGCGACCGGCTGGTGACCATGTTCAACCGGCTGCATGGCCTGGTGAAGCACCGCAAGATCGGCATCGACTTCTGGGAGGGCCGCATCGTCTACATGAACGACGT
>CBIHLR010000001.1:0-44394 GCA_966210875.1 uncultured Brevundimonas sp. | reverse complement strand
CACCCACCCCCTCGGACCCAACTAGGTAAGCTTCTGCAGCCCTTCCATCAGCGAAGGTTACGATGTTCGTGAGAACCGCCGACTCCGGGAAGTAGACATTTTCAACCATTGTCCCCGGGGCGATCAAGCGTTCGCCGTTGATCGCCTGGCGCGTAATGAGGTGGGGCTTGAGATGGTCCAGGTCGGCTTGGTCCATGTCCAAGAGCACACTATTGCCCTTCATGGCCGTCCCCCCAATTCGATCATCCCTCATCCCGTGTATTTTGGCACAGGCCGCAACCGCTACGCCGCTTGTAGAGCATATGCAGACCGCAGGACTGTTGGAATATGACGTTCAGCTTTCACTCTTCAGCTGGCAGTACCAAGCGCAGCGCCAGCGCTAGCCGATCCGCGAGAACCCGTGCGGCTCCCGGGGTGTAGGCAACGGAAACCCGTTCGCCGATCAACAACACTTCACCGTCGAGCACCACAACTTCGGGTGGTTCTACAAGAGGTCCGTCCGGCGCTCGCATGCTTTCGCTCCTGGCCAATGTTAGCTCAGGGCGGCGCGATAGTCTGTCGGCAACCGACGGTTGCCGCGGGCCATCGCTCTCAAGCTCGCCGTCCGCAATTAGTGGAAAGCGGACTTTCAACGATTAGGGTGCCATCATGCACAGACGCCCCGACGCCTTACGGACCTTCGGCTTTGCAGCGTCGCTTTTCGCGGCGTTGGCGGTTATCTTTGTCGCCCCGCCGTCGCTAGCACAGTCGCTCAGGGAGCGAACCGCAGCGGCGCGTGAGATCGATGTCCACCAACGCGACCCTCAGGCCACCCTGAGTGTGCACTATTTCCATAACCGAGAATGGCTGATCGCTAGCTTCTACGTTGCCTACAGCGGCTCCTGGAGAGACCAGCGGAGGCACTGGCTTGCTCGCTTGGAAAGCGGTCGCGGCGAGGACAGACGGGATGTCAGCTGGGCCGACTCCCGAAACTGCCCCGGCCTAGTTGCCGCTCTCGAAAGCCTAGAACGGCTATCGCCGGTGTATCCGGACATCATCGGGATCGGCGGTGAGGACCTGCCGAGCCTGTTGATGGACGGCGCGACTGTAATCCTCTGGACTAGATATGCGCGAGCAGGTGAGCGGAACGCCAATGTGACGCTTGAAGTGACCGGAAACCTTAACTCCCCGGCTTACGACTGGTGGCGCGAGGTCCGAGCTACCCTCGATGGTTGCTGGACCCGTGAAGAGCCAGTGGGCCTGCTGGCGGGCCGTCGCCGGACGGACTGAAAGACGGCGAGGCGGCTTCATCCAGGATGGCCGGAAAGAGGCCTTATCGGTAATCCACCTGCTCGCAACAGGCAGAAACTGCTACCGCAACCGAAGCGCAACCATCAAGGCGGTTACGGCCATCAGGGCGATTGCGGAAAAAACCCAGAAAGCTTCCTTGGTGTATACCGCAGCGCCCCAAGCACCGAGAGTTGCGATCCGGATAATATGTAGGGCCGCTGACAGCCTGCATCCCTTCTCCGCCGCCTCTCTCTGCATCAATCTCACGCCTCCAACGTGTTAGCCTCCAAACCTGAAGGCCATTAGGCCTAGGATCAAGGCGTGATCCTAGGCCCATATCGCTTGAGGCCGGCATAGTCTCTGTAGGGTCGCAATCGCGCATTCTAAACGTCCGCTTCTGGAGCGCTGCCCAGGCAGGATGCCGCCGGTAAGGGCTGCATGGAATCGACCTCATTCGCCAAGCGGAGCTCAGCCGCTTCGTGGAATGCACATCATGCGCAAACCGACCTAGCGGCAGCTATGCGCCAGGAGCGGACATTCAGGCCGGGCCGGGAAACGGACACTGATCGCCGACATCGCCGCGGGTCCGCTTTCGACCCATTGCGGACATCTGGAGCTCCGCGCGGGAGGGCTGCTCTGGCGAGGCAATGTCGCCAAGCCCGACTCCTCCTGGTTTGCGCCGACAAAGCATTTCGATAGCATCGGTCTGCGGCGTCAGGTTCGCGGAGGGGACCGCCATGGAACTGCCGACCGCCCTGCCGAGACTGACCGGGCGTTGGCTGGCGGCGTATCGGGTGCTGTGGTGCGTGCTGGCGCTGGCGGGTCTGTTCGCGGCGACCGGAGGCATGTGGCTGTCCAAGGTGCAGACGGACCGGCAATCGCTTGCGGCCTACGGCGTCGGCCTCCGGTTTGACCGGAACGGTCAGCTGACCCTGTTCGGGCCCCTAGGCGAGCCGGCAGCCGAAGCCGGGGTGGTGACCGGCAGCGAGTTGCTGGCGATCGACGGCGAGCCGGCCTCCTGGGGGATGTCCGGCATCGACGCGGCGACGCGTCGCCTCGAGGGTCCGGAGGGATCGAGGGTGACGGTCACACTGCGGACGCCGGAAGGCGAGACGCGCGACGCGGTGCTGACCCGGTCCGCGGAACATCTCAGGGCCGCGGACGCCATCGTGCCCATGCCTTATGCGGCCCGGTCGATGTTCTACTGGATCAGCAGCACCCTGCTGAGCCTGCTCGCCCTGGCGACGGCGGGCCTGCTGTTCTGGCGCAGGCCGAGCGATCCGGTGGCGGCCCTGTTCTCCGTGGGCCTCCTGACGGCGCTGGTCTCATTCCCCGTCGGAGCCGTGGCGCCGCCCGCACTGGTGGAGCCGATCCTGGAGGGATTGGGTTTCGTCATCAACGCCTGTCTGTTCATGGCGCTTCTGATGTTCCCGAACGGCCGTTTCGATACGCGCTGGAGCTGGATCGGGACCGCGATCCTGCCAGTGGTGCTCATCTGGGGTCTGGTGCGCCCGGACGAGGCGAGCGTCATCGGAATTTTGACTGGCGTCGGGATGTTCGCCCTGTGCGCCGTCGCCATTGGACGCCGATACGTCAAGGCCGCGCCGGGGGTGGAACGCCAGCAGATCAAGTGGACCCTGCTGGGCCTGATCCTCTTTGTGGCCTTCGGCGCGGCCGGCAGTGGCGTGGAGTTCGCGGTGCGGGAGACCGAAAGCACCGGCCTGAGGCTGTTGGCGATCGTCGCTACGCAGTTGCTTAGCGTTCTGTCGATCGGCTGTCTGCTCGGCGGGCTGCTCATCTCGATCCTACGCCACCGGCTTTATGATGCGGACACGGCGATCAGCCGCTCGGTGTCGGCCGGGGCACTGACGCTGGCGGTGGTCGCGGTATTCGCGGGGGCCGAGAAAGCCATCGAGGTGCTGGGCGAGCAGTATCTGGGCGGCGGCCTCGGCGGTCTGGGCGGGGCGATCGCCGCAGGACTGGCGGCGGCGGCGATCCTGCCGCTGCATCATGGATTGTCGCGCTGGTCGGAGAGGCGCTTCCAGGGCGCGCTGGTGCGGATGCGCAAACAGCTACCGCACGACATGGACGAGATGCGCGACGCCGACACAGTTGCCTGTCTGTCCGAGACGGCGATGCGCCATGCGATGGCCGGGGTGCGGGCGTCTGGCGGCGCGGTGCTGGTGCGTGATGGCGAGGGCTGGAGCGTGGCGGCGCAGAGCGGGCCGGGCGCGGTAGCCTGGCGTCCGGAGGCGGCGGACGCCGGCCTGCGGCGCGACAAGCGCGACCCGGACTGGCCCGTGCGGCTGGCGCTACCGGCGGGGGGCGGAGCGGTGGCGGGCTGGATGCTGCTGGGGCCTCGGCCCGACGGCACCCTGCCGGGCAAGGAGGAGCGCGAGGCGCTGGAAATCATCGCCGAACCGGTGGGGCGCGCGATCCGCGTGGCTCAGCGGCGGGAGGCCGAGAAGGCGGAGTCGGCCGGGCGGTTCGAGCGGCTGGAGGCCGAGAAGGCGGAGTCGGCCAGGCGGTTCGAGCGGCTGGAAGCATCGGTGCGGGCGCTGACGCGGCGGCTGAGGCCCACAGGCTGAGATCAGGATAGGGGGGAAGCCGATGTCGGAACCTGAGATCGAGGAGGCGCCGAAGCGGCGGCTGAAGTGGCCGATGAGCCGCCAGCGGTTGGTCGAACTGACGGTGGTGGTGTTCGGCGTGATGATCGCCCTGGGCCTGGAGAATCTGGTCCAGGAAATCCGGCTGCGTGGCGACGCGCGGGAGCTGGAGGCTGCGTTACGCGCCGACATCATCTCGGCTGTGGGGGCGAGCTGGGAACGGCAGGTCGTCACGCCCTGTCTGGTCGAGAGGTTGTCTTCGATGGCGGAGCAGGTCAGCACGCCGGGCGGCGCGCTGGCGGCCGCGCCGGGCGCGACCAACGGCAGCATCAGCTTCGCCCTGCCCACGCCCTATCGCGCGCCGACACGCCTGTGGACGACCTACACCTTTGACCGCGCGCTGGGCAGCGAAGCGTTCAAGCGCATTCCTCATGAGCGAGCGGACGCGTATGCCGTGCTGTTTTCCCAGATCCGGACACAGGGCGAGGCCAACGACAACGAATTCCTGGCGATCGCCGGCCTGGCGCCGCTGGCCTTCCCGCGGGCGGACCTGAACGCGGAAGTGCGGGCGGACCTGCTCCGGACCTTGGCCTTACTGGACCGGCACCAGGGTCTGGCCGCCATCCAGGCCGATCAGTTCATCGAGGGGGCCCTGACGCTTCCCCAAGGGGACGACATCCGGGCCCAGATCCTGGAAGGCAGGGCGGAGCTCCATCAAGGGGGCGCGCTAATCCGGGAGCAATATGGCGACTGCGTCGATCTGGGCGCGACCGACCGGCTGCTGGAGCTGGCGGGGGCGTAGGGCGGCTTTCCGCCCGTAGCTGACCTTGAGGGTCGCGCGGGAACCGGCGTCAGCACCGCGCCAGGAGCAGACATTGGCTTCCCACCGCGAAGCGGAAGTTCGCGGCCGCGGGCGGTGTCCGCCTCCCGCGCCGGTGTGAAGGACAGAATAGAAGGCGGTCAACTCTGGTCTCCGACTGCGCCTTCGGTTGCTCACCAGGTCCAGCGTGTGTTGCGTCGGGCGATCTCAGCGCGAAGAAGCTGGATCACAGGATTGAGCTCCTGGCGGGGTGCTGTCAGTCTAACGCTAACAAGTCTCCACTGAGGGCTGCCTGAGAGCCCTTATGAGGCTGGGTTCGTTCGTGAAAGCGCTTTCGTTCAAGAGGCACCGCTTCCCGGCGGACGTGATCCGCCATGCGGTGTGGCTGTATTTCCGCTTCAGCCTGAGCTTTCGTGATGTCGAGGAGCTGCTCGCCCAGCGCGGCATCGACATCAGCTATGAGAGCATTCGCTGCTGGACGATCAAGTTCGGTCCGCAGATCGCCAGGAACCTCAAGCGCCGCCGCCATGCGCCTTCTCCGCGCTGGCATCTGGACGAGGTCATCTGCACCATCGGCGGCAAGCGCATGTACCTCTGGCGAGCTGTCGATGATGAGGGCGAGGTTCTGGATCTAGTGGTCCAGAAGCGCCGGGACACCGACGCCGCCCTTAAACTGCTGCGCCGTCTGCTGCGCAATCAGCCAGTAGAGCCGGAGGCGATCGTCACCGATGGCCTGCAATCCTACTCCGCAGCGCTAGACGTGCTCGGGCTACGCATCTCCACCAGCCTGGCCGATTACGAGAGAACAACAGGGCGGAGAACTCGCACCTGCCGATCCGACGACGAGAGCGACAGATGCAGCTGTTCAAGAGCCAAGCTTCCGCCCAGCGTTTCCTCACCACCCACGCCGCCGTTTACAACACCTTCTACACCCAGCGACATCTGATCAGCCGAGACACCCTCCGACGCTTCCGCGCCGAGGCGCAGAGCGTGTGGGCGGCCGCAGCGGCGTGAGCGGGCAGGGGAGGGGCTGTGCCTGGCGGACCGCGGTTAAGCTGACAACGCTGGTGTGGCTGTATTTCCGCTTCAGCCTGAGCTTCCGGGACGTCGAGGAGCTGCTCGCCCAGCGCGGGGTCGACGTGAGTTACGAGACCATCCGGTCCTGGACGACCAAGTTCGGTCCGCAGATCGCAAGGAACCTGAAGCGCCGGCGCCATGCGCCTTCGCCGCGGTGGCATCTGGATGAGGTGGTCTGCACCATCGGCGGCAAACGCATGTACCTCTGGCGAGCCGTCGACGACGAAGGCGAGGTGCTAGATCTGGTGGTGCAGAAGCGCAGGGACACCGAGGCCGCCCTGAAACTCCTCCGTCGGCTGCTACACAACCAGCCCGTCGAGCCTGAGGCGATCGTGACGGATGGCCCTCAGTCCTATCCGGCAGCATTGGACCAGCTTGGCCTGCTGCACCTGCATCGGCCTGGCCGATTACGGGAGAACAACAGGGCGGAGAACTCGCACCTGCCCATCCGACGACGAGAACGGCAGATGCAGCTGTTCAAGAGCCAGGCCTCAGCCCAGCGTTTCCTCACCACCCACGCCGCCGTCTACAACACCTTCTACGCCCAGCGACACCTGATCAGCCGAGACACCCTCCGCCGCTTTCGTGCCGAGGCGCATGGCGTGTGGGCGGCCGCTACGGCCTAATCGAGAAGGGTAGGGCTGCCTGTGGTTGGCGGCCGTTAAGCTGACAACGCTTTCGGTAGGGGATCGCCAATCGACTCGGCCCGCATTGGCGGATGCCCAAACATCGGCAAGCCCCCGTCAGGATCAACGGTTGCACGAGATTTCGTTGCCGTTCGCTCGCGTAAGGCGCTCATGTTCCACGCACATACGCATCCCGGAGGAGCAGATGACTGATCCGCATCCCGCGCAGTTCAACATTGAGCGTATGACGCGCTTGGAAATCGAAGCAGTCGCGTTGGCGAAAGTCCGCGATGTGATTGAAAGCAACGGCTCAGCCGCGGAGGATCTGCGCGCCTACGCAGCAGCTTTACGACAGGGGCTAGCGAACCCGCCACCTTACCCGTTCCCAAACCAAGGGCCCGGTCAGCGAGCGGCCAATTTGGCGACCTCCAGGATGCTCATCACGCTCGAGGTCGGCTGGTGCGATTTCCTTGCCTCGCGCATCGAACATTATGAGGAGCGATACGGAGCCGGCGCGATGAGCCGATCGTCGATCTGCAAGGGCCTCACTTTAGCGGAAGTGCGCCTGAAAGCCGCCCGGGACGCGCTGCGAGAGGTGGGTCATATCTGACGGGACTGCGCCTTCCGCCCTAAGCGCCATGCCCGGCGCTGCCAATCGCTCGATCCGCGACCACAACCAGGCGGCTTCCGTAGTCTCGCGACCGTCCTAGGGGCTGAGCAGGGGGCGTGATCGGCAAGCGCGTGCTGCGCAGACTCGACTTACGAGCCCCTCATCTGCCGGAGCTTCTCGCGCAATGCCCGGATTTGATCGTCCGCTACGTCGTTATTGGGCTGGGCAAACTTCACTCCGATTTCCCACCGACTGCGCCAGACAACAGCGCCTTTCCGGGATTGACCGGAGAAGCTGATCTCGACCAGATCTGAGGCGATTGCCGGTGACGCACACCTGATCCGCGCGCCTTCATCATGCAGATCGCGCACCACTCCCTGCGCTCTCTCCCCCCACGGTCCGTGGATCAATTCACACGGGATGGCGATCCGATCGCGCGGAAGCCTTCGTTGATTGGCGACGACGACGTGCTCTTCCGAGTCCGGCAGGTCTGGATAGAAGTTTGCGCGAGATGGCATCGGGGCTCCCGCCGCGAGTCTCTCCTTAAGGCCTTTCCGCAGAACTAAGCCTCGAGGTTAACTCGATAAGCGGGTGTGGTCGCTGGCGTCGTCAGCCTCTGCACGCCACACAATGTCACCCTCTGCATCGGCAATAAGCACCTCCTCATACCCTAGAGCTATTGCCTGAAAACAGCCGTGGACTTTGGCCGACTCCAGCCCGCGTTCCCACGGCTCGAGCTCTGCTCGCCTTCTTCCCGTCGCGAGGATGATCGTGAGTGGCATCGAGGCCGCTTCCCTCCGGCAATGCCGGTTCGCGCTTACAATGACCCAGAGCGTTTGAGCGGTGAAATCGATCCGCGGTTGTTCGCGGCTACGACGCGGTAGGCTGGTTCTGCGGCGCCGCGTTCTTCATTTCTACGGGTGGAAGCGCGGGTCGATGGGCGGGGTCGGACGTCGCGGCCCGTTACGCGGCGACGGGAACGTGCCCACCTCGCGCGCCGATCGTCTAGATCGCGATGCTCAGGCGGCGAAGTAGGCTCTCAAGCTCTTTAGTCCCGAACGGCTTGGACAGCCTGATTACCCCCTCCGGTAAGCTCTCAGCATAGCCGCTGACGATCGCTGCCGGCAGTCCAGGCCAGCGCTCCTTGATCGTCATCAGCAACTCGGATCCGGTCTGCCCCGGCATCTTCTCGTCCGTCAGCACCGCGTCCACCGAACTACCCAGAGGCCCCGCCAACTGCACGACTGCCTCCATCGCCGAGCTGGCGGTGAGAACCTGACACCCCAGGTCGTCGAGCATCATCTCCGTTGCGAGCCGGACGTGTGGATCATCGTCGACGAGAAGGACAAGCGGGCGACGATCGATCATTTGTGCGCGTTAGGTCACACTCTGCGGACCGTCAAGAGTTTGCACCTCTTCGCATTTTTACATTCAATCTGCGCGGGAGCCGCGCCGGCCTTGAGCCATTTGTGGGGCGCGACTTCTTCGTTCCCCAATGCCGAGCGGTCGCGGTGAGACTGTCAGGTAGGGCAACGCCTCGGATCGACGCCGGGGCGTTGCTCTGCGTCCAGCGGACGGGTTCGCGATGTCCGCCGCCCTCCTGAAAAACGAAAGACGCCCCCGGCGGGACTCACCGGGGGCGCGATCGCTTGGCTGACTAACCGCGTCTGGAGTGGTGCGGATTGCGCTGCGGGGGGAAGCGGCGCTTCCTTGAAACGCCGATTGAGCAATCTGGTTTCTTCGGCCTATCCTGAATCAGGTCGCAAGCCCGCAGTAGCGCGTCCAGCGCGCAGTACATCGCGAGATTGCGCACCCCCTCGAGACTTTCAGCTGCTGTCGGATCGCCAGATTTGCTTGGGCTTAAGCGACGCCATGCAGCGCGCTGGACCGGAGATTGGTTTGACCTTCGCGACATGTACGTCGTCATCGGCTGCTCCGCGAACCAGCGTTGCAATCCGAGTCAGAAGGCTTCAAATGCCGAATGAGCACGGAAAAATATACGCGAATCGATCTTGAGTTCCCGGTGCGACCTGCCGTTCGCTTCGGCTGGGACTCCGCGCCACATCCATTCTTGGTCGAAAGGATCAGCGCGGATAATGAGCGCTACAGGGGCTATCTCAGACGCTTTCAAGAACTAGATGATGCTCTCAGTCGCATCCCGGTAGATCAATCTGGCGAGGGCATTCCGTGCTGGCGGAACGACTGGATGCCCGCGCTCGATGCCGTATCTCTGTACGGCTTCACTAACATCCTAAGACCAGCTCTATACCTCGAGATCGGTTCTGGCATGTCGACCAAGTTTGTTCGACAGGCGATCCGCGACCAAAATCTGACGACACACATTGTGTCTATCGACCCTCATCCGCGAAGTGATGTGGACCTGATCTGTGATGAAGTGGTCCGGCGGCCATTGGAAGACTGCGATCTGACGGTGTTCGACCGTCTTCAACAGGGCGACATCCTATTTTGCGACAACAGTCACCGGGCTTTTCAGAACAGCGACGTGACCGTATTCTTTACTGAAATCCTTCCACGCCTAAAACCGGGCGTATGGGTTGGCATTCACGACATTTTTCTTCCCCACGATTATCCAGAGGCATGGCTGAGACGCTTCTACAATGAACAGTATCTCCTAGCCGCGTGGCTGCTGGCTGGAGACCGGCTGCAGATTGAGTTTCCGGCCTATCATTGCGCCGTCACAGCAGGTCTGCGTGCAGATGCCGACCCTCTACTGTCGAAGCTTCACAAGCGCGGAGCGAACGAGGGCGCGGGTGCATTTTGGTTCTCCATGCGATAACCGCGGCGATGGCATCTTAGCGTGCTGTTCCTCCAGGCCGCTTGCTGTTGGGGGGCGAAGCCTCCGGCCAGCGTCGCAACCGTCGAAGGCCAGGGCGCGGTAGCTCGGCAACGTCAGCTGTCCACCCATAGTTGGCGCGCCGCGGCCGGCCATCTGGCTTGGTCGCCTTAGCGCCAAGAGCGGACACCAACTGCCCGCCAACAAGACGACATTCCAATCGAGGCTCCGGGCTATCGAATGCCTGTGACCTCTCCGAGTGCCAAACACGGGAATCCGCTCTATTGCGGACAACAACATTCTCCGCCGCGATGCACTACCCGACCGTCACCTGATGCTCGGGGGTGAGGCAGCGGCCCAAATTGCTCGCTTCACCCCGCACAGCAGGAGAGCTTTGCTACATCCATGTCGAAGGTCTGTGCGGCGAGTTTCAGACCTTCGACCGTGGTCAGATAGGGGAAGATCGTCGCCCCCAGCTCGGCGGCCGTCATGCCGTGTTTGATCGCCAGCACCATCGTCTGAATTGCGTCCGCGCCTTCGGGGGCCATGATCTGCCCGCCGAGAAGGCGGTCCGTCGTCTTGTCGGCGATCAGTTTGATGAGCCCGCGTGTGTCGCGCGCTGCCAGTGCCCGGGGCACCTGATTGAGTGCGAGCAAGGACACCTTGATATCCAGTCCGCGCGCCCTAGCCGCCGTTTCAGTAAGGCCGACACTCGCGACCTGCGGGTCGGTGAATACCACCGCCGGCATGGTGCTGTTGTCGTAGCGATGGTCATTGCCGCCGACGGCGTTGCGCGCGGCCAGCTTCGCGGCATAGGCCGCCATATAGACGAACTGGTCACGCCCGGTGACGTCCCCGGCTGCGTAGACGCCTGGGGCCGTGGTCTCGAGATGGGCATCGACGACGATCCCGCCATGGCGGGACAATGCGACGCCCCGTGACTCCAGTCCCATGCCGTCACTGTTCGGCTGGCGGCCCGTCGCGATCAGCACCTGCTCTGCGGCGATGACCTCGACCGCCGCATCCCGGTCGCGCGCCGCGCCCTTGCCGGGCGGACGGTCGCAGGTGAGTTCGATCCCGTGCTTCGCGTGCACAATCCGCTGGTAGCCGACCCCGGTGCACACCCTGATACCCTCCGCCTCCAGATAGGTCTTAAGGGCGACGCTGAACTCCGGGTCCATGTCGGGCAACAGCCGGCTGCGGCAACAGATCGTGACGGCCACGCCAAGCCGGGCGAACATCTGTCCCAGTTCAACACCGACTACCCCACCGCCGATCACCAGCAGCGACCGGGGCAAACGTTCAAGCGCCAGCGCCGAAGTGCTAGTGAGCCACGGGACGCTATCCAGCCCCGGAATTTCGGGAACGGCGGCGCGCGCGCCCATCGCCAGAATAATCTTGCCGACCGGCATCGGTGCATCATCGACGAGCAACCTGCCGTCGACAAAGCGCGCCCGGCCTTCGACATAGGTCACGCCCGGATAGGCCGGCAGCAGGTCGACATATTTCTTCTGCCGCAGACCCGCGACCAGCTCATCCTTCGAGGCCGCGAGCGCAGCCCAGTCTTCCAGCTTGAGGCTGCCCCCCAGGCCGGGAAACCGACGGGAAGCCTGGCCGGCATGAACCGCTTCAGCGGCCCGGATCAATGTCTTGGACGGGACGCAGCCGACATTGACGCAGGTGCCGCCGATCGTCCCATGGCCGACCAGCGCCACCCGGGCACCCAGATCGGCTGCGGTGATCGCGGCGGAGAATCCCGCCGACCCCGCGCCGATGACGGCGACGTCGAAACTCGCATGGCCGGATTTTTTCGCGGTACCCGAACAGCAGTCGAGGTCCTTTGCGGGCTTGTTCATCGTGCAGTCCGTTCTGTTGGGTGGGCCAGTAGTGTCATGGGTTCAGCCGACGCGCGCGTGAGTGGCCTCAGACCATCGATCCGATGTCCGAGGCGAAGCTGGGGTAGGCAAAAATCATGGCCTTGATCTGGTTGGCGGTGAGCCCCGCGCCCATGGCCATGGCGAACAGATTGATCTGTTCCTCGGCCCCCGGCCCGATCAGATGCGCGCCGAGGATCAAGCCGGTTTTCTGTTCCACCAGCACCTTGAATCCGCTCGTGGTCGCCCCGACCCGCATCGACGAATACCAGCCGGAGGTCTTCTCGAAATGCGTATCGAACTCCAGACCCTTTTCCGTCGCCGCCGTCTCGGACAGCCCCACGGTCGCGACCGGCGGCAGGGTGAAGACCACGCTGGGTATCGGCGGATAGGACACGAGCCGTGCGTCCTTCCCGGCCAGAAGGTTCTTGCCCGCGATCCGCCCTTCATAGGCCGAGACCGGGGTCAGGTTCAGCCCGCTGTCGGCACAATCCCCGGCGGCGAAAATGGCGGGATTGGTGGTACGCATGGCGGCGTCGACCTTGATTCCGCGCTTCCCGGCGTCCACCCCTGCAGCCGGCAGGTTCAGATGGTCGATATTGGGCACGCGACCGGTCGCATGGACCACCAGATCGCAGGTCAGCACCTGGATGCCGGACGGCGTTTCATAGGACACGGCGAATTCGTCGCCCTGCTTCTCGACCTTGAGGACTTTCGCCTCGGTCTGCACGTCGATGCCCAGTTCGGTCGAGGCCTCCACCAGCATCGCCACCAGATCGGCGTCGAAGGGCCCGAGCGGCCGCCCGGCCATTTCCAGAACCGTGACGGCGCTGGCTCCGGCGCGTTGGGCGATATGGGCGAACTCCATGGCGATGAACCCCCCGCCGACAAAGACGATCCTGTCGGGGCGCTCGGACAACTCCAGAAATTCCGTGCTGGTCGTCAGCAGGTCCTCGCCGGGAATGTTCAGCGTCATCGGCCGTGCGCCGGTGGCGATGTGGAAATGCTTCGCGCGCAGGGTCTCGCCGTTTAGCGTGATCGTATCGCGCCCGATGAAGCGTGCTTCGCCATGCAGCGGGGTGATTCCGGCCTTGCGGAAGCCCGCTTCGATGCGCGACGGCATGGCGTCGGTGAAGGTGCGCTTGAACGCCATCATCTCGGGCCAGTTGACCGAGGGCCGCGCCTCCAGGCCCTTGCCGGCCATGGTGTGGGCCCAGTCCACGCCTTCGGTGACGGCAATCAGCATTTTCTTGGGATCACAGCCCCGCAGCGCACAGGTGCCGCCGTAGGGCAGGCTGTCGATGCTGGCGACTTTCCACCCCGCCGCCGCCGTCATCCGGGCGACGCCGTTGCCGCCGGTCCCGGCCCCGATCACGATCAGGTCGTAGTCATATGTGTCGGTCATGTCAGTCTTCTCCATTTCGGGGGCCTGCAGCCTCTGACGATCGGCGCTGTCCGGTGGGCCGTCGATCAGGTGGTCTTCATCCGCCGCCGACGCCGCCAGACGGCATAGACCGTCAACGCGGCGAACACGGCCAGCAGCACAACATCGAGCCAGGCCGTCAGCGCAGAAAGCCCGACGACGCCCAGCAGCACCACCAGCACCGGAGCAAAGCAGCACAGCGCCACAATGACGGTGCCGATCACCCCCATCCGCAGCAGCAGGCTGTCGGTCCCGTCCGTCTTGTCAGCCTTGTCAGCCATAACGCCGTTTGATCCTGAAGACGCGCAGCCTTCCCCGGCTGCAGCCCGAGGCCGGGATGCACGCGATGCATTGCGTTGGTGGCCTGGTCCCACCCCCATGCGGGGGGGCGGGAGCTCTGGCGCCGATGAAGGCCGTCTTGTTGCCTGCGGGGCCTAGTTTTGTACGACGCGGGCGGGATAGCCGGCATTGGTCGAGGCGGCCGCGATCTGCGCGGCCGTGGCGCGCGCCGGGTCGTAGGTGGCGCGGGCCGTCTTTGCGGCGAAGTCCACTTCGACCGAGTTGACGCCCGGCACGCTCTCCATCGCCCTGCGCACCGTGATCGGGCAGGTGGCGCAGGTCATGTGCTCAATGGCGAAAGTCGTCTGCTGCTGGGCAGCGGCGGTCGCCGCCGGACGGTTCTGTGCCGGTCCATCAAACGCGACGGCGGCACCGACGCCAGCCACGGCCACAACGGCCAGGCCGATCAGAAATGTCTTTTTCATGGGTCTTTCCTCTCAGTAAAATAGGGAGCCCACCAGTTGAGGGTGAGCGCGATGATGACGACGGCCAACCCGAACCAAAGGGCCAGTTTCGTGGTCCGCGCCGATTGCGGGCGAGCGCAGTAGGTCCCGTCCTCGCAGGGCGGCTTCGGCTTGAAATAGACGTGCCAGAACCCGTAGCCGAGCAGGGCCAGGGTGACGGCGGCGACATAGGGTTTGTACGGCTCAAGCGCCGTCAGGTTGGCGATCCACGCCCCTGAAATGCCAAGCATGACCAGCACCAGCGGAACGATGCAGCAGGCCGACGCCAGCACCGCGCCGATCAGCGCGCCGCCCGCGATCCATCGGCCCTGCTTCGCGCCCTCGTCCGGCGTTGATGCCGGTGGCTCCGGCTCCGGTGCTGAAAACATCGATAAGTTCTCTCGATTTCTTTCTGACTGATTTCAGCGTAGTCCCTGTAGTTGCTACAGACACAAGGGCTTTTTTCATGGTGCTTCAGACGGGCTTGTTGCGGGCCCAATTGGCGAAGCTGACCGGGTGCAACCTCGAAACCATCCGCTATTACGAGAAGGTCGGACTGCTGCCCCCGCCGCCTCGTTCGGCCAACGGTTACCGGGTCTATTCGCCAGACCTGACGCAGCGGTTACGGTTCATCCTGCGTGCGCGGGATATCGGCTTCTCGATGGAGGAGACCCGCTCGCTGCTGGCGCTGACAGACACCGGGACCCAGACCTGTGCCGAGGTCAAACACAAGACCGAAGTGCAGCTGGAGGATGTGCGCGCCAAGATTGCCGATCTGCGGCGGATGGAACGGATCCTCGCCAACGCCGCCGCGAAATGCTCGGGCGGGGAAGTACCGGAATGCCCGGTTCTGGAGGCGCTTACGTCAGACTGAGGGCGCAGAGCGGACCCTGGTAAGGTCTGAAATGAGTCAGAAGCGGTACTTCAGCTCTAGTCGTTCGCGCGGCCTTGGCGGGCGCTTTCCCGTAGCTTGCGCATCGCGTCCTGCCTCTCTCGCCACTCGTGGATTTCGAACCCCGGTCGTCGCCGGGTCTCCTCGTCGGGGATCACCGAGCCGATCATGTCGGCGAGACGTTCACACCTTTCAAGATCATCCTGCAAAAGGCTCGAATACCTGGAGGGCCTACGAAGGCGACGTCTAAGTTCGTCGGCCTCGGCCAGAGCCGCCTTACGCTGCGCCAGAAAGTCATCCCACACCTTCTTGTCGTCCGGCGTTTCCGGGCCATTGAAGCGGACCTGGAGGGTCCGGCTGTCCAGGAGGACCTCGTGAGGGTGGGGTACAGGCTCGGGTCGCGGCTCGCCGCGGCGATCGCAGGCCTCGAACACTTCCTCCCAGCTGTCCTTGTAAGCGATCGCGGCTTTGAACAGCACCCCACGGTCATCCAGGATCTTGTCCTGAACGGCCTTGACCATGCTGGTGATGGCGATCTGTGCGCGATGGCTGCCCTTTAGAGCGGCCACACCCAGGCTGCGGATCACAGCCTGGATGAGCGGCAGTTCGATGATCTCGTCGTTCTCGCGGATTTGGATGGGTCGGATCGCTTCGGCCAGCACCAGGTCACCCAAGTGGTGACTGAGGACCGGATCCACTTTGCGCTCAGCCTGAGTCTTCTTTTTCGGCGGCCGACCCCGTGGATTGCCGGACTTGCCCTTCTGGAAGCGATGCTCGACCGGGGGCTGACGATACCCGACGACCGCCGTGCCGGCCGGAGACTTCCTGGCTGCGTCGCTCAATCCCGGCTCTCCTTCCGCTGCTCTGCCACGTCATCGAAGCGGGCGCCGCCCTCCGCCAGCAGCGCCGGCTTGCCCGTCAGCTTCTGGTAGCGGCGGATGATCACGTCGCAGTAGTGCGGGTCGAACTCGATCAGCCGGGCGGAGCGCCCGCAGGTCTCAGCCGCGATCAGGGTCGTGCCCGAGCCGCCGAACCCGTCGAGCACGATCGCGCCACGCCGGGTGCAGTCCCGGATGGCGTCCGCGACCATGGCGGTGGGCTTGACGGTGGGGTGCATCTCGAGCGCCTCGGTGCGCGCCGAGCCCATGCTGCTGATGCCCGGATAGTCCCAGACGTTGGTGCGGTACCGGCCGGTGTCGCCCAAGCCGAACGTGTTGGTGTGGGGTGCGGAGCCGACCTTGTAGACGAACACCAGCTCGTGCTTGGACCGATAGAAGGTCCCCATGCCGCCGTTGGTCTTGTTCCAGACGCAGAGGTTC
Source organism: uncultured Brevundimonas sp. (assembly GCA_966210875.1). Lineage (GTDB taxonomy): Bacteria > Pseudomonadota > Alphaproteobacteria > Caulobacterales > Caulobacteraceae > Brevundimonas. The sequence goes on along the minus strand of CBIHLR010000001.1, from coordinate 28,302 downwards.
TTCAGCTCGCTGAACACCTCCGAGCCCGCGGCCATCACCTCGGCCGTATGACGCCAGTCCATGCACACGAAGGCGATGGCGCCGTCGCGACAGGCGCTGGCCATGGGGCGAAGCGCGTCTTTCAGGAATCTCGTGAAGGCAGCTTCGCTCATTTCGCCGACGCCCATGGCGAACTCGCGATGCCGGATACGGCCTGAGCCGCAGACGTGGCCATCGATCGGCACATTGTAGGGCGGGTCGGTGAAGATGAGGTCCGCCTTCTCGCCCGCCATCAGCCTGGCGTAGTGCTCCGGCTCTCGTGCGTCGCCGCAGATCAGCCGGTGCCGGCCCAGGATCCAGACATCTCCGAAGCGGGTCACTGCATCTGGTGCGATCGCCGGGATCTCGTCTTCGACTGCGGCTGGCGCGTCGGGGTCGCGCTCGCGGGCTGCGTCCAGCGTCAGGTCCACCTCGGCCAGGGAAAAGCCTGTGAGGGTGACGTCGAAGTCCAGGTCAATCAGGGCCTGAAGTTCGATCGCCAGGATGTCCTGATCCCAGCCCGCGTTTAGAGCGAGCTTGTTGTCGGCCAGGACATAGGCCCGACGCTCGTCGGCGGAGAGATGCGATAGCCGCAGCGTGGGAACCGCCTTCAGGCCAAGGAGCTTGGCCGCCTCCACCCTGCCGTGGCCAGCGATGATCTCGCTGTCATCGCTGACAAGGACCGGATTGGTGAAGCCAAACCGCTCGATGCTGTCGGCGATCTGCCGCACCTGTTTTCGGGAATGAGTTCGGGCGTTACGGGCGTAGGGCCGAAGCTCCGAAGGAGCGCGCTGTTCGATCGCGAGGCGATTCAGTTGGGATCCGTCCATCTGGAGAACATAGGGGGAACGGGTAGGGCTTCAATACCCGCGTTCGTCCCATCCACAGGGACTGGCTTTTGTCCCCGAACCGAGCACTGGTCTGACTGCGCCCGGCCCAGCCCGGGCTCGCTTCAGTGCGGCCGTCGCCGCGCAGGAGAGGCGATCCATGAGAGACGTGAGCCAGGATCCGCTGGCGCTGGCGGAACTCGATCTTGAGGGGCTCCGATCGGTCTGGCGGAGCCGCTACGGCCCGCCGCCCAGCCTGAGGTCGCCCGAGCTTCTAGCGTTGATGCTCGGCTACCGGATGCAGGCGGAGCGGGAAGGGGGCGTCGAGGTCGAGGTCCGGCGCGCGCTCAGGCGCTCGTCCTGCCGACCGCCGCTGCCAGGTCTGACGCCCGGCACCAAGCTGAGACGCGACTGGCAGGGTGTGACCCACGACGTCACGGTGACCGATGCGGGGCGCTTCCTCCACGAGGGGGAGGCTTGTCGAAGCTTGTCTGAGGTGGCGCGCAGGATCACGGGCAGCCGTTGGAATGGTCCACGCTTCTTCGGGCTGCGCGAGGAGGCTGCGAAGTGACCGAGCCAAAGCGGCTCATCCGCTGCGCCATCTACACGCGCAAGAGCACCGAGGAAGGGCTCGATCAGGCCTTCAACAGTCTGCAGGCGCAGCGCGAGGCCTGCGAGGCCTACGCCAGGAGCCAGAAGAGCGAAGGCTGGCGGGTGCTCCCGACCCCTTACGATGACGGCGGCTTTTCGGGCGGCAACATGGAACGCCCAGCGCTGAAGCGGCTGCTGGATGACGTGGACGCCGGCCGCGTCGACACCATCGTTGTCTACAAGATCGACCGCCTGACCCGGTCACTCGCCGACTTCGCCAAGATCGTCGAGCGGCTCGAAAAGCGAGGCGCGTCATTCGTCAGCGTCACCCAGGCCTTCAACACGACCACATCCATGGGTCGCCTGACCCTGAACGTGCTTTTGTCGTTCGCCCAGTTCGAGCGAGAGGTCACCGGCGAGCGAATCCGTGACAAGATCGCAGCCTCCAAGGCCAAGGGGATGTGGATGGGCGGCGTCCCGCCGCTTGGGTACGATCTGCCGGTGGACCCGCAGACCCGCGCGCTCGTGGTCAACCAGTCTGAGGCCGAGCAGGTTCGGCTCATCTTCGATCGCTACCTCCAACTCCGCTCAGTCTCCGCGCTCGAGGCGCAGCTAAAGGAGGAGGGCGTATGCTCCAAGAGCTGGGTGACCTCAGGCGGCAACCGCCGCGGCGGCTGCCCCCTGGCGCGCGGGGCGCTGTTTCATCTGCTGCGCAACCGGACCTACCTCGGAGAGATCACACACGGCGACAAGTCCTTCCCGGGCGTCCATCCGGCCGTCGTGGATCCAGAGGTGTTTGAACAGGTCCAGAAGCTGCTCGCCCACAACCGCGTCACACGAACAGAGCGCCCGCTTCGCTCCGCTGAGCTCATCCTCAAGGGGCTGCTGTACGACGCGGACGGGCACCCTATGAGCCCGACCTTCGGGTACGGGAGGGGCGGCAAGGTCTATCGCTACTACGTCTCGGCGCCGCTCCAACAGGGACGGCGGCTCCGGTCCGAGGACGGAGCCATTCGGCGCATTAAGGCTGAGGCTGTCGAGGCGGCGCTGCGGGATCAGCTGATGTCGCTCTTGGGGCGCCAGCCCAGCGTCCCACTGCATCAGCTGTTGGAGCCCGTGCGGCGGGTGACGCTGGCGGCGGACGAGCTGACTACTGAGGTCAACTTGGAGGGTCTGCCCCGCGCCGCCAGGGAGAAGCTGCTTCCGCATGGAGATGGCCTAGGGGTCATCGTCACGCCAGTTCGCTGTCAGACCCGTGGCGGCCGCGCCTCGGTCATCCTGCCGGCGGGCGCGGCGCCGCCTAGGGGTCGTCGTGATCCGGTGCTGATCGGGGCGCTGCGCAAGGCGCATCGGATCGCATCCGCCATGGGATGGAAGGCCGCCGACGGATCCTTGGCCTCGCTGGAAATCGAGGCCCCGAAGAACGCCTATGATCGGAAGCTCTGCCGGCTGGCCTTCTTGGGGCCGGATGTTCAGCGGTCCATCCTCGAAGGACGGCAGCCGGCAAACCTTACGCTGGATCGGCTGCTCCAGCCCTTCCCAGTCTGCTGGCGCGAGCAGCGTCGGCTGCTCGGCTTCGTGCAAAATCATCCCTGATCCTGCCGCGCAAATTCCCTGCTCGGCTGAAAATTGATCCCTGTTAGGGCCTCGAGCTGTTCCCTGTTCCGTAACCTTCGGTCCGAGCAGGGAGGACGACCTAAACGCCTGAATCTACTGGACGAGCCCGCATCAGAGTACCGAGCGGGGGTCTGGTTTGGCCCACGAAAAAGAGGGGATTTCCCTGATAGCTCCTCGGAACAGGGTGAAACTCGACCAAACAGGGACTCAGCAGAGACTGGCGCGCACCTGCCAGTTGTTTCCGGGCAGATTTCGGCGGTCTAATCCGACTGGAACGGGGGTTTGCGACACAATCACCCGGCAATTGCCGCCTGTTGCGGCCGCGCCGGCTCCGTAGAGACGGACTTCTCTGACTGGCTGGCGGACAGAGAGGGATTCGAACCCTCGATAGGCTTTCACCTATACACGCGTTCCAGGCGTGCGCCTTCAACCACTCGGCCACCTGTCCATACCAGCGCGCGGGGCGGGCGGCGAAGCGCCCGTCGCGGCAGGAGGCGGGGGAATATAACGATGGGGCCCGGTGGGCAAGCGCCGCGGACGATCCCATATTGCCGCCGAAGGAGTTCGCCCCATGTCAGACACCCCCGCCGGCCGCCCCGATCCGATCGCCACCGACGAGGTCCACTTCGTCAACGGCCGCCCGCTGAAGGGCCCGCACCCGGAGGGGTTCGAGACCGCCGTCTTCGGCATGGGCTGTTTCTGGGGCGTGGAGCGGGTGTTCTGGAAGCTGCCGGGCGTCTGGGTGACTGCGGCGGGCTACGCCGGCGGGGTGACACCGAACCCGACCTATCAGGAAGTCTGCGGCGGCAAGACGAACCACGCCGAGGTGGTGCAGGTCGTCTTCAACCCGGCCGAGATCACCTATGACGAGCTGCTCAAGGTGTTCTGGGAGAACCACGACCCAACCCAGGGGAACCGCCAGGGCAACGACGTCGGGACCCAGTACCGCTCGGCCGTCTACTATGCCGACGAGGCCCAGCGCCGCGCCGCCGAGGCCTCGCGCGACACCTATCAGCAAGCCCTGGACGCCAAGGGCTATGGCCGGATCACAACCGAGATCGCGCCGACGCCGCCCTTCTATTTCGCCGAGGGCTATCACCAGGCCTATCTGGCCAAGAATCCGGGCGGCTACTGCGGTATCGGCGGCACGGGCGTGACCTGCCCGACCGGCCTGGAAGCGGACGCCTGAGCATGGACCGGGAGGGGGTGAAGGCGGTCTGCCTGGCGCTGCCGGGTGCGACGCTCGACCATCCGTGGGATCCCGGCCACGACGCCTACAAGGTCGGCGGCAAGATGTTCGCGGTCGTAGGGGGGCTGGGCAGCCTGTCCTTCAAGGTGTCGGACATCGCCTTCGAGGTGCTGACCGAATCCGGACGCGCCGCGCCCGCGCCCTATATGGCGCGCGCCAAATGGGTCCAGTTGGAGACGCCGGACGCCTGGCCGGACGACGAACTGGCCGAGCACCTGCGCATCGCGCACGGCATCATCGCGGCGAAGCTGCCGAAGAAGCAGCGCGCGGCGCTCGGGCTGGCTTGAGTCAGGCTTCGGACGCTTCGGCGTGATCGGACAGGCCGCTTTCCTTCTCCTCGGCTTCGAGCTCGTAGGAGATCGCCAGTTCGAGCAGCGAGGCCTTGGTGCGGGCGTCCGTCAGACCGCTTGCCAGGCGGCGGCACTTGGCGGCGTCGGCGCGAAGCTCAGCCGGCGACTTCATGACAATAGACCGGTACCGTACACGCGGCCTTCTTTACCCTGTTCGTCCCCGAACGCCAGCCCAAAGTAACGAAGTTCCACGGCCTTGCGCATCAGCCGCTTGCCAGCGGCCGCGGATGGTGTCTGACTGACCGGTTCCGTCGGGGACTCGCGTACGCATGACGTCAAATCGCAGCGGCCATATCCGCCTCAACTCTCACCCGGGGGGCGGCGCGGCCAGCCGCTTCCCCGTCCGCTGGGGCGCACCCACCGCGCGCGAGCGCGGGCCGGTGGTCGGCACCGTCAACGCCGGCTCGGACCGCAACGCCATCGGCGCGCACGGCGGGGCCTATTCCGTCTATCGCGCCCTGGCGGTGTCGTCGGGGGCCATGTCGGCGAACAACCGGCCGGACCTGACCAACACCTCGCCGACGACGCCGTTTGGACCGTTCCCCCAGTGGACGGACGGATCGAAGATCGTCTCGCTGGATCCCTGGGGCGCCCGCGTGGCGGAGGACTTCGCCGAGGAGATCGCCGATGGCGTCGACATCCGCCCGACCATCGCGGTGACCAAGGCCCGGCTTCAGCTGGGTGAGATCAACGAAGCCATCGCGGCGGGCCGCATCCAGGTCGATGGCCAGATCGTGCATGAGGGCGGCGACGTCGCCGTGTCCAAGGCCGCCATCGATCCGGTCTGGTGGCTGCCGGGGATCGCCGAGCGCTTCGGGGTCACAGAGACCGCGCTGCGCCGCACCCTGTTCGAACAGACCGGCGGCATGTACGCCGACCTGGTCACCCGGCCGGACATCAAGGTCTTCCTGCCGCCGATCGGGGGCATCACCCTCTATATCTTCGGCGACCCGGACGCGATCGCCGACCCCAGGCGCAGCCTGACCTGCCGGGTGCACGACGAGTGCAACGGCTCGGACGTCTTCGGCTCTGACATCTGCACCTGCCGGCCCTACCTGACCCACGGCATCGAGGAGTGCGTGCGCGAGGCGCAAGCCGGTGGCGCGGGGCTGATCGTCTACAACCGCAAGGAGGGCCGGGCGCTCGGCGAGGTGACCAAGTTCCTCGTCTACAACGCCAGAAAGCGGCAGCCGGGCGGGGACCAGGCCGCGACCTATTTCGAGCGCACCGAATGCGTGGCGGGCGTCCAGGACGCGCGCTTCCAGCAGCTGATGCCCGACGTGCTGCACTGGCTGGGCGTGACGCGGATCGACCGCTTCATCTCCATGTCGAACATGAAGCACGATGCGCTCGCCTCATCCGGCATCGAGATCGTCGAGCGGGTGCCGATCCCCGACGAGCTGATCCCGCCGGACGCCTCGGTCGAGATGGAGGCCAAGAAGGCCGCCGGTTACTTCACCCCCGAGGGCGCCAAGTCCGCCGAGGAGCTGACCCGCGTGGTGGGCCGCGACCTTGAAAAGTTCTGAGGAAGCGGCGGCCCGCCGCCTGCTGAGCGCCGCCGCCGTTCGCGAGCGGGCGCACGAAATGCTGGAGATCGGCCTTTCCGGAGGCCTGGACCACTGGCGCGTCGATCTCGACCGGTTGCCGGAGACCGCGGCCTTCGTGGCCGAGGTCATCCGCGACCAGTATCCGGACCTGAAGGTGCCCTTCCACGCCCGCTGGCGGCACTTCGTCTTGGGCGGGCGGGATCTCTGGGTCGAGCTGGCCGGGGCGGCGGGCGAAAGCGCGGATGCGCGGGCGCGCACCGCCTTTGACCTGGCGATCGTCTCGGTGCTGCTGGACGCGGGATCTGGGCCCGGTTGGCGCTATCGCGATGAAGCGACAGGTATCGAGGCGGCGAGGTCGGAAGGCCTGGCGCTGGCGTCCCTGCGGATGTTTCAGGCGGGCGCCTTCGCGGGACCGGAGGGCGGACTGAAGGCGACGGCCGCGGGGCTCCAGGGACTGACGGCCGAGGGACTGGCCGACGGCTTCCAGGTCTCGGGCGACAATCCGCTTGCGGGGCTGGAGGGTAGGGCGGCCCTGTTGCGCCGGCTGGGCGCCCAAGTCGCGGCGCGGCCGGATCTGTTTGCGCTCGTCGACACGCCGCGGCCGGGCGGCCTCTACGACGCCATGAAGGCGCGCGCCGTCGACGGTCGCCTTCCGGCGCCGGTCATCCTTGAGGTGCTGCTCGAGGCGCTGGGCCCAGTCTGGCAGGACCGGCTGACGCTCGGCGGCGTCGACCTCGGCGACACCTGGCGGCACCCGGCGATGAAGCGCGATGACGCCACCGACGGCCTGGTGCCCATCCACAAGCTCAGCCAGTGGCTCAGCTATTCGCTGGTCGAGCCGCTGCAGGCGGCGGGGCTGGAGGTGGTCGACCTCGACGGTCTCACGGGCCTGGCCGAATACCGCAACGGCGGCCTGTTCATGGACATGGAGGTGCTGGCGCTGAAAGACCCCGCGTACGCCGCGCGGGAGTGGCCAGTCTCTGACCCGCTGGTGGTCGGCTGGCGGTCGATGACCGTCGCCCTGCTGGACCGCATCGCGCCCCTGGTTCGCGCCGAGCTCGGCGTGACCGCGGAGCAGATGCCGCTGGCCAGCGTGCTCGAGGGCGGCACCTGGGCGGCCGGGCGGCGCGTGGCGGCGCGGCTGCGTGAGGGCGGCGGCCCGCCGCTGAAGATCATTTCCGACGGCACGGTGTTCTGATGGAGACGACAATGGACGGCGTGACGGTGGTCGACCACCCCCTGGTCCAGCACAAGCTCGGCCTGATGCGGAAGAAGGAGACCTCGACCGCACAATTCCGGCGGCTGCTGCGCGAGATCTCGACCCTGCTCTGTTACGAGGTGACCCGCGACCTGCCGCTGGAGCCCGACGACATCGAGACGCCGGTGGGCCCCACGACCGCCCACCGGCTGGCCGGCAAGAAGCTGGTGCTGGCCCCCATCCTGCGCGCCGGCGTCGGCCTGCTGGAAGGGATGCTCGACCTGATCCCGGCCGCCCGCGTCGCCCACATAGGGCTCTATCGCGATCCGGAGACGCTGGTCGCGGTCGAGTACTACTTCAAGGCGCCCGAGGACATCGCCGACCGGCTGGTCATCGTCATCGATCCCATGCTCGCCACCGCCAACACCGCCGTCGCGGCCCTGGAACGCCTGAAGGAGCGCGGCGTCACCCAGCTGCGCATGGTCTGCCTGGTCGCCTCGCCCGAGGGCCTAGAGCGCATCATGGCCTATCACCCCGACGTGCCGGTCTGGACCGCCGCCATCGACGAACGCCTGAACGACCACGGCTACATTGTGCCGGGGCTGGGCGATGCCGGAGACCGGCTGTTCGGGACGCGCTGAACCGGCCTAGTCGCGGTCCGGCGCGCCCAGCGGGAAGTAGTGGCGGAACCTGCGCGCCTCATCGACGGCGCGGGCGAAGGACGGCCGCTCCAGCAGCCGGGCGCGATAGGCGGTCAGATTGCGATGCCGTTCCGGAATCCGGTGCGTCCAGTCGGCGTAGAACAGCGAAGGGGCCGCGGCGCAGTCGGCCAGGGTGAAGGTCTCGCCGGCGGCCCAGGTGCGACCCTCCAGATGTTGGTCCAGCCAGGCGTAGGTCGTGTCCAGCATCCTGCGCGCCTCCTCGACGCCATGCGGATCACGGGCGCCCTCGGGGCGCAGGGCGTCGAAGACGAACTTGCCCTGGGGCGTCATGACGTAGTTGTCGAAGACCCGGTCGAGCATGCGCGCCTGCAGCGCCAGGTCCGGGTCGTCAGGGATCAGCCGGACCGGCCCCGGATGACGTACCTGCAGGTATTCGATGATGACGCTGGCCTCCATCACCACCCGGCCGTCCTCGCGCAGGATCGGGAAGCGCTTGATCGGCCACAGGGTGGCGAATTCCTCGCCGACGCCGGGGTCCTCCAGCATTCGGAACTCGAAGGGGATGCCGTTCTCGTAGAAGGCGATCAGCGCCTTCTGGCAGTAGGACGAGAAGGGGTGGGCGAACAGCTCGATGGTCATGCGAAGGCCTTCGGTTCGCGGCCCTCGACGAGCGCCACCAGGTTGTCGATGTGCCAGGCGGTCCCGTGTTCGCGGCCCTTCACCGCCTCGACCCCGCCGCTGAGATAGGTCCCCTGTTCGGTGTGAAGCAGCCGCGTCCGGTCGCCCTCGGCCCGGAACTCCACCGTCATCAGTGACACGGACAGCTTCGTCTCGTCGTGAAAGAGGTCGTAGACGAGGATGATCCGCTCGTTCTCGGCGATGTCGTGATAGGTCGCCTGAAAGTCCGAGATCAGGCCGCTGGGCCAGCGGGCGCGAAACCGCTCCATCCCACCGACCCGGAAGTCGAAGTCGCGGTCCAGCGTCTCGAACTCCGTCGGCGCCTTGAACCAGGCGCTCTTGGCCTCGAGGCTGCTGTAGGCGGCGAAGACCCGGGCCGGCGAGGCGTTCAGCACCCGCTCGATGGTGAACATGGCGTTGGTGGCGGTCATCTGTCCTCCTCGGGAGCGGTCTCGGCCAGGTAGGCCTCGAGCTGGTCGTACTGCTGCTCCCAGAAGCGCTTGCGCTCGGCGATCCAGCGCTCGACCTGGGTCATGGCGCCGATGTCCAGCGAGCAGGTGCGCACCCGGCCGACCTTCTGGCTGCTCACCAGGCCGGCCTCCTCCAGGATCTTGAGATGCTGGACCACCGCCGACAGCGTCATGGGCAACGGTCTGGCCAGTTCGCTGACGGACGCCGGCCCCAGGCTCAGGCGCTCGACCATGGCCCGGCGTCCGGGATCGGACAGGGCCTGGAAGGCGCGGTCGAGCTCTGCGGGCTGATACTGTAGCATCGACTAAACTATTGAGCCGAAGCCGGCAGGAGTCAACACCGCTCGGCCCGGGCCGCGAAACAGCCGCGCCGGGCATAGTGGATGTGGATGTACGCCGTCGCGTCCCGCGCCAGCATGGCCCTCAGCAGGCGGTCCGCCTCGGCGCCCTCGACGAGATCTGCGTCGATCATCCGGTGGCCGCTGTCGAAGGCTCTCACCGACAGGGTGCGACGGCCCAGCGCCGGTGGAATTTCTCCGATACGATCGAAGACCGCCTCGGCGCCTTCCTCCACGAAGATGGCGTGCCGGCTGCGGTAGGGCGTGTCGGCCGGCTGGTGCTCGTAGTTGAGCAGCAAGGCCCAGCCCCCCGGCGCTATGTCGTCCAGCCCGATCCGGCACGGCGCGGCATGAGGCTGGGTCACCCGAACCCTCTCGACGCCGCGTTCGTCGAGCTCATTGTCGCTCAGCCCGTAGAGCGGGCGAAACAGCTGCGGTGACAGGCCGGTGATGCGAAAGTCCATGACGGGCTCCTGAAGTTCAGGCGTCCGTCATGGCCGATCGGAAAAGGGGCGGCCTCCCGTCCCTTGCCGTCAATACATCCGGCAGTAGCGACGATAGCCGTCGTTGTGCAGATAGGTGCCCGAGCGCCAGTCGAAGGACCGGTATCGATCCGAGCACCACCGGCGCCAGTTATCGTCGTAGCGGTACCGGTTGTAGTAATCCCGGTCGTCCACCGTGCCCATGATGTCCACGCCCAGCGCCGATCCCAGGATGGTCAGCGCCAGCGCCGTGCCGGCGTCCACGCCATAGCCGCTGCCATAGCCGTAGCTGTTTCCGTAGTTGTTGTAGTGCCGCCCATAGTCGTAGCCGTACCGGTTGTAGTCGTACTGGCCATAGCGGTTGTAGTCATACCGGTTGTTATACCGGTTATCGTACTGGCCATAGTTGTAGGGATTGTACTGGTACCGGTTGTCATAGCCGTAGCGGTACGGGTCATAGCGTTCGTACCGCTCGTACTCATAGCGGTTCTGCTGCTGCTGGATGCGGCGGCGGCACTCGCTGAAGCTTTCACCGCGGTAGCAGTCGCCCCGGTACTGGGTCGCGACGGCGCTCGATGAGGCCGTGGTCGCCGTCGAAGACGTGGTGGCCGCGGCGGGGCCCGCCAAGCCGATGAAGGCGGCGCCGGCCGCCAGGGTGGTGATGAGTCTGCGCATTCGGAGCTCCTCTCAGCCGAAGGCTCCCCCTGAGCAGACCCAAACGTGGTTATCGCAGAAAGGCTCCTAAGGCGTCGCTTGGGTCGCGATCCAGGCGTCGATGCGCTGCTCCAGCACGTCCATCGGCACCGGCCCGCCTAGCAGCACCGCGTCGTGGAACTGGCGCACGTCGAATCGGTCGCCCAGTTGCTCTTCAGCCCGCCGTCGCAGGCGCAGGAGGGTCAGCTCGCCGATCTTGTAGGCCAGCGCCTGCCCCGGCCAGGAGATGTAGCGCTCCAGCTCGGTCTGGATGTTCAGTTCCGACAGGGCCGAGTTGTCCCGGAAACAGGCGCGCGCCTGCTCGATGTCCCAGCCCATCCAGTGGATGCCCGTGTCCGCCACCAGCCGGCAGGCCCGCCACATCTCGTAGCTCAGCCGCCCGAAACGCTCGTACGGCGTGCGGTAGATGCCCATCTCGTAGCCGAGGAACTCGGAATAGAGCCCCCAGCCCTCGACGAAGGCCGTGGCGTCGCCGTTCCGGCGGAACCAGGGCTGGTCGCCCAGTTCCTGTTGCAGCGCGATCTGGTGGTGGTGGCCCGGCACGGCTTCGTGCAGCGTCAGGGCCGGCAGCTCGTACAGGGCCCGTTGGTCCAGGCTGGAGGTATTGACCAGGTAACCACCCGCGACGCCGTTCGCCAGGCTGCCGGGGTTGTACCGGCCAGTGGTGTAGTTGGCCTCGATCTCCGCCGGCACCGGCCGTACGCCGTAGGGCAGGCGGGGCAGGGTGTTGAACAGGGCCGGCATCTGGTCGTCCGCGCGCTTGGCGATGTCGCGGGCGTGCATCATCAGTTCCTCGCGCGACTGTGCGTAGAACTGCGGGTCGGTTCTCAGGAAAGTCAGGAAATCGGCGAAGGAGCCCGTCCAGCCGGCCGCCGCCATCTCGGTCTGCATCTCGGCCCGGATGCGCGCCACTTCCGACAGACCCAGCTGGTGGATCTCGTCCGGCGTCATGCCCGTCGTCGTGTACCAGCGCGCCGCGAAGGCATAGGCCTCGCGCCCGCCCGGCCGGTTGCCGAGGCCGATGGCGGCGGGCTCTGCGGGGGAGGCGGCCAGGTACTCGTCACGCATGAAGGCCGCCCAGCGCTGGCGCGCCGGCAAGATCTCGGCCGCGATGATGGCTTCGGCGCGGGCCTTCAGGGCGGTCCAGTCCGCCTCGCTGATCGCGGCGGGTCGTTGGGCGAAGGGGCGCAGCAGAGGATCGCTTTCGGGGGTGAAGGCCGCCGCCGCCGCCGTCGAGGTGACCACCCGGTCGGCGATGATCCGGGGCTGGACCATGCCGGTCTCGACGCCCCGCCGCGCATTGGCCAGGGCGTTGTCGTAGAGCGCCGACAGTCCGTCCAGCCGCGCGATCCAGGCCTCCGCGTCGGCGCGTGTGGCGATGCGGGTCGAGGAGGCGAGATAGCCCGCGGTCGTTTCGATGCCGCCTTCGGAATCGAAGGCGAGACGCCCGCCGTCCAGCTCGATCCGCTCCAGGTCCAGCGCCACCGAGCGTGACAGCAGCGCGTGGTTCAGCCGCTCCTCGGCGCTCAGCCCGGCCATGTCCACGGCCGCCAGACGGTCGCGGAACTCGCCGAGCGGGCCGCGTCGGGCTAGCTCGGCTTCGCGGCTGTTGTCCGGCAGGCGTGACAGGGCCTCGCGGTCGCCCTCGAACCCGGCGGTGATGGGGTCGATCGAGCGGGCCCAGGCCTCGTAGTCAGAAACGATGTCGGCGAGGGCGCGAGACGCCTGCGGCTGCTCCGCCGCCGCCGGCTCCTGCGCCGCCAGGACAGGCGCTCCGGCCATCCCCATCGCCAGCGCCAGCACGCTCGCCGCCGCGATCCCGCTCCAGGCCTTCATTCCGTCCCCTCCAAACCAGGAGCGCACGCTAGCGCCCCCGCCGAGCCGCGCCAACTCCCGCATCGAAGGGGGACTTCGCAGCGACGCTCGCCGTCACCCGGACACGGCGGAGCCGTGATCCGGGGCCCAAGCTGGGTGTCGACGCCTGCGTTTAGGTCCCGGCCCTACGCGCTGTGTTCCGGCCGGGATAACGAGATGGGGCGGCGGCTCAGGCGCCGGCCGGCGGCTGCCACAGCTCGATCGGATTGCCTTCCGGGTCGTGGATGCGGGCGAAGCGGCCGATCTCGGGTGTGGCGTCCCATTCGGCCTTGGTGATGATCTCGATGCCCGCGGCGCGCAGCTGGGCCAGAAGGCCATCGAGATCGTCCACCCGCAGGTTCAGCATCCAGCTCTTGTCGGCGGCGAAATAGTCGCTGTCCGCCTTGAAGGGGGCGAAGACGGTCGGACCGGCCTCCTGCGGCCAGAGATAGACGCCCTCGGGCGCGCCGACCCCCAGGTGGGTCAAGTACCACTCGGCCAACGCCTTGGGGTCCTTCGACCTGAAAAAGAAGCCGCCGATGCCGGTCACAGCCATGAGGTCGCTCTCCGTGGGCGGCCAGTCTGAGCGGCGGACAGAGGCCTGTCCAGACGCGCGCCCGCCGCCGCCTCGCGCCGTAAGGAATCCCCGCCTATATCTGCGGGCAGGGCAGGGGGCGCGGATGGCTGAGGCGAGCGGGACGGAGCTGGGCCAGGTGGTGGCGCTTCTGGCCACCGCGGTCGTGGCCGTGCCCATCTTCCGCAAACTCGGGCTTGGCTCGGTGCTGGGCTATCTGGCCGCCGGCCTGCTGATAGGTCCGTTTGGCCTCAGACTGTTCACCGATCCCGAGGCCATCCTGCACACCGCCGAACTCGGCGTGGTGATGCTGCTGTTCCTCATCGGCCTGGAGATGCGGCCGAAGAAGCTCTGGAGTCTGCGCAAGGAGATCTTCGGCTTGGGCCTGGCCCAGGTGGCGACGGCCACCGGCCTGCTGACGCTGTTGGGCGTGGTGCTCGGCCTGCCCCCGGTGGTCGCCGTGATCGGAGGCGCGGGCTTCGTACTGTCGTCCACAGCCGTCATCATGCAAATGCTCGACGAACGCGGCGAACGGCTGGAGCCGCAGGGCCAGCGCGCCGTATCGATCCTGCTGCTCGAAGATCTCGCGATCGTGCCTCTGTTGGCCCTCGTCGCCTTCCTTGGCGCGGCGTACGGGACGGCCGAAGCCGAGGCGTCGCGCCCGCTCTGGCAGACGATCGGCATGGGGCTCGGGGTGATCGTCGCTGTCGTCCTGGCCGGCCGCTACCTCCTCAATCCGCTGTTCCGCATCCTCGCCAACTCCGGCGCGCGTGAGGTGATGACTGCCGCAGGCCTGCTGGTCGTTCTCGGAGCGGCCTGGGTCATGGACCTCGGCGGCCTGTCCATGGCCATGGGAGCCTTCCTGGCCGGCGTGCTGCTGTCGGACTCGACCTTCCGCCACCAGCTCGAGGCCGACGTCGAACCCTTCCGCGGCATCCTGCTCGGCCTGTTCTTCCTCAGCGTAGGCATGTCGCTGGACGTGTCCGTCGTCCTCGGCGCCTGGCAGCAGATCCTGCTGTGGGTCGTCGGCTTCATGGCGGTGAAGTCGGTCGCCATCTATGCGGTCGCTCGGCTGTTCCGCGCCGGCCACACCGAGGCGCTGGAACGCGCGGCCCTGTTCGCACAGGGGGGAGAGTTCGCCTTCGTCCTCTATGGCGCCGCTCTGGCCGTCGGGATCTTCGACCCGCGCGTCAGCGCCATGATGACGGCGGTCGTCATCCTCTCGATGGCGCTGACGCCGCTGGTGACCCTGTTCGTGACGCGCTTCCTGCTGCGCGAAAAGCCCGTCTCCATCGACGACCTGGACGGGGTCGACCGTGCCGAAGGCCTGACGGAACGCGCGCTGATCATCGGCTTCGGCCGCTTCGCTCAGGTCGTGTCCCAGGCGCTCCTGGCTCGCAATGTCGACGTCTCGATCATCGACCGAGACGTCGAGATGATCCAGGCGGCCGGCAACTTCGGCTTCAAGGTCTATTACGGAGACGGCTCGCGGCTCGATGTGCTGCACGCCTCCGGGGCCGCGACGGCCGAGGCGATCCTGGTCTGCGTCGACAAGCCGGACGTGGCGGATCGCATCGTCGAACTGGCGCGGTCGGAGTTCCCGCTGGCTCGCCTCTACGTCCGCGCCTTTGATCGCGGCCATTCCCTCAGGCTGGTGAAGGCCGGGGTCGACTACGAGCTGCGCGAAACCTTCGAATCCGCCCTGCGCTTCGGGGGTCGGGTCCTGGCCGACCTCGGAGCCACCGACGAGGAGGTCGAGGAGACGATCGCCGATGTCCGCCGGCGTGACGAGCAGCGCTTTGAGGCCCAGCTGACCGGAGGCCTCACGGCCGGCCGCTCCCTGATGCGCGGCAACATGGTCACGCCGGAGCCGGAGCCCTACATCCCTCCGAAGCGCGAGGCCCAGCCGCTCAACCAGGAGACCGCCGTGGTGCTGGAGGAGGACGACGCCCGCGAGGAGGCGGCCCGATGAACGACTGGACCTTCGGCCTGTCCTGGTTCGACGCCGCGGCCCTGGCGATCTTCCTCGCCTGCTGGCTGGGCTACGGCCCGTTCCTGCGCATGCTGGCGCGGGGCGGCGTCCTCAATCTCGACATGGATGCGGTGCGCCTGGCCTGGATGCGCGCCATGTGCGCGCGCGAAAGCCGCATCGTCGACGGCCAGCTGCTCGGCCACACCATCAACTCGGCCTCCTTCTTCGCCTCGGCCAACCTGATCCTGATCGCGGCGGTCGGCGGGGTGCTTTTCGGAGGCGAAGGCGCCCTGCAGACGGTCGCCGGCGTGGTCATCGAGGCGCCCGCCCGGGTCTTGGAGGCCAAGCTGGCCCTGATCGTCGTCTGCCTGTCGCGCGGCATGCTCGACTTCATCTGGGCCATCCGCCAGCTGAACTACCCAGTCGCCCTGATCGGGGCCGCGCCGGACGCCGAGGCGGACCCGAGCCGCAATCGGGATTACGCAGACGCGGCGACCGAAGTGCTCAATCCGGCTGTCGCGGGGTTCAATCGCGGAGTGCGAGCCTATTACTTCGCGCTTGCGGCAGGAGCCTGGCTGGTCAGTCCGCTGTTTCTGGCGCTCGGCGCGCTTGCGGCCGTGGCGCTGCTCGCGTGGCGGCAGATGCGCTCGCCCGCCTCTCAGGGCATCCATCGCGCTCGCAAGCTGCTCGGCATCTGACATTTCGCACTTGCGAAAAAATTGCTTGCGCGTTGTGCGGTGCGGCGTATTCTGGCCTCGCCCTGATTGGGCGTTTCCTCCCAAATGACTTTCAGCCGCGCTCTCGGGCGCGGCTTTTTTTATTCGGCGGCGTCCGCGCGCGGCGCGGCCAGATCAATGAGAGCTTCCGCAATCCGTTCGACCTCCGCCTTGAGGGGCGCGAAGCCGGCGTGGGGCTCCAGGGTTTCCTCGTCCAGATACAGAGACCGGTCGATCTCGATCTGCAGCGCGTGGAAGCCCTCCTTCGGCCGCGCCCAGGTCTGGGTCACGTAGCCGCCCGCATAGGGGCGGTTGAGCGCCACCGTCCGCCCGTGGGCCTCGAACACCGCCCGGACCCTGACCGTGATCTCGGGATCGCAGGCCCGGCCGTGCAGGTCGCCGAGCACGATGTCGGGCCGCCGGCCGCTCCGCCGCGCCTCGGCCTCGGCCGCCTGTGACGGCATCGAATGCCAGTCGACCAGCACCGCCCGGCCGTGCCGCCGACGCGCCGCCTGCATCAGATCCGCCAGCGCCGCATGATAGGACGCGTGTCCGATCGCCAGCCAGGTCTGAGCCTCGGCCATCGACAGCCTGCGCCGATGAATCGGCTCGCCGGCCGCGGTGAGGCGCGGGATCACGCCCAGGCCGGCCCGCGTCCGCGCTGAACGTCCGTCGCCGCCCTCGATCAGGAGGGGGTCGAGTTCGGCGGGGTCGCGGTTCACATCCACGAAGGCGCGAGCCGTCTGGCCACTCAGCACTGTCACCGCGCAGTCCTCGATCAGCCGGTCGACCAGCGGATCCTCCAGGCTGCGCAACGCGCGCTCGTCCACTCGCGCCATTTCGGCCAAGGCTTCAGGGATCTGGCGGCCGGCGTGCGGCGCGGCGAAGACCACGGGCCCCGCGGGCTCTGCGCATCGGATGCGGAACGGGCCTGGCGTATCGCCGCTTTTCATTCTCGATTTACGCCCGCCGGGTTAGGGTTCGGCCCTGACTTTACGGGGCGAGGTCGCGTGGCGCACATCCTTTTGGCCGAAGACGACGGTTCTCTGCGCGGCTTCCTGGCCCGCGCGCTGGAAAAGGCCGGGCACACGGTCATCTCGTGCGAGAACGGCGACGACGCCATCGACGCGCTCGACGCCGGGCCCTACGACCTGCTGCTCACCGACATCGTCATGCCCGGCGCGGACGGCATCGAGGTCGCCCGCATCGCCGCCCAGCGTCAGCCCGGCGTGCGCATCATGTTCATCACCGGCTTCGCCGCGGTGGCCCTGTCGGCGGCCCAGGCCTCGCCCCAGGCCAAGGTCCTGAACAAGCCCATCCACCTCCGCGACCTCGTCGCCGAGGTCGACCGCATGATCGCCGCCTGACACCCCTTGCAGGCGGCGGAGCGGGCGGGCTATAGACCCGCCTCCGCTCACCGAAGCGGCCCCGGGGACGCGTAGCTCAGCGGTAGAGCACTACGTTGACATCGTAGGGGTCACAGGTTCAATCCCTGTCGCGTCCACCATTTCCTGCAAGGTGAGTAGGTCGGTTACTCCGGCTGTGAGGGCCCGGCCGTCGCAGGGTGGGGTCTGCGTCGGGGCGGTGGCCGCAGTGCGGAAATCTAGCCGGGCATCGCCATCGGCGTTGCATCGGACATCGCAGGCTGCTCGGCCTGGCTCAGGTCCAGATGCTGACTGAGCGCCTCCCGTACTTTACGCGCCACGCGTCGCCGTTCGTGGGCCAGCAGGGCCGGGCGTCTGAATAGGTCTGCGAGCCTGTGCTGGGTCGCGACGTAGCTGTCCAGGCAGACCTGATCCGGTGACAGGGCTTCGATCTTTGCGACGGCCTCGCCAGGCGTGAGGCCGTGCAAGTTTAGAAAGCTATCGCCGGCGAGATCGAACACCCTGTGCCCGGGCGACGCGACATAGAGGGGGAAGGCCCTGGCGGCGTAGGCGTCGAACAGTTTTTCGGTGACGTACTGCCGATGGTGCGTGTTCTCCATCGCGGAGACCATGAAGGCCTGGCCGTCCAGTCGCGCCATCTTGTCGAGGCGCCAGTCGACGAGGTCCTGTCGTCGGAAGTCGGCGTCGTCCCAGCCTCTGCCGGCGCGAAGCACGTCTGGTCCGACGACGCCTTGCGCCACCGCCGTGCGGTATGCGCTGAGGCCCCACACGCGGGCTTCAGGATGCTGGATGTCGTAGACCTTCTTGTCCCGCTTCTCGGCCATGAAGGCCACGCGCACCGGCGCGCGCTCCCAGACCTTCAGATAGTGCGAGCCCGGCCGCCAGGCGTTTCGGCAAAACCATGCCCCGTAGCGGACGAAGTAGGCGTCGTCCGTCGTCAGGAAGTAGGGGATGGCGTCGAAGTCGAAGACGTCCGAGTTCGCATGGTTCACGCGCGCGAACTCGAGGGTCTCGCCATTGCGGCTCAGCA
The DNA here is from genome assembly GCA_966210875.1 of uncultured Brevundimonas sp. Taxonomy (GTDB): domain Bacteria; phylum Pseudomonadota; class Alphaproteobacteria; order Caulobacterales; family Caulobacteraceae; genus Brevundimonas. The sequence goes on along the minus strand of CBIHLR010000001.1, from coordinate 10,030 downwards.
CGGCGCGCGAGGGCGTGAGGGAATGCGACCAGACGGTGTCCCACAACGGCTCCTCAGACACGACCGCAAGAAGGAGCTGCGGCCTGTCGGCCTTGAGCCGGGCAAGGACTTCGAAACTGTCGCGGATGTCGATTTCGAACCCGAGAATGACGGCGTCGGCCACGGCGGGGTCCTCGACGTAGTCGATCGCGTCTTCGAGCAGGGCGCGATAGGGCGGATAGGCGAAAGGTGTGCGGTTGGCGTGCCGGCCGAACAGACAAATCCTGGGTCGCCTGACGGTGTTGAAGGCTGGCGCGGGCGCGGGCTCCGGCGTCGCCTCCCGAAGCGCGAGAGACCGTATGTCATGCGCAAAGTTCAGGGGGCCGTACAGGGACCATAGTTGCCGCAGGGCCCTGCGGCGGTGCGCGATCGCTACTGGATCGGCCGCCAGCTCGGCGAGCCGGGCCGGCAGCTGACTCACGGCCGCCTCGGTTTCCTCGCAGAACACGGCCGCCTCGCGCCAGAGCTCCTCCGGGCCCGGAAGCGCCAGGGTGTCCGAGAGGATGACCGGGATGGAGCCGTGACCGATGGCTTCCCACAGCCTGATGGAGTTTGGTCCTGAGCCGGACGGGCACAGGGTGAAGGTGGAACGCTTCAGGGCGCGGGCGAACTCCGCCTCGGCCTCAGCGTCGGTCAGGGGCTCGCCATCCGGCGCCAGGCCTTTGACCTGATGCTCGTAGACCGCGCGCTGATAGTGCCAGCCTCGACGAAGGATGACGCTGCCGTTCGGTTCGCGCGCCAGGTGCCTGGCGATCCACTGGCGTACATCGGTGAGGTACCAGCTGTTCTCGACCGCTCCGATGAAGTTGAACAGCAGCGGGCGGCGCTCGGTGTCGGAGAAGGTCTGCACCACCGGCGACTGGACCGGATAGAGCGGAAAGGGATGGAGATTGATCGGTCGATTGCCGCCCCAGCGTGGCCGGCCCCTGATCGCATGGCTCCAGAAAACGTCCGTCACCCGCGCCATCTCGAACAGGTGCCGGAACTCGAGCATCCGGATGTGCTGGCAGACCGTCACGACCCGGGGCGCGCGGCGCGCGGTCTTGGACATCTTCACGAGCGCGTCCAGCAGCGGCTGCTCATCGGCATGGCGCGAAGCCATGCGATCGATGAGGGTGGCCCACGGGAAAGCGAAGTAGCGAATGGCGTCTGTTTCCAGACGCGCTGCGCGGACCATCTCGAACGCTCGGCGTTCCGTGACGGCAGGCTCCTGCCAGTCAGCGTCGTGCCATTGGTCCAGCAATATCACGCCCCCGCGCACAGCTGCGGGGACGCGCCCCTGGCCGCAGGTTAGGCGTAGGCCAAGATCAGGCGCGACTCATCGGAGGTAGCAGGAAAGTCTGAGAAAAACTCCGGGTTTCATCAGGGCCGGTCGCGCTCGTCGAGCGCGGCGACCTCGGCCTCGGTCAGGCGGCGCACGCCGGTGACTGGGCAGGAGCGAGGGCCCGATCCGATGCCGGGGACGATGAGCTCGGCGTCAAAGCCGGAGCACACGCTCGAGCCGCCACCGCGAGCCTGGATGCCGATCGATTGAGACCAGTCCACGTTGTTGCAGCCGAAGGTGTCGAGGCGGAACACCTCGTCTCGACCGGTCCGGACGTAGACGACACGGTCGTCGGAGGAGGCGAACGAATCCACCTCGCTGACAAAGAAGCACTGCCGCGGCTCGCGCGGGCCATCCATGCCCGGCGTCGGGGTGCAGGCGGCGGTCAGCAACAGGGCGCTCAGGGCCAGCGGCGTTTTCATCTCGGCTCTCCGGGTGGGAACGGCGAGGCGCCGTCCGCCTTGAAAGTTCTGTCAGCTCCCCGAGGCGGAGGGTCGCATGGGATGGACCAGATCGACAAGCGGTCCCGGCAGGGGCGACGGCGCGCCGACGACTGTTGCTGCCAGATGCTCGGCCAGCAGCGGAGCCCAGGCGAAGCCGCGTCCACCGAGCCCGGTGAGGCACCACAAGCCATCGGCCAGCGGCCCGCACAGCGGAAGGTGGTCCGGCGTGGCCGCCCTGACCGCCGCCCGAGAGCGGCCCGTCCGCGGGTCCAGCCCCCGCGCCAGCCCCGGGCGCACCTGGGTCAGCCGATCCAGGAGTTGGGCCTGGTCGCCGGCGTCCGGAACAGTGTCGGTCCGGCCGCGATCATGGGTCGCGCCGACGAGGACGCCTGAGCGGGTCGGTACCGCATAGCCCGCGCCCCATACGGCGGGGGTCGGTGGTGGGCCGTCGAACCAGGCCAGCTGGCCGCGAACAGGCTTCAATCCCGCGGCGCCGAGGGCGACCGAGGCCCAGCCGGCCGCGAGGACGACGGCGTCGGCTTCCAGCCGCCCGCCGTCGGCCAGACGGACCGCGGGCCGGACCCCAGCCTCGACCTCAATGACCTCCGCGCGCCGGACCGTCGAGCCGCTCAGCCAGGTCTCCAACACGACGGCGGGCTCGACCGTCAGCGCGTCCGCCATCCAGAGGCCGGCGCGATCCGTGGGCTCGCCCAGGCGGTCGGACGCGTCGGCGGGCCCCAGCGGATCGAGCGCCTCGGGCGGCCAGAGCGGCTGGTCCGCGATCCGCGCGAGGCGTCCGGCGTCCCGGTCATCGCGGGCCAGACGCAGCACCCCCCGAGCAAGGACCGCCCCAGCGGTTTCGCGATAGAGCGCGACAGCGCGTTGGAAGGCCTGGGCGCCGAGGTCGGCGACCGGTCCCAGGCCAGCGTCGAGGCGGGGCGTGACCAGGGCCGCGGGCGCGCCGGAGGCGGCCGCGCCGGGAGAGATGGCCTCGACGACCGTCGCTGGGCAGCCGAGCTGAGAGAACGCCCGGGCGAGAGCGGCGCCGGCGACGCCCGCGCCGATGATCAAAACCTCCGGCTTCCGCGCCAGGGCTGGAGAGCCCGGCCGGGTCGCCTCGAGGCGCTCGCGCTTTCGGCCGTACCCGGGTTTCTTCTCGACGGAGAAGCCGGCGGCGGCGAGACCGCGCCGGACGCCGCCGGCGACGGTGAAACTGGCCAGGCGGGCACCAGGCGCAGAGCGCGCGGCGACCAGGTTCAGCACCTCCTCGCGCCACATCTTCGGGTTGAGGGCCGGGGCGAAGCCGTCCAGGAACCACGCGTCGGCCCGACCCTGCCAGGCGGCCAGCATCTCGGCCGCCTCGCCGTGACCGAGGTCGATGGTCGCGCCCCATTGGGGCAGGTCGATGCGGTGGAAGCCGGGGGTCGGGGCCGGCCACTGCTCGAGCAGCGCCGCCGAGATCTCGGCCAGTTCCGGCCAGGCGGCATGGGCGCGCCGGGCGTCCTCGCGCAGCAGGGGGTGGGCCTCGACCGAAAAAACGCGCAGGCGCGCTTCGGGCTTGCGGGTTCGCCGCCACAGGTCGAGCGCGGCCATGATGTTGAGGCCGGTGCCGAAGCCCGTTTCGGCGAGGACGAAACAGTCCCGTCCCACCCAGGCGTCGGGGAGCCCGCAGCCGGCCAGGAAGACCGCGCGGGTCTCATCGAGCCCGCCTTCGGCGGAGAAATAGACGTCGCCGAAAGTGCGAGACCTGGGCGCCTCGTCGGCGGTCCAGTCGAGGTCGGCGGGCAGGAGAGGTTCGGTCACGGTCTGGCGAAACGGAAAAAGGGGCCGCCCGGCGAGCGACCCCTTCCTAATCCAGTCGCGCGATTGCGCGTGGGGATTATTGAGCCGGGGCTTCCTCGGCGGCGTCTTCGGCCGGGGTTTCGGTCATGGCGTCACCGGCTTCTTCGGCGGCCTCACCGGCGGCCATGGCGGCGTCGTCGGCGGCTTCGCCGGCGGCGGCGGCGGCGTCATCGGCCGCGTCTTCAGCGGACTCGGCGGCGACTTCGGTGTCGGTGGCGGCGTCTTCAGCGGCCGGCTGGCAGGCGGCGACGGACAGAGCGGCGACGCCGATCGAAGCGATCAGGAGCTTACGGATGATCATGAGTGTTCCTTCCCAAGGGATTTTTATCGCGGGCTCATGACACCCGCGTCGGGGAGGTAACGCCGAATTGAACGGCGTAGCAAGCGGGGAATCACGAAGCCGTGATTAGGCGGCGACCGCGGGCTCCGCGGCCAGGGCCTCTTCCAGCTGGGCGAAAGTGGGCTGGGCGGGGCTCGGAATGTCGGTGCGGCCGAGCTCCACTGAGATCTGCGCGGCGTTGCCGTGCAGGTGGGCGACGAGGACCGACTGGATGATCTTGTAGAAGGCGCCTTCCTCCTCGACGATCGACTTCAGCCGCGCCGCGATGGGGCCGACCAGGCCATAGGCCAGGAACACGCCGAGGAAGGTGCCGACCAGGGCGCCGCCGATCATTCCGCCCAGCACCTCGGGGGGCTCGGTGATCGAACCCATGGTCTTGATGACGCCGAGCACGGCCGCGACAATGCCCAGCGCCGGCAGGGCGTCAGCCATGTTCTGGAGCGCGTGCGCCGGCGCGAGCGCCTCATGGTGGTGCTTCTCGAGCTGCTTCTCCATCGCGTCCTCGACCTGGTGGGGATCCTCCAGGTTCATGGTCATCATCCGCAGCGTGTCGCAGATGAAGTCGATGGCGAAGTGGTCCTTCATGATCTTCGGGAAGCGCGTGAAGATCGCGGATTCCTTCGGGTTCTCGATGTGGCTTTCCAGCGCGATGACGCCCTTGGACTTCATCGTCTTGGTCAGCTGGAAGAGCAGGCTGAGCAGGTCGCGGTAGTCGGAAGCCTTCCACTTCGGGCCCGCGAACGACTTGCCCAGGCCGCCCAGCGTCGCCTTGATGACCGAGCCGTTGTTCGAGATGAGAAAGGCGGCGATCGCCGCCCCGCCGATGGCCATCATCTCGTGGGGCAGGGCGTGCAGGATGACGCCGAAGTTGCCGCCGGCCAGCATGTAGCTGCCGAACACCATGGCGAACAGAAGCACGATGCCGATGATCTGGAACATGGAAGGCCCGAACCTGTGTGAGGCCGGCATGGTGAAAGGGAATGCTTAAGGGGAGGTTTGCCGACCCGCGCGCAGGTCCGTCTTGAAAAAGGACGGACGGTGGCGTATACGTCCGTCAGGTGAGGTGGCGCGGAAAAGTCACGGGCCGGCTCGATTTCGCCGAGCGTGGCCTTTGAACCCGCGAAACCAATCACCAGATTGTCCGGTTGAGGGGCGAGGCCCGGATGCACAATCCGTGGTCAGGGCCGATCAGCTCGCTCGCAAGGGACGGAAAACGAGGGGTCCAATGGCCGTTAATTCGATCGCGATCATGTCGCCTGAACAGGGACTGTCGCGCTACCTGACTGAAATCCGCAAGTTTCCCATGCTCAGCAAGGACGACGAGTTCATGCTGGCCAAGCGTTGGACCGAGCACCAGGACACCGAGGCCGCCCACAAGCTGGTGACCTCGCACCTGCGTCTCGTGGCCAAGATCGCCATGGGCTACCGCGGCTACGGCCTGCCGATCGGCGAGGTGATCTCCGAGGGCAACGTCGGCCTGATGCAGGCGGTCAAGAAATTCGATCCGGACAAGGGCTTCCGCCTGGCGACCTACGCCATGTGGTGGATTCGCGCCTCGATCCAGGAATACATCCTGCGCAGCTGGTCGCTCGTGAAGATGGGCACCACCGCCGCGCAGAAGAAGCTGTTCTTCAACCTGCGCAAGGCCAAGAGCCAGATCTCGGCCTTCGAGGAAGGCGACCTGCACCCCGAACACCTGTCGCAGATCGCGACCAAGCTGGGCGTGACGGAAGAAGAAGTCACCTCCATGAACCGCCGCCTGTCGGGTGGCGACGCTTCGCTGAACGCTCCGATGCGCGCGGACGGCGAGAGCGAGTGGCAGGACTGGCTGGCCGACGACAACGCCGTCAGCCAGGAGACCCAGCTGGCGGAAAGCGAAGAGCACACGCTGCGCATGGAGCTGCTGCAGGAAGCCATGCAGGAGCTGAACGAGCGCGAGCGCCACATCCTGACGCAGCGCCGGCTGATCGAGGATCCGCTGACGCTTGAGGAGCTGGCCGGCCAATACGGCGTGTCGCGTGAACGCGTGCGCCAGATCGAGGTCCGGGCGTTCGAAAAGCTGCAGAAGGCGATGCGCGCTGCCGCCGTCGACCGGCAGCTCGTCGAGGCCTAGGCCGCGCGGCCGCCTTCGGCCGCCATCTGGGCGATCAGGGTGAGCACGGCCACGGCCGGGCCTCTGACGAGGTTCACCGTCGCCTGGGGCGCGGACGCCGCCCCTTCGAGTTCCGCCGCCGCCACTGCGAGGCGGGACTGGCCGGCGCCCACCGCAAAGGCCTTCAGCGCCGAGCCCTGGGCGGCGATGGCGCGCAGCGCCTGCATGGGATCGCGGTCGAACTGGTCGAGCGCGGCCACCAGAATGCGGCGGGCCTGATCGAGCAGGTCGAAGTTGTCCGGCGAGGAGGCGGCGGACTCCTCACGCCGCTTCTTCGGTCCCTTGTAGTCGCCGGAGTTGAAGCGGCGCCGGTCCGGGCCGACGTAGCCGACGGCCTCGACCCAGTTGCGCGGCTTGGTGGCGACATTGATCACGCGGCGGACAAGGTCGCCGGCGGTGAACGGCTTGACCATGAACTCGTGGACGCCGGCGTCGCGCGCGCCCTTGATGTTGGAGGCCGTGGCCTCGGCCGTGACCATGATGATCGGGACGTGGCGGCAGGCCAGGTGAGAGCGGCGGATACGCCGCGCCAGGGCCTCGCCGTCGAGACGGGGGCCGTGACGTTCCACGAAGATCAGGCTGGGCTCGAACTCGCGGGCCAGCTCCATGGCGCGCTTTTCGTCGGGCTCGACCAGCACCTCGCGCGCTCCGAGGCCCTTCATCAGGTCCGTGAGCAGACGCGACGCCGCCAGATTGGCGTCGATGATCATGATGCGCCGGACGACAGGCTCCAGCCGGGTCAGGATCTTGGGATCGTCGATCAACATGGCCGCAAGCGTAACGGCGCGCGGTAAAGATCGCCTTGACGGTGAACTGGGCGCATACTCTCGCCATGCCCGACCCCAGGACAGACGAGCAGAATCGCCTTGAGAAGGAGCTCGATCAGGAGCTTGAAGACAGCTTTCCAGCGAGCGATCCGCCGTCGATCACCCAGCCGCATGATCCTGACGGAGACCCCGAGGCGGACGAGGACGCTTGACCTCAGCCGAGGAACGGGTCCCGCACCAGGATGGTGTCGTCCCGCTCGGGGCTGGTGGAGAGCAACGCAAGCGGCGCGCCGATGAGCTCCTCGATGCGGCGCACGTACTTGATGGCGCGGGCGTTGAGGTCCTTGAAGCTGCGCACGGAAGCCGTGCTTTCGCTCCAGCCTTCCATCGTCTCGAAGACCGGCTCGGCCGCGGCCTGCGCCTTAAGGCTGGACGGCAGGTAGTCGAGAACGTCGCCGCCGATGCGGTAGCCGACGCAGATCTTCAGCTCCTTCAGCCCATCCAGCACGTCGAGCTTGGTGAGCGCGATGCCGTCGATCCCGTTGATGGCCACCGACTGACGCACCAGGACCGCATCGAACCAGCCGCAGCGGCGCGGGCGGCCGGTGTTGGTGCCGGCCTCGCGGCCGACCGTGGCCAGGTGCCGGCCGATTTCGTCGTCGAGCTCACACGCGAAGGGACCCTCACCGACGCGGGTGGTGTAGGCCTTGACGATGCCGAGCACATAGCCGGGGCCCCTGGGCCCCATGCCCGAGCCCGCCGAGGCCTGGCCGGCGACGGTGTTGGACGAGGTCACGTACGGATAGGTGCCGTGGTCGACGTCGAGGAAGGCGCCCTGGGCGCCCTCGAACAGGATGCGCTTGCCGGCCTTCTGGGCCTTGTCGAGCACGCGCCAGGCGGGCTGGGCGTAGGGCAGGATCTTCGGCGCGATCTCGAGCAGCTTGGCGAGCAGGGCCTCGGGATCGATCGGCTCCAGGCCTAGGCCGGCGCGCAGCGGATCGTGGTGGGCGCGCAGTCGGTCGATCTTGACCTTGAGGTCGTCCTCGTTGGCCAGGTCGCAGACCCGGATGGCGCGGCGGCCGACCTTGTCCTCATAGGCCGGGCCGATGCCGCGGCCGGTGGTGCCGATTTTGGCGCCGCGCTCGCTGGCGGCGGCCTCGCGCGCCACGTCGAGCGCCGGGTGGATGGGCAGGATCAGGCAGGCGTTGTCCGCGACCATGAGCAGGTCGGGCGTGATGCGGACGCCCTGGGCCTCGATCTTCTCGATCTCGCCGAGCAGGTGCCAGGGGTCGATGACGACGCCGTTGCCGATGACGGACGGCTTGCCCTGGACGACGCCGGAGGGAAGCAGGGCCAGCTTGTAGACCTTGCCGTCGACGACGAGGGTGTGGCCGGCGTTATGACCGCCCTGGAACCGGACGACCATGTCGGCCCGGTTCGACAGCCAGTCGACGATCTTGCCCTTGCCCTCGTCGCCCCACTGGGCGCCGACCACCGCGACGTTCGCCAAGACTCAATGCTCCGCAGGAATGCGGCGGCGGTATAGCGGAGGGGAGGGCGCCTGTCGCCCCTCAGCCGCCGAAGCGGTGGACCAGCCGGATACCGACCTCGTCCAGACCCTCGTTCTTGCCCTGGGCGAAGATCTGCCCGTTGGAGAGGTGGACGTAGGACAGCTCGACCGCCGTCGAGTCGGTCAGGCGATAGCCGATCGCGATTTCCGGTTCGAACAGCACCTGGGAGCCGAACTCGATCCGCTCGGAACGCAGGGCGACGCGACGGTCGAATTCCTCAGGCGTGATGCTGGGCTCGGCGTAGTCCGGGAAGACATCGTAGCCGTCGTGCACGGCCAGGCCGATGCCGGGCTGGAGATAGACGCGGCCGTCGTCGGTCAGCGGCACATGCCAGTTCAGGCCGGCGGCGATGTAGCTGGTGTCCCCGGCGGTGTTGCCCGAGACGAAGACGTGGGCGCGCGGGCCGCGCATCCAGGACGGGAAGCCGTCCAGCCGGTCCGAACGCCAGCCCAGGTGAATGTTCTGCCCGTCTTCCTTGCCCGCGGCGCCCAGCCCCACGGCCTCGCCGACGAAGGTCACGTCGTGGGCGTAGACGCCGAGCATGAGGTCGCCGGCGCTGGCCGGAGCCGCCACGGCCAGGGTCGCGGCCGCGATGGCCAGGGAGACGGTCTTGCGCATGAACAGCCCTCGTCAGATGCGACCGCTGTTATGGCCTGAACCGGGGCCGCGTCAAAGCGCCTCTGCATAGGCGAGGTCGAGCCATGGCAGGAGGGCCCGCACGTCCTCGGTCTCCACCGTCGCACCGCACCAGATGCGCAGGCCCGGCGGGGCGGCGCGGTGTGATTCGACATCGAGCGCGGCGCCCTTGTCCTTGAGCCAGGCGGCGACGCCTCTGGCGAAGCCGTCGGCCTGGGCGCGGTCCTCGGTGAAACGGAGACAGACGGAGGTTTCGGAGCGCGTCGCCGGATCGCGGGCGAGGAAGTCGATCCAGGGGGTGCGCTCGACCCAGTCGGCCAGCACGCGGAAGTTCGCCTGGGTGCGGGCGACCAGGGCGGGCAGGCCGCCAACCGCCTCGGCCCAGGCGAGGCAGGCCATCCAGTCCTCCAGCGCGAGGATGGAATAGGTGTTGATCGGCACGGCCTCGGCCAGCTGGCGGTCGAAGCCGTGGGCGTCGCGCAGGCGCAGGACCTTGGGGACCGGCCAGGCCGGGGCGTGGCTGTCGAGCCGTTCGACGGCGCGCGGCGACAGGACCAGCACGCCGATGCCGGCGTCACCGCCGAGCGCCTTCTGGAAGGAGAAGGTGGTGGTGTCGAGCTTGTCCCACTCCAGCGGCATGGCGAAGGCGGCCGAGGTGGCGTCGCAGATGGTCAGTCCATCTCGGCCGGCGGCGATGAAACCGGCGTCGGGCACGCGGACCCCCGAGGTGGTGCCGTTCCAGGCGAAGACGAGGTCGCAGTCGGGCCGCACGCGCGACAGGTCGGGAAGCGCGCCAAAGTCGACCTCCAGCACCTCGGGGGCGAGCTTCAGATGGTCGCGGACGTCGGCGGCCCACGTCTTGCCGAAGTTCTCGTAGGCCAGCACCTGCACCGGCCGGGCCCCCAGCAGGTTCCAC